>CAZGLC010000064.1:0-11352 GCA_964526235.1 uncultured Bifidobacteriaceae bacterium
CTTCTTTCCCTTGTCGTTGGAGAGCATCCAGCCCAGGTTTTGGGCGACCGCGCCGCGCCGCTTCTGCTCACTCCAATGCTCAGGCATCATCTCCATCATCATCTTGATAGCCCGGCTGAGTTCGGCAGCAGTGATGTCACCGCGCCACATGTTTTCATGGATTGACGACACGAGCGCCTGCTGGTCGTCCATCTCCGCATGTCCCAGCACGCTGCTCAGCGTCGTCTGCGCCAGTTGCGACGTGGCGTAACTGTAGTTCTCGACTTCGACAACGGCGCGCCGTGGATCGATGACGCGGTAGTACACGACGGCATTCACCTTCACCGACACGTTGTCGCGCGTGATGATGTCCTGCGGCGGCACGTCGTGCACGACCGTGCGCAGGCTGATGCGGACGATACGATCGATAGGGCGGAAGACGAAGACGACGCCCGGTCCCTTCGGCTGCGGGAGAAGCTTGCCGAGCCGGAAGATCACTCCGCGCTCGTACTCGTTGAGGATCTGGATCGAGCTGATGAGGTACACCACCAGGATCACGACGAGCAGCAACAGGGGCGATTGCAGCAGGAATTCCATCGCGATCTCCTTTTCAGGCCGAGGGCGCCGGTTCGACGAGGAGCGTCAGCCCGTTCACCTCGACGACGCGGACACGGGCGCCGGCCAGCAGCGGCTCGCGGCTGAGGGCGCGCCAGATTTCGCCGTGGACGTCGACCTGGCCCGGCGCGTCGGGCGCGATCGCCGTCCGTGTGCGTCCTTCCTCGCCGACCATGCCTTCCGCGCCGGTCGCCGGCGGCCGCGCCTGCGCCTTGAACGCCAGGCGTCCCAGGAACAGGAAGATGGCCGCGAGCCCGAGCACGACCGGGACGACGGCGGCGAGGCTGACCGTGATGCCCGGCAGGCCCGGGATCTCGCGCGTCAGCATGATCGAGCCGACCAGCAGGCTGACTGTACCACCGATGCCGAGCACGCCGAAGCTGGGAATCTTCAGTTCGAGGACGAGCAGGCCGATCCCGAACACGATCAGCAGCACGCCGATCGTGTTGACCGGCAGGATCTGCAGCGCGAAGAACGCGAGCAGCAGCGACAGTCCGCCCACCACGCCGGGGACGATCGCGCCCGGGTTCCACAGCTCGATCGTCAGACCCAAGGCGCCGAGCGTCAGCAGGAGATAGGCGATCTGCGGGTGGGCGATCGCGCTCAGGAAGCGCTGGCGGCGCGTCATCTCCACGCGCACGATCTCGATTCCGGTGGTGTCAATCGTCGTCGTGCGGCCGTCGAAGCGCCGGATGGTGCGGCCGTCGAGCTGGCGGAGCACGTCGTCGACGTCCTGCGCGGTGAAGTCGACGAGCGGCGGGCTCGCCTCGAGCGCTTCGCGGTCGGTGAACGCGCGGCTGTCGAGGACGGCGGCGGCCGCGAGCGTCACGTTGCGGCCGCGCGCCTGCGCCAGCGAGCGCGCGTAGGCGGCGGTGTCCGACGCCGCCTTCTTCGCCGTCGTGTCGTCCATCGCCTGTCCCGATCCAGAGACCGGATGGGCGGCGCCGATGTGCGTGCCGGGCGCCATCACGGCGACGTCGGCGGCAATCGTCAGGAGGAACCCCGCAGACGCGGCACGTGCGCCGGAGGGGCCGACGAAGACGACGACCGGCGCGCGGGAGGTGATCATGCGGGAGACGATCGTGCGGGTCGAGTCGAGCAGGCCGCCCGGCGTCCGGAGGATGAAGACGACGACGTCGGCGCCCGTTGTGTCGGCCTGGTCGATCGTCTCGGTCAGATATTCGGCAGAGACCGGGTGAATGATGCCATCGAACTCGGCGACGACCGCGCGCGGGCGGTCCTCGGCCGAGGGCTGCGTGCGGCCCTGGGCGCCTGCGGCGGCCAGAAGCGCCGCCGCGAGCAGGAGGAATCGCCAGCGCGCCATCGCCAGATTGTACCCGGCCGGGGTCAGACCCCGGTGACGGGTCGTACAGGGGTCTGACCCTGGTGATGGGGCGACTCAAGGTTGACCGGGAGGGGACTCGGCCGCCGCGGGCAGCATGATGGGATGTACGACACGGCTTCGCCGGATTGTCTCGCGGATCTCGGCGAGCTCGGTATCGGGGATGCCCTGTCCGCAGAACGCACGCCAGCTGCGCGCGCGGTCCGCCGGCGCCGTCCCGAGCCGAAGGTACATCGCGTGGTCGGTGAGCAGGAGATCCGGCGCTTCCAGCGCGTGGGCGTGGTAGCTGGTCCAGCGATATGCGTCGGGAATATCGACAAGACCGGCGCGCACGGGGTTCAGTTCGACGTATCGCATGCATGTAATCCAATAACTCTCGTCGTCCACGACGACGGATCGGTATCGCCCCTGGAAGAGCCCTCCGGTTCGGGCATATCGCTGATTGAAGTACGGCACATAACGGCGCCCGATCGCCTGCATCGCCCTGGGCAGCCCGGTTTCAGAAGATGGGGTGACCATCATGTGAATGTGATTCGTCATCAGCGCATACGCGTGAATTTTCAGCTCGAAGCGGATAGCCGCTTCGCGGACCGTGAGCAAGAAGCACTCGTAATCACAGGCCGATCGGAAAATGTCCGTGCGGTTGTTGCCACGCTGGACGACGTGTTGCGTCAGGCCGGGTATATGGACGCGCGGGGGACGCGGCATGCCAACGTGAGCGCAAATACCGTGCTCTCCGCAGAGTGCTGGCTTTTGGCTCACTTTTGACGAATGGCCGCCGGGAGTCGGCAAAAATTGCAACGCACCGGGCCGCCGGACGCGGCAATTTCGTCAACCTTGAGTCGGGTTGTCACTAGGGTCAGACCCCGGTGATGAGTCGTACGGGGGTCTGACCCCACCCCCCGGGATAAACTCGGGCGATGCGCCGCGTCGTGTTCGGCCTCGTGCTGGTTCTGGCGTGGGCCGCCGCGTCTGGGACGGCGCAACAGGGTCGTGGCGGCGGAAACGTTCCACCAACCGTCATCCTGATCTCATTCGACGGCTGGCGGTGGGACTACGATACGAAAGCGCCGGCGCCCAACCTTCGCAGCCTGATGGCGCGAGGCGTGCGCGCAGAAAGCCTCATCCCCAGCTTTCCCTCGACGACGTTTCCGAACCACTACACGATCGTCACCGGCCTCTACCCCGGGCATCACGGCATCATCGCCAACGTCATCCGCGATCCCCCGACCGGACGCACGTTCCGGATGACCAATCCGCGCGAGGTGCGCGATCCGATGTGGTGGGGCGGCGAGCCCCTCTGGGTGACCGCCGAGCGTCAGCGGCAGGCGACGGCCGCGATGTTCTGGGTCGGTTCCGACGCGCCGATCGCCGGCATGCAGCCTCGCTACTGGAAGCCGTACGACGAGCGCTACCCCGCAGACGCCCGGGTCGATCAAGTACTGCAATGGCTCGACCTCCCAGCCGCCGAGCGACCGCGCCTGATCACCCTGTACTTCGAGGACACGGATACCGCGGGTCACGCCGACGGCCCCGAGTCCTCCGCGGTACGCGAGGCCATCCGCCGCGCCGACGGCTATCTCGGCCGCCTGCTTCGCGGACTCGAGCGCCGCGGGCTCGCCGACGCCGTCAATCTAGTCGTCGTTTCGGATCACGGGATGGCGGCCGTCGACACGTCGCGGGTCGTGGTGCTGGACGATTACGTCTCGCTCGACGATCTGGACGTGGTCGACATCAACCCGACGCTCGGCCTGTTTCCGCGCGCGGGGAAGGAGGATGCGGTGTATCGCGCGCTGGCGAAGGCGCATCCGCGTCTGTCGGTCTACCGGAAGGCGCAGACGCCCGAGCGCTGGCGTTATCGCGACCACCCGCGCATTCCGCCCATCGTCGGCGTCGTCGACGAAGGCTGGCAGATTGCGCGCCGCAGCACGTTCGCGGCCGTCATTGCCGGACGCGTGCGGCCGTCGGGCGGGCAGCACGGGTACGACCCGATGCTGATGTCGATGCGCGGCATCTTCGTGGCGGCGGGACCGGCGTTCCGGCGCGGCGTGACGGCGCCCGCGTTCGAGAACGTGCACATCTACCACGCGCTCGCACGGATTCTGGGGCTGACACCCGCTCAGAACGACGGCGACCCGGCGGTCGCGCGATCGCTGCTGCGCTAGAGGACCGTCGACTCCGTCACATTCAGCGGGCTGCGGTCGAGGGTATTGTCGGCGCTGCCCACGCGGTACCAGCGCCACCCGTACGGCGGCAGCGTGATGACGTGGGTGCCGTCGGCGCGCGCCCGGCTGTGCTGATTCTCAAAGATGTTCATCAGCAGGTCGCCGCCGTCGACGCCCACCTCGAGATGCACGCGCTCCGACCGATCGCCGAAGTTGTGCACGGTCACGAGTGACGTGCGCCGCCAGTCGTAGCGCAGCGCGAGCACCGGGCCCTTCGTGCGCAGGACGCGGAAGCTGCCCCAGCTGATCTCCGGACATTCGCGGCGCATGTGGATCATCCGCTCGGTCCAGTTCAGGAGCGAGTCCGGGTCCCGCCGCTGTGCCGTCACATTGATGGTCCGGTAGCCCTACTCCTTAGGGCGCCCTTTATTTAGCCAGCACGGCCTGAGCAGTAGAGCGATCGCGCCGTCAGCACACGGTGATCGAGCCCGGCGGCCCGGTCGAGCAGGTCGAGCGGCGGCGGCAGGTCGATCGGCAGCCGCCACTCATCGGCCCGGCCGCCGGCCGCGTCGACGCGGGACGCAGCCTCGTCCCACCACGGCGACACTGTGCGGGCAATCGGCTCGACGATGAGCACCCGGCTCCCGCGCGCAGCCGCCTCGACAAGCCGCGCTTCGAGGCGCTGCCGCGCCGGCACCGGCAGCTCGTTGAGAACGAACGCCGCCACGACCGCCGTTCCGGCCGCGAGCACCGGCAGCCGTGCGACGTCGCCGGCCCGCGCGTGGCCGCGGACGCCGAGCTGCCGGTACGTCCAGTTCGCTTCGGCCACCGCCCACGGATGGCGATCGAGTCCGCTCACCGCCGGCGCCCCTCCCGCAGCAACCGCCCAGGCCGCGCCCGCCGCGCCCGTCCCGCAGCCGAGGTCGACGATGCGGCGCGGCGCCGGCGCGTGGGCGCCGAGCGCCCCGACGATGTGGTGCGTCGTCAGGAAGTGAAGGGGCGCGTAGAACAGCGCGAACGCGGCGCGCTTGCCGGCGCTGTCGAGCGCCCCGCGGACACCCGCCCCGCGGCGCTCCACATAGGCGGACGACAGCGCCCGCAGCGCGCGCGTCACCTCCGGCACGCGCAGATCGGCCAGATGCCGCGCTTTCAGAGCGGCCATCCACTCGGCGAAGATGGCTGGTGAAGAACCGGATGCCGCGTTCATGGCCGAATGTGTGATTTTGATCGGTTTGCCGGCGGCAGGGAAGACGTCGTTCTACCGCGAGCGCTTCGCCGCCACGCACGATCACGTGAGCAAGGATCTGCTGCCTAACAGCCGTCGTCCGTCGCGCCGTCAGGAGCAGCTCATCGCGGACGCGCTGGCGACCGGCCGGCGCGTCGATCGGTGTGTCGTTCGCCGACATGCTCCGCGATCGCCAGCTGAACGTGATCGGGCGCGTCGGGACCGACGCGGACGACTTCGCCATGCAGGTGTCCTACACGAATCGCCGCGGCCGGTGGAACTGGGGCGGCGGCGGCGGGTTCGTGCCGTCGCGATTCGTTCGGCGCGCGGCGCGCGATCGCGCGCGTGCAGGAGCTCGTCACGCGCGAGACGTCGCATCTGCGCTACGACCATCAGTGGGGGCGGCTGCTCGCGCACTACCACCTCAACCGCGCGCAGCGGTTCGAGTTCGGCGCCGGCGTGCGGAGAACGGGCTTCGAGTGGCAGACGATCACGCGCGTCGTCGACGCGTCGGATCGGCGGACGGTCAGCCGCACGCTCGACGAGACCGCCGGCGAGCGGCCGATTCTGATGGGCGAGGCCGACGCGGCGTTCGTGCACGATACGGCGGTCCTCGGTCCGACGAGCCCGGTGCTGGGACAGCGGCTGCGGCTGGAGGTGGAGCCCGCCTTCGGCGGCCTCCTGTTCGCCGATGCGCGCATCGACGCGCGCCGGTACTTCATGCCGATCCGGCCGGTGACGATCGCCGTGCGGGCCGAGCATGTCGGCCGCTACGGCCCCGACGCGGGCGACCGCCGGCTCACGCCGCTCGTCGTGGCGCTGCAGTCGCGGGTGCGCGGCTACGATCTGCGCACGTTCGCCGCCGACGAGTGCGGACGATCCGCGACGACGTGCTCGCCGCTCGACGAGCTGACCGGCGGCCGCCTGGCGCTCGTGAACGTCGAGGTGCGGGCGCCGCTCCTCGGTCTGCTCTCAGGGGATCTCTACTACGGGCGCCTGCCGATTGAAGCGTTTGCGTTTGTCGACGCCGGCTATCTCTGGACGCGGCGGGCGGGCGCGCCGCTCGAGCAGGATCGATTCCGCAGCATCGGCGCGGGCGGCCGCGTCAACATCGGCGGCTTCATCCTGGAGCTCGCCGGGGCGCGCTCGTTCGATCGCGTGGGCAAGGGCTGGACCGCGAGTCTCCTGCTCCGTCCTGGCTTTTAGGGCATTCTCGCCGCCGGCTCACGCCAGTCCTCGGTTCTTGTCCTTCGCGCGGTTGTACGCGGTGTACGACGCGATCACATGGCAGATCCATCCCAGCATGCCGCCGCTGCCGATCCAGAAACCGGGTGTGACGATCAGCCAGAAGATGCCGCGCAGGAAATCGCCGTTGTAGATCTGGCCCACGCCCGGGAGCAGCAGGCTGAGCACGGCCGCGAGCCCCGGACTGCGGAACGCGGCGTCGGTCACCGCGCCTCTTCGCAGGGGGCGCCGCTTAGCGTCGTCAGCACGATGAGCGGGCGGCGGCCGCGGCGGACGAGGCCATGCGCCGTGCCGCGCGGCACCGACACGAACGCGCCCGCGGCCAGCGCCGTCTCGCGCCCGCCGATCCGCACCGCCCCCTCGCCGGCGACGACGTAGTACGTCACCTCGGCGGTGTCGTACAGACGATCCGGCTGATCCTGATTCATCTGGACGAGCGTCGTCCGCGTATTGCCGCTGCACGACACGAGCGTTTCACGCCGCGGCTGATTGCCGGGGATCAGGTCCTTCTCGAGCAGACCGACGATGGAGAGCGTCCGCGGCATCCCGGCCGGACCGACCGCGGGTGCGGCCGGCGTTACCGGGGCTGGCGCGGGTGGCGGCGGCGGCGGTGGCGGCGGCGGTGGGGGCGGCGGTGGGGGCGGCGGCGCGGGGTACAGCGTGACGTCGACGTCGGCCACCTGGCCCGCACGCAGTGCCACTTCCTTGTCGAAGGTGATGACCTGTCCGCCGCTGAACCGCAGGCGATACGTGCCGGCCTGCAGGCCGGGGAAGTTGATCTGCCCGCTCGCGTCCGTGTCGCCGCTGCGGTCGGCGGTGCCGACGACGTCTACGCGGATGCCGGCGAGCGTGGCCCCGACGGGACTGGTCACCGTGATCGCGAGCCCGGCGCGGGCCGGAGGCGCAGCCGGGCGGCGCGCCGCGGGAGGCGGCTGCGCGGGTTTCGGCGCCGGGGCGGGCGCCGGCGCGGGGGCCGGCGGCGGCGTCTGCGTCTGGCCGGCCACCACCCAACCACCAACCACCAGCCAGGCGGCCGTGATGACAGCGCGCATCCCGCGAGTATAATCGTCAGCGGCCGCCAGGGGTATCCGGCGAGAGCCGGATTGAGACGACACCCTTGGAACCTGACCCGGTTGAAACCGGCGGAGGGAGCGCGGCGATCCCACCGGTAGGATCCCCGCCAGCACATCTCATGATTGACTTTGCAACTGCCTATCCGAATTCGCGAAAAGTGTTCGAAGAGCGCGGAGTGCCGCTGACGCCCGGCGGACCGCAGACGGTGCTCCGGATTCCGATGCGTGAGGTCGCGCTCGGCGGCGGCGAGGCGCCGATGCGTCTGTACGACACGAGCGGGCAGCAGGGGCACGACGTCCGCGGCGGGCTGCCGAAAATCCGCGAGGAGTGGATTGCGGCGCGGCGCCGGACGGGCTTCGTCGGCACGCAGCTCTCGTACGCGCGGCGCGGCGAGATCACGGCCGAAATGGAATTCGCGGCCGCCCGCGAGGGGCTGCCGGCGGAGTTCGTGCGGGCGGAGGTCGCACGCGGGCGGGCGATCATCCCCTCGAACATCTGCCACCTCGAGCTCGAGCCGATGGTGATCGGCCGCAACTTCCTGGTGAAGATCAACGCCAACATCGGCAACTCCGCCGTCAAGTCGTCCATCGAGGACGAAGTCGAGAAGCTCCAGTGGGCGACCCTCTGGGGAGCGGATACGGTGATGGATCTGTCGACCGGCAAGGACATTCGCGACACGCGCGAATGGATCCTCCGGAACTCGCCGGTGCCGATCGGGACCGTGCCGATCTACCAGGCGCTCGAGAAGGTGGGCGGCCGTCCCGAGGATCTCACGTGGGAGATCTATCGCGACACGCTCGTCGAGCAGTGCGAGCAGGGCGTCGACTACTTCACCATCCACGCCGGCGTGCTGCTGCGCTACATCCCGCTGACCGCCAAGCGGGTCACGGGCATCGTGTCGAGAGGCGGATCGATCCTGGCGAAGTGGTGCCTCGCGCACCATCAGGAAAACTTCCTGTACACGCACTTCCGCGAGATCTGCGAGATCATGCGCGCCTACGACGTGTCGTTCTCGCTCGGCGACGGCCTCCGCCCGGGCTCGATTGCCGACGCCAACGACGAGCCGCAGTTCGCCGAGCTGAAGACGCAGGGCGAGCTGACGCGGATCGCGTGGGAGTACGACGTCCAGGTGATGAACGAGGGGCCGGGCCACGTTCCCATGCACCTCATCAAGGAGAACATGGAGAAGCAGCTCGAATGGTGCGACGAGGCGCCGTTCTACACGCTCGGCCCGCTGACGACCGACGTGGCGCCGGGCTACGACCACATCACATCGGCCATCGGCGCAGCGATGATCGGCTGGTACGGCACGGCGCTCCTCTGCTACGTCACGCCGAAGGAGCACCTCGGGCTGCCGAATCGCGACGACGTGAAGGCCGGCGTCATCGCGTACAAGATCGCGGCGCACGCGGCCGACCTCGCCAAAGGGCACCCGCGGGCGCAGGCCTGGGACGACGCGCTGTCGAAGGCGCGATTCGAGTTCCGGTGGCAGGACCAGTTCAACCTGTCGATGGATCCGATGACCGCCCGCGCCTTCCACGACGAGACGCTGCCGGCCGACGGCGCCAAGGTGGCGCACTTCTGCTCGATGTGCGGGCCGAAGTTCTGCTCGATGGAGCTGACGCAGCAGGTGCGCGAGTACGCCGCCTCGAATGCGCTGACCGACGCGGACGCGCTCCGCGCCGGCATGCGCGAGAAGTCAGAGGAGTTCCGCCGCGCCGGCGAGATTTACGTGAAGAAATAGTTACCGACCGGGTTCCGGCGGTGAGGGCACGATCATGATCACCGTCGGAAACCGCGCCGGCTGGGTGCCGAGGCGCGGATTCGGGTAGCCCGCAGACCCGCCCCACGTCCAGTCCTTCACCGTCACCCCCGGTGGAAACGCCATCGTCTCCTGCCGGAAGCGCCCCACCTCGAACATGTGCGTCGGCGGCTGCTCGAACACGAGGTCGCCGCCTTCCTTCAGCACGTTGCGGTAGTAGGTCACGATGTCCCTGAACGCGGCCGCCGTGCCGAACAGGTAATACCGCTGCGCGCGGCCGGCATCGTACGAGCCGACGAACTGCGCGCCGGGGTAGATCGGTAGGCCCAGGGTGGCGGCGGTCGGCGCCGCCGGATCGGGCGCGGCTGCCGCCGGTGCCGCAGGCGGCTGGGCCGGCGGAGGGGGCGCCGGTGCCTGTGTCGTGGGTGCGCCGGGACGCGGGAACGGCTGCGGCGTCTGCCCTAAGGCCGTGCTGGCGGCGACGGCAGAGGCGGCGACCACAAGCAGTGTCCGCGACATAGGGCCATTATAAGTAACGGAGGCCACGCTTTCTCCGGTTGTGCCGGGGCAGCTGGGTGGCTCATATCTTGCCACTGCGACGGTCGGGACTCGAGCGCTCCCGACAGGGACCGAGTTCCGAGGAGGCGGCGTGGCGGTGGACGATTTCGACATTGCGCAGAGCAAGATTGGCGAATCGGCGCAGCGCGTGGTCGATCGGGCGGTCGAGGAAACGCGTCGGCGCGATAACGCCCTGCTGACCAACGAGCACATCTTCCTGGCGTTCGCGCAGGTCGAGTGGGACACCTTCGCGCAGGTGATGCGCGATCTGGAGCTGAACCCGCACGAGATCCTGCAGGCGATCGAGGAGCAGTTACAGGTCCTGCCGACAGCCTCGGGCCGCGAGCTGCGGGTGGCGCCGGCGACGAAGCTGGTGTTCAAGCTCGCCTTCCATCAGGCGAGCCGGGCGGGCCGGCCGACCATCGAGTCGTCCGATCTGTTTTCCGCCATCTTCGAGGAGAGCCAGGGCGGCCCGGTGTCGATCATCCGCCGGCACGGCATCGAGCCCGAGGTGCTGGTCACGCGCGTCGCGACGCGCATGCGCGACGCCGAGCTGCGCGAGGAGCGGCTCCGCAAGCGCTTCGAGCTGCCGCCGTTCCTGAAGCATTTTGCGACCAACCTGAACCTGCTGGCGCGCCAGGATCGGCTCGCGCCGGTCTACGGGCGCGACAAGGAGATCCAGCAGGTGCTGGAGATCCTCTGCCACCGCGAGCGGTCGAACTCGGTGATGCTCATCGGCGAGCCGGGCGTCGGGAAGACGGCGATCGTCGAAGGGCTCGCGCGGCGGCTCGAGTTCGAGCCCGATACCGTGCCCGTACGCCTCCGTGACTGTCAGGTGGTCAACCTGCAGATGAATACGATGGTTGCCGGGACGATGCTGCGCGGCAGGTGCGAGGACCGGAGCCAGAACGGCATCCGTGAGATCGAGGAGAGGCCAGGGCTGGTCCTCTGCGTCGACGAGGCGCACACGATGGTGGGCGCCGGATCGGCGCTTGGCGCGCCGTCGGATGCCGCCAACGTGTTCAAGTCGGTACTGGCGCGCCGGTTTCGCACCGTACAGGTGTCGGAGCCGACGCTCGAGGAGACGCGCCAGATCCTCTACAACCTGCGGCCGCGCCTCGAGCGCAACTACTCGGTGCGGCTGCTCGACGAGACGATGGAAACGGCGATCGAGATGGCGCCGCGGTACCAGCGGCACCTCCACCTGCCGGACAAGGTGATCGGGTGGCTCGACACGGCCGCGGTGCGCGCGGAAATCGACCGGCGCTGGGAGGTCCGCAGCAGCGACGTCATCGAGGTGATCTCGCAGGCCGCGCAGATCCCCGCGGAAATGGTGTTCGTCGACGTCGGCGACCGCTTCTAGGTCCTCGATGAGCGGCTCTCACTG
>CAZGLC010000064.1:11362-19748 GCA_964526235.1 uncultured Bifidobacteriaceae bacterium
ACCGCCTCGAGCAGAACAAAGGCCCCCTCAACGACGGCATCGACCGGCCCGATCGCGGGCTGCTCTTCCTGGGGCCGACCGGCGTCGGCAAGACTGAGCTCGCCAAGGCGGTGGCCGAGTTCCTCTTCGGCGACGAGAAGAAGATGATCCGGATCGACATGTCCGAGTACCAGGACGGCGGCGTGTCGGTGGACAAGCTGATTGGCATGCCGCGCGGCATCGTCGGCAGCGAGCGCGGCGGCCTCCTCACGAATCAGCTGAAGGACAACCCGTGCTCGGTCGTGCTCCTCGACGAGATCGAGAAGGCGACCCCGAGCCTGCTGAACCTGTTCCTCCAGGCGTTCGACGAGGGGTGGGTGACCGACGGCCGCGGCAAGCGCGTGTACCTGTCGGATGCCATCGTCATCATGACGTCGAACGCCGGCTCCGAGCACTTCCGGAAGCTGACGACCGCGATGGGATTCCGATCCGGCCAGATGCCGCTGGAGCAGGTGCAGGCGGAAGTGAACCGGGAGCTGGAGCGGCGCTTTCCGCCGGAGTTCCGCAACCGCATCGACCAGGTCGTCCTGTTCCAGCCGCTCATGCTCGACGAGGTGCGCCAGATCGCGATCAAGTACCTCGACGAGGTCGTGGCCACGCTGCGGCGGTCGAACAAGTCGCTCGTCGTCGAGCCCGACGCGCTCGACCGGCTGGTGCGCGACGGCCATAGCCTGGCCTACGGTGCGCGCTTCCTGAAGCGTGTCATCGACGATCGGATCAAGCTGCCGATCAGCCAGCAGTGGAAGGAAGCGAATGCGTTCCGCGTGTCCGTGCGCGACGAGCAGGTGGTCGTCGAGGCCGTGGGTCCGCGGCTGCTGGTCGCGGCGCACCCGGATGCGATAGCGGTGTGATCAGTAACTCGAAACTCAAAACGCAAAACTCAAGAACTCGTCAAAAGTTCCATGGCGACAATATGCGATGTTTCGACAAATTCTCGCCATGGACGCACAGCTCACGGGATGCGCGCCGGGGCGAGCATCAGCACGCGCTCCGGACTGGTGTTGTCGAGCCGTACGCCGCGCCAGAGAAAGTTGCGCGCGGTCCCGTCGGTGAACCGCATGTTCAGGTGCAGGTCGAACGTCCAATCATCGGCGCCATCGGGCACGAACCGAATCCGGACCTGACCGGTGTCGATGTCGCGCGTGGTGAACGGGCCCGACAGCGAAAACGAAAACGGTCCCGAGGACGCGTTGTCGTCGAACTTCGTGCCGACCACGTGCAGGTTGCCCGCGAGCTCCGCGTTGCTGCGCAGCAATTCCACCGTGAGCGCCGAGTCGGTATCCTTCCCGTGCTGCGTCGACACGAACGTGCCGACAGCTGAGGTCAGGGCCGGAAACGCCGGACTCACCGTCGTCGATCCAGCGGTGCGGGTTGCGCCGCAGCCGGCTGCGGTCAGCGCAGCCGCGAGCACGGCGATCATGAAAGGCTTGCTCATCTGTTCCTCCTCGTCTGGAGGAACCAGAATGCACGAGCGGTGCCGGTCCGGTCAGTTGCTGCGGACGACAGCTCTCCAGTATTCGAGCAGATCGTCGAGCATGCGATCGAACGGGATCTGCGGCGTCCAGCCGGTGGCGGCCGTGAGGCGCGATGCGTCGCCCACGAAGACGGGCGTGTCGTTGGGACGGAGACGCTCCGGGTCGACGGCAATCCGGACGGGCACGCGCGACCGCTCGGCGAGGCCGTCGAGGACGGCGCGGATTGGGCGAGCGACGCCCGAGGCGATGTTGTAGAACGTCCCCGGAAGTCCGCGTTCCATCAGCAGGGCGTACGCGCGGACGACGTCGCGGACGTCGGTGAAATCGCGCTGCGGCTCCAGATTGCCGACCGTGATGAGCGGATCCTGCGCGCCGCGCTCGACGAGCGCGATCTGGCGCGCGAAGGCGGGCGCCGAAAATGCCGGCCGCTGGCGCGGTCCGGTGTGGTTGAACGCGCGCGTGAGCATGACCTCGATGCCATCCTCCCGCCATCCGCGCCAGCCGAGCTGCTCCTGCGCCAGCTTGCTGAGCGCGTACGGACTGGACGGCCCGATCGGGTCGTCCTCTCGCAGCGGGGAGACCGAGGGCGCATAGACGGTGCCCGATCCGGTGATGAGCACACGACAGCCCACGGTCGCGCGCCGGATGGCCTCGAGCAGGTGATGGGTCGTCAGCACGTTCTGCGCCAGCGGCTCTGACGTGTGGCGCCACGAGTCGCCGACGTGCGGGGCGCCGGCGCAGTGGTACACCGCCTCGGGCCGCGTCTCATGGATCGCCTGCCGGACCCGATCGCGATCGAGCAGATCGATCTGCGTCCACGCGGCCCGGCCGGCCAGCTCCGGCGGCGGCGGCGTGGAGCGGGACCACGCGAGGAGCTCATGCCGTCCAGCGAGGTGCTCGACGAGATGGCTGCCGGCGAAGCCGGCGGCGCCGGTCACCAGGACGCGACTCACCGTCCGTATTGCGTCTGATAGTACGAGCGGAAGGCCGCGTCCTGCTCCCTGATCGGCCGCCACCACCATTCGTTGCGGCGGTACCAGTCGACGGTGTCGCGCAGGCCTCGCTCGAACGGCACGCGCGGCGACCACCCGAGCGCGCGCAGCTTCGCGGTGTCGAGGCAATAGCGGCGGTCGTGCCCCGGACGGTCGGGTACCGGCTGGATCAGCGAGGCAGGCTTGCCCACGGCGTCGAGGATGCGGTGCGTCAGATCGACGTTCATCACCTCGTTGCCGCCGCCGATGTTGTAGACCTCGCCGCTGGCGCCCTTGTCGATCAGCAGGTCGAGCGCCTCGCAGTGATCCTCGACGTGCAGCCAGTCGCGCACGTTGCCCCCGTCGCCGTAGAGCGGCACCGGGCGATCGTCGATCGCGTTGGTGACGAAGAGCGGGATGACCTTCTCCGGAAACTGGTAGGGGCCGTAGTTGTTCGACGCCCGCGTGATGAGGACCGGCACGTTGTAGGTGGCCCAGTAGCTGTAGGCCAGCCGGTCCGCGCCCGCTTTGCTCGCGGCGTACGGGTTGCGCGGCTTCAGCTCGTCGGTCTCCCGGCTCGCGCCGGCGGGGACGGTGCCGTACACCTCGTCGGTCGAAATCTGGACGAACCGGCGCAGCCGCGGGGCCCGGCGCGCGGCTTCGAGGAGCACGAACGTCCCCTCGACGTCGGTGCGGATGAACTCGCCGGCGGCGAGGATCGACCGGTCGACGTGCGTCTCGGCGGCGAAGTGCACCACGAGCTCGGCCCGTTCGACGAGCGGGCCGCTGACCGGCGCATCGAGGATGTCGCCGTGGACGAAGGTATGCCGCGGATGGTCGATGACGTCGTGCAGGGTCTCGCGCCGACCCGCATACGTCAGCTTGTCGAGCGTCGTCACGCGCCAGTCCGCATGGCGCGCCAGCGCGCAGCGGACGAAGTTGCTGCCGATGAAGCCGGCGCCGCCCGTGACGAGGACGTCAACCATCTTTCCGCGTCCAGTCGTACGGCAGCGTGTCGTGCGGCGCGAGCCGGTATTCGTCGGGCTCCGCGTAGCGGTACGGCTCGGTCGGCACGTTCACGACGAGCGCCGTCTCGAGGCTGATGCACTTCCAGCCGTGATACACGAGGTTCGGCACCTGGACGAGCAGCGGGTTGTGCGTGCCGACGAAGAACTCGTTGACGGCGCCGTTGGTGGGCGAGTCGGGACGCGTATCGATGAGGACGAGCTTCACCATGCCGGCGACGCACGCGAAGTTGTCCACCTGGTTCTGATGGTAGTGCCACGCCTTCACGACGCCGGGATAGGTCGCCGACACGTAGACCTGGCCGAACTGCGTGAAGAGCTCCGCGTCGTCGGCGCGCAGGATCTCCATCAGCCAGCCGCGCTCGTCGGGAACGAGGCGCAGCGTCTTGGTCCGGACGCCCTGAATGCGCGGATGCCGGGCCGCCGTGGCGGCATACGCGGCGGGGTTAGTCATGACGCTGCATTATTACCATCGAATGCCGACCTCGGAGTTGTCGCCCAGCATGAACCGGTACGCGCTCGGCTTCACGGGGATCCGGTAGATGCGCACGTTCTTGCCGATCAGGCTGTCGATCACGCGGTTCGCCAGATCGCGGACCGACGACCCCTCGAGCACGATGCTGTGCTCGATCTCGGAGTCCTGGATCTCCACGTCGTTCATGATCGACGTGAACGGCCCGACATAGGCGTGCACGATGCGCGCGCCGCGGCCGATGATCGCCGGCCCGCGGATGACCGAACGCTCCACCACGGCGCCGGCCTCGAGGACCACTTTACCCTCGATCCGGCTGTCGGCGTCGACCGTGCCCTCGATACGGCGCTCGTAGGTGTCGAGAATCAGCCGGTTCGCCTCGAGCATGTCCTCGAGCTTGCCGGTGTCTTTCCACCAACCGTCGACGATGTGCGGACGCACGGTCAGGCCGCGGTCGATCAGGTCCTGAATGGCGTCGGTGATCTCGAGCTCGTTGCGGAAGCTGGGACGGATCCGGCCGACCGAGTCGAAGACCTCCGGCCCGAACATGTAGACGCCGACGAGCGCCAGGTCGCCGATCGGCTCCTTCGGCTTCTCGACCAGGCGGACGACCTTCCCGTCGCTGAGCTGCGCGACGCCGAACATCTGCGGGTCGGGCACGTGCGCGAGCAGGATCTGCGCCGCCGGCCGCTCGCGCGCGAACTCCTCCACGAAGTGTGTGATCCCTTTGTTCAGCAGGTTGTCGCCGAGGTACATCACGAACGGCTCGCGGCCGAGGAACGGCTCGCTGATCTTGACCGCGTGCGCGAGCCCGAGCGGCGCCTCCTGCTCGATGTACTGGATGCGCACGCCCCAGCGCGAGCCGTCGCCCACGGCAGCGCGGATTTCCGCCTGCGTGTCGCCGACCACGATGCCGATGTCGCGGATGCCCGCCGCGGCAATCGCCTCGATGCCGTAGAACAGCACCGGCTTGTTGGCGACCGGCACGAGCTGTTTGGCGCTCGTGTAGGTGAGCGGCCGCAGGCGCGTCCCCTTGCCGCCGCTGAGAATGAGCCCCTTCACCTCAGTACCCGGTCCCCATCAGGCCGCCGAACGCGCCGAGGAAGTTCGAGAAGGTCCCGAGGCCGGCCAGGACGAACGACACGTTGAACCGCTTGTCGGACGGAACCGAAAATGCGGCGACCGACTGCGGAAACTTGAACTTCTGGAACTCGGCCAGGATGCCGCAGCACTGGGCGAGGTAGGAGAAGCCGACACTCTGATTGAGGATCCCGGCGCGTCCGATGTCCCACGTCAGGCTGTACATGCCGCGCGCCCGCGTCTCGAGCAGCGTCGTCGACGTCGACCACGAGAGCGAGCTTTCCGGCTTGGCCGTGCGAGTACGCCGCTGCCGGCTGTAGCTCACCGTGGTCGAACCGCCGAACACCTGGGTCGTTCCGCCGGTCGTCAGCACGTGCAGCCCATGGCCGTGCACGTCGTACTCGAGACGGGTGGTCGAATCGAGCCGCGGCGACGGCGTGACCTTCACGGTGACGCCGACATCCGACAGATCGACGGAGCGCGACCGGAACCCGGTGCTGACGTACTGCGTGTCGTTCAGGCTCGCGCGCGGCGTCACATAGTACGTCTGCTGCACGCCGACGGTGAGGAACTGGATCGTCGATCCCGGCGAGCCGTCGGTGGTGCGTGCGCGGTAGAGAAACCGGTTGTTGATGCCGTAGGTGAATCGCGTCGTGCCGCCGAGGACCACGTCGCTCTGGTCGACCAGCGTCAGCGCCCGCGAGGCGTTGGCGATCTCCGGGATGTACTCCAGCCCGAACGTCGGCTCGATCAGGTGCTTCATCCGTTCGCTGGAGCGGTTCTCCGGCGTGTCCCAGATCTTCGCGACCACGGGGCCGACGACGTCGGAGCGAAGCGCCAGGTACTGCCGGACCAGGGGCTCCGCAATCACCTGCCCGCGCGCGTCGGCGCTGCGGGAATAGTACGTCGTGCGATAGGACGCGCTCGTGTTGAACGTGAGAAACGTCAGCCGCGACAGCGCGGCGCGCGCCGTCGGCAGGACGTCGAGCCGCGACAGGCTCCGGTCGCTGGTCACGCGGCCCCGGGTGATCTGGCGGAACGGCAGATAGCTGAACTCGTTGTTGATCGACGCATAGACCGGCAGGCCGAAGAGGCGCTGCGGCGCGAGCGCCGCGGTCAGCCGCGGCGTGCTGCCGTAGAGCTGCGACACGTCCTCGCCCGTGAACGTCTCCGTGCGCTGGAAGAGCGCGTTGGCCGTCAGCGCGCCCCACGTGCCGGTCATGCCGCCTTCAACCGTCCGCGTCGCGTTCGACGCCTGATAGAGGCTCTGCTGATAGAGCTGCTGCGTTCTGATGCTGGTCGTGTAGTCGATGCGCTGATGAAGCCGAATCGCGGTGCCCAGCGCCTGGTTGCCGGTGCCGTAGACCTGGAACGCCGACTCGGCCGGCAGCCGCGTGACGCGCCCTGCCTGCCGGAATTCGGCCTCGCGCTGGTTGAAGCGGTAGAAGCGGAACGTGCCGTAGGAGCCCTGGCTCGCGACGTACCGGTACTCGGCCCCTGCGCCCTGGCCGGTATTGGTGAACCAGTCGTGAAAGAAGGTCGCATCCTGACTGTCCCCGATCGCCCAGAAGAACGCGTTGCTGAGCGACTGGCCGCGCAGCGTCGACGTGCCGTAGGTCGGCAGCAGGAAGCCGGTCGCGCGATCCTCGTTCTTGATCGGGTAATAGAGCACCGGCAGGTACATCAGCGGCACACCCTTGACGCGGAGCAGCATGTGGCGCGCGATCGCGTAATTGTCGAGGACGATGAGTACCGAGCCGCTCGTCACCTCCCAGCGCGGCGTCGGCTGGACGCAGGTGGTGAAGCCGCCACGCGTGAGGCGGTACCGCCGGTTTTCGAGCTTCTCGATCGTGTCGCCGTAGAAGTACACGTCAGGATCCTGCCCGCCGAACTGCGCGCGGTCGACCTCGTTGCCGAGCGACAGCAGGCCCGAGGCCTGATGGAACGTGCCGGTCCCGCTGGCCACGTTGAACTCGACGCGCTCGGCCGCAATGCGTCCCTCGGGATTGGTGAACACGACGTTGCCGCTCGCCACCAGCCGCAGCTCCGGCTCGGTGAAGATGTCGATCGCGTCGGCGAAGAAGCTCATTTGCGGACACTCCACCTGCACCTGGCCGGTCAGGCGGAGATGGTTGGCCGCCACCTGCTCGAACTGCCACTGCGTCGATCGCGTGCACGTCCCGAAGAACGGGTCGTCGGCAGGTGCCGCGGCGCCGGGAAACGGCGTTTGCGCCAGCGCGCACACCGGAAGCAGGCAGAGCGCGCCGGAGAGAAGAAGCCGCGAAACACCCATCGGATATAGGGGAATTACCGCAGGATAGCACGTCGCCGCAGGCGCTCGCGAACGGCGCCGACCACGTACATCGACCCGGTGACGCACACGGTGTGGCCGGCGGCCAGCGCCTCCTCGACCGCCGTGATCGGATCGGGCTCGGCCCGCACGGGCACGCCGGCGCCCGAGGCGGCAATGCGCGCGGCGAGGTCGCGTGCGGGCAGCGCGCGCGGCGAATCGGCCGCCGTGGCGATGACGGACGAGACCACCGGCACGAGCGCACCGACGATGCCGGCGACGTCCTTGTCGCGCATCACACCGATCACGAGCGTCGGGCGCTCCGGATGCCACTGGCCGAGATAGGCCGCGAGCGCCGCCGCGCCGTCGACGTTGTGGGCGGCGTCGAGCAGCACCTGCGGACCGTCGTGCAGGTGAATCAGCTCGAGGCGCCCGGGCCACTCGACCTCGGCGAGGCCGCGTTCGATCGCCTCGGTGGGCACGCGTATGCCGGTACGCGCGAGCGCCTGCAGCAGACGCACGGCGACGAGCGCGTTCTGGATCTGGTGTTCGCCGCGCAGGGCGAGCGTGAGCGGTCCGTACCGGCCGTCCGGGGTCGCGATCGTGACGGCTGCCCGTCCGTCGCGCATCTCGCTGTCGACGCGCGCGCCGCTCGCCGCCTCGACGAGGTGCGCCTGTCGATCGCGCGCCACGGCCGCGACCGCCGTCAAGCGGTGAACCATGGGCGCGGTGAGTACGTGCGTGGTCGCTCACACGAACACGTCCCGAGGGGTTCTTCTCGCTTCTGAAGGGCGACATCGTCGGCACGTTCCATCACGTCGGGAAAGGGCATCTCGGGCGGCACGTCAGCGAGCTTGAATTACGCTACAACGCGCGGAAGTTGGCAGACGAAGAATGCCCGCTCCTGATCGTGCGGCGTGCGGAAGGCAAGCGGCTCACCTGTAAGCAGCCAGCAGGAACGAGCCCGAATTGAGCGGGAGCTATATCGCGGCGGGCGCGCGGCACCCAGGATCGCGTCCGAAGAAGGTGCGCCG
>CAZGLC010000065.1:0-7430 GCA_964526235.1 uncultured Bifidobacteriaceae bacterium
TTCGCGAACTTGTCGGCCCACCCTGGAATCGAGTACACGCCGTACTGGTTGTTTTCCGTGCAGATGTACTCCATCAGGTCGTCGCCCGGAGGGCTGAGCGTCGCCATGAAGGTCACCGTCCACGGCCGCGTGTACGCGCCCGGATCGTCGAGCGTGAACCGGTGCTCCATGCGCCCCTTGTCGAGCCGCGTCCAGCGCTCGGACGTGTGCATTTTCTCGGTGTGCGGGAACCCGCGCCGATCGAACCACGACTGGTCGTTGTAGCCGACGGTATCGATGACGAGGGTGTCCTTCTCCCACGAGCCGATCGAGTGGCCGTACCACGTCGGGTCGAGGTCGGCCGGGTGCGTCCGGCCGTCGAGGAAGATCTGCCGGTAGCTGTGGATGTTCCCCTCGTGCAGGATGAACATGTGCGTCGGTCGGCGGTGCGTGTAGTTCTGCACGAAGCGGTACGGGAACGGCGTGACGCGCGGGATGCCCATCGGGAGGCACCGGTTGTGCGGCTCCTGCGTGACGTCGCGCGTGGCCATGAGCGCCTTCGCCGCCGGCAGCAGCAGGGCCTCGATCTCGCCTTTCTTCAGCCCGCCCTCCTGCTCGATGTCGTTGACCGGCCCGCCGCCGGTCCAGACGCCGTCGCCGAGATCGACGGTGCCGTCGGGCAGGCGCGGGATCGGCCCGGTCTGCGGGCCGGCGCGCCGCTGCGCCGCAATCGTCTGCCCCTCGGTCGCCGCGTGCCGGACGAGGAGCGGCACGAGCAGCGCGGCCAGCGCGGAGACGAGCAGCAGTTTCCTCACTGGTTTTCGCCGGAGAAGACCTTCCTGCCGTCGGGCAGGACGACCGAGCGGGCGTTGACCATGCTGACGCCCGAGCGCGCCAGGATCCCTTCGATGGTGACGGTGTCGCCGACGTTCAGCGACCGCATCGTCCAGCCCTGCCGCGCGAGCGCGCTGCGTGCCGCCAGCTCGACGTTCCAGTTGACGACCTTGCCGTCGGCTCCGGCCACGTCGAAGTAGATGCGGGCGTGCGGATTGGTCCACTCGATCCTGGTGACGGTCCCTTTCAGCGTGACCGGCTTGCCCGGGTCGTACTCGCCGCCGATCGCATGGTGGGCCACCGCCGCCGGACCCATCGAGATCAGGGTGAAGCCGGCCAGCAGCATCGCAAGCGTGGTTCGCATGAGAGTTCCTCCTACAGCCTCAAAATCTGGCGGCATTATATAGGTAGCAGCTACCTGCCAGCCTTGAACGGCGCCGGCCGGGCGAAGCGCGCCGGGGCGATGGCCGCGTTCGGCCGCACCTCGGCCAGCTCGATGGCGTTCTCGCCGTTGGTCCACCGCACGCGCAGCCGGAACGGCATGCGCACGCCGGCGCCGGCCACCTCGCGGTACTCCTCGTAATCGACCTGCGTCGGCACGGTGCCGACCCTCGTCTGGCTCCAGCGCATGGTCCGGACGAGCAGCCCCGTCACCTCGTCGAAATAGAAGTTCACCGGAAGCTCGCCGGGGTTGCTCCCCTGCAGCAGCTGCACGTTGCGGTCGCCGATCGCGTCCGGCATCGCCTGCCAGGTGGCGAACGCCTGCTGGATGCCGGCGGGAAACGAGACCAGCGCGTCGACCCGGGCGCCGGAGACGTTGCTGCCGGTAAACGTCATCAGCGGCAGCTGGCGCCACCCTTCGGCTGCCCAGGCGTTCCGGCCGTCGAAGGTGAAGATGGCGTCGCCCTCGAACGTTCTGACGACCTGCGTCCGCTGATTCGGCGCTCGCGCGTAGATTTCGATCGGCGCCTTGGCGTCGCCGGTGTTGAAGCCGGCGTAGGTGCCGGTGGCGACGAAGCTCGTGAGCGCGCGGACGCGGTCCGCGCCGCCGAGCGCCTGCACATACCGCGCGAAGATCGCGTCCGCGGAGAGGCGCGCGTCCGGGAAGATCCGCATCGCGCTCGAGTTGTCGTACGACACGTCGCCGTACTGCACCGCGAGATCGGGGATCGCTTCCGGCACGCCGTCGCCGCGGTGACAGGTGAAGCAGCTCACGCGCGGCTGCCCCGCGAAGAACGTCTTGTTGATGGTGTTGACCATCACCACCATCTGCCGGGCGCGCTGAATGCGCGGCGTCGCGAGGGCAAAGGCGCTCCGGTCGGTGAGAATCTCCTGGACGTGGCAGCCGGTGCAGTCGTAGAGGAGCGACGAGGCGAACATCCCCATCGTGTCCATGAACTCGTCGGGGGGAATGCCCTTGAGGACCTGGATGTTCCTGAAGACGTTCTCGGCCAGCTCCGGCGCCTGCGCCGCGGGCATGCGGCTGCCGAGCACGCACGCGAACACGGCCGCCGCCGTGGCCGGGACGGGCGATCTCACACGATTACTGGGCTCGCGGAGCGTCGGGCGCTCCCGAAGCGCCCGTGAACGCACGGCCGTCGGCCAGGGTGATCGCCTGGGCCACCGCACGCGTCAGCACCTTGCGGCCGCCGTAGCCCTTGAAGGTGACCTTCTCGCCGATTTTCAGATCGGAGCGGGTCCACCCCCGCCGCAGCACGCTGTTCGGGCTGCCCAGCTCGAGGTTCCAGTTCGTCACAACCCCCTGCGCGTCGGTGACGTCGACGTAGATCCGCATGTGGGGGTTCGTCCACTCCACCTTGGCGATGACGCCGCTCCCGCCGACCGGTTTGCCCGGGTCGTACTCCACCTCGAACGAGTGGTGCGCCACGAGCGGCGTGGCCAACGCCCAGAGCCCAACACCCAAAGCCCACGTACGCATGTGACGCTCCCTACGGCCCAGGCTTCTCGAGCCCGTACCCTTTGTCCTGATAGATGTTCTCGATGCCGGCGGCGATGCCGTACTGGTTGTTCTCCGCGCAGATGAATTCCATGATCTCGTGCCCGGGCGGCACCGCGCGCGCCGTGAACCGCAGCTGTACGGGGCGCGAGAACGCGCCCGGATCGTCGATCGTGAAGTCGTGGGTCATCGTCCCGTAATTGATGCGCGTCCACCGCTCGATCGTGTGGAGCTGCTCGGTGTGCGGCGTGCCGCGGCTGTCGAACCAGAACTTGTCGTTGTAGCCGACCGTGTCGATGACGAGCGTGTCGCCTTCCCAGGCCCCGATCGAATGACCCCACCAGGTCGGCAACGGATCGGCAGGGTGCGGGCGGCCGTCCATGAAGATCTGCCGCACGGAGCCGGCGTCGCCGTTCTCATGGACCACGAAGATGTGTGTGGGACCCTCGGCCGTGTAGGCCTGCACGAACCGCCACGGGTACGGATTCGCCCGCGGGACGCTCATCGGGGTGCAGTAGAGATACGGCTCGTCCTCTTCCCGACGCGAGTCGCGCAGCTTCACCGCCCACGGCAGCAGCGGCAGCTCGCCGGGCTTCAGCCCGCCCTCGCGTTCGATGTCGTCGTTCGATCCGCCGCCGACCCACGGCCCCGAGATGTCCGGCCGGCCGTCGTGCAGCCGCGGCACTGGCCGCGAGGCGATCTCCGGCGGCGCAATCGGCGTGAACTCGCCGGCGAGCCCGGTCGTCAACCTCACGGGCTGCTCCTGCTGTGGCGCAGGCTCCTGCGCCCGCGCGAGCAGGGTGAGCATGAGTCCAGCGGCCACCAGGAGCGGAATTTTTCTCATCAGAGCCTCCTCGCGCGAAGAAATAGTAACCGAAAAGCCGTGGTATGTTCTGCCCCATGACGATTCGTGTCCCTGCCATTTTCTTCGCGGCGGCCTGTCTGCTCGCGTCCGTCTCGCTTCGCGCACACCCCTCGACTAGCGCTCAGGGTGCCCTGAGCAACGTCGAAGGGCAGGAGCCTGCGCCGCTCGTCTCCGACGCCGTCTTCAAGAACATCCAGGTGCTGAAGGGGATTCCCGTCGACCAGTTCATGGACACGATGGGGATGTTCTCGGCCTCGCTCGGCTACGACTGCGTCAGCTGCCACTCGCCGGGAATCTACGAGGACCGCGCGGCGTTCGCCGAGGCGACGCCGCTCATCCAGCGCGCGCGGCAGATGATCGTGATGATGAACACCATCAACAAGAACTATTTCGGCGGACAGGCGCGCGTGAGCTGCTTCACGTGCCATCACGCCAAGAACCGCCCCGAGTTCATCCCGAACCTGGCGCTCCAGTACGGCGAGCTGATCGACGACCCGAACTCGATGGTGATCTTCCCCGACGACCGGACGACGATCGACAAGATATTCGAGCGGTACCTCCAGGCGCTCGGCGGGACCGAGCGCGTCGGCGCCGTCACGAGCTTCGTCGCACGCGGCACCTATGAAGGGTTCAACACGGGCGGCAACCAGTTTCCGATCGACATCGCTGTGCGTGCGCCGAATCAGCGGGCGCAGGTGGTGCGCACCCCGGAAGGGGACGCCGTGAAGACGTTCGACGGCAAGAGCGCGTGGGCCGCCGAAGGGTGGCGCCCGCTCCCGCTGCTCGCGCTGACGGGCGGCAACCTCGAGGCGGCCCGCCTCGAGGCGCTCGTCGCGTTTCCCGCCGGCATCCGCGGCGCCTTCATGAACTGGCAGGTCGCGAGCACGACGATCGACGGCCGCGTCGTGCAGCTGGCGCAGGGCGCCAACCCCGGCGACCTCCCCGTGAACTTCTATTTCGACGAGATGGGACTCCTCGCGCGCATCGTCCGCTGGAACCGGACGGCGGTCGGCACGGTGCCGATGCAGATCGACTACAGCGAGTATCGCGAGGTGGCCGGCGTGCGCATGCCGTTCCAGATCGTCGTCACGTGGACCGACGGGCAGAACACGATCGCGCTCACCGGGATTCAGCCGAACGCGGCGGTCGACGCGGCCCGCTTCACGCGGCCGGCGCCGTTCAAAGGCAAATAGCCTATTTCACTCCGCTCGCCACGCCGTACTGATTGTTCTCGTTGCAGACATACTCCATGAGCTCGTCGCCAGGCTGGCCGAGCGTCGACTGAAATCTCAGCGTAAACGGCCGCGAGAAGGTCGCCGGATCGTCGACGAGCACCTCGGTGGCGAGATGCCCGGCATCGACGCGCGTCCAGCGCTCGGACGTGTGCATTTGCTCGCTGTGCGGCATGCCGCGGTTGTCGAACCACGCCTTGTCGTTGACGCCGGACGTGTCGATGACGAGCGTGTCGTGCTCGTACCGTCCGATGGAATGGCCGAACCACGTCGGGTCGACCTCCGGCGGATGCGGCCGCCCGTCCATGAACACCTGCCGGAACGTCCGCATCGTCTCGTACAGGATGTACAGATGCGTCGGCTTCTTGTGCGTGTAGTTCTGGATGAAGCGGAACGGGTACGGCGTGTAGCGGACGACGCCCATCGGCAGGCACCATGCGAGCGGATCGTCGGTTGTCTTGCGCGCCGCGATGAGCGCCTTCGCCGGCGGAAGCAGCAGCGCTTCGCCCTGACGGGGACCGGTGTCGGGGGTGAAGGGCAGGCTGATCCAGATGCCGTCGCCGAGATCGATGGTGCCGTCTCCCAGCCGAGGCGCCGGACCGGTCGGCGCCGGAGGGCGCGTGACCTCCTGCCCGAGCGCATTCACCGGACCCAGCGCGCCCGATGGAGTTTGCGCGGCGGCGATCGAAGGGGCGACGACTGCCAGCGCGATGACGAACACGAGCGGTGTGCGCACGGTCGCTCCTACTTCACGCCGCTGGCCGCGCCGTACTGGTTGTTCTCCGCGCAGACGTACTCGATGATCTCGTCGCCGGGCTGGCTGAGTCTCAAGCGGGACGTCACAGTAAACGGGCGCGAGAACGCGCCCGGATCGTCGATCGTCACCTCCAGCGCGAGGCTCCCGGCGTCAACCCGCGTCCAGCGCTCACTCGTGTGCAGCTGCTCGGTGTGCGGCGTCCCCTTGCGATCGAACCACCCCTTGTCGTTGAAGCCGACGGTATCGATGACCAGCGCGTCGTGTTCGTACGACCCGATGGAATGACCGAACCAGGTCGGGTCGAGCTCGGCGGGATGCCTGCGGCCATCGAGGAAGATCTGACGGAACGTCCCCATCCACTCGGACAGGATGTACATGTGCGTCGGCTTCTTGTGGGTGTAGTTCTGGATGAAGCGGAACGGGTACGGGCTGTAGCGGAGCACGCCGAGCGGGAGGCACCAGTTGACCGGATCGTCGGCGGGCTTGCGCGCGGCCATCAGCGCCTGCGCCGACGGAAGCATTGGCAGCACCTCGCCGCTCTTCAGGCCCACGCTGAGGTCGGGGCCGAATGACGGAGGTGCAAACACCCAGAGGCCGTCGCCGAGGTCGATCGTGCCGTCGGGCAATCGCGGCGCCGGCCCGGTTGGCGCCGGCGGCCGCTTCACTTCCTGGCCGAGCGCGTCGATCGGCCCGAGGACGCCCTTCGGCGCTGTGCTCTGCCCTTCGACGTTGCTCAGGGCACCCCGAGCGTCAGTCGAGGGGTGCGCGACGACCGGCGCCGCCAGCGCCACGATAAGGGCCGTCACAACGAGCGCGCACAGTCGCGTCATCTCTATTTCACTCCACTTGCGATGCCGAACTGGTTGTTCTCCTCGCAGACGTACTCCATCAGCTCGTCGCCGGGCGGCGCCAGCGTCATCTGCGTCGTCACGGTGAACGGACGCGAGTACGCGCCGGGGTCGTCGACCGTCACGTCGCTCCTGAGGTGGCCGGCGTCGACGCGGGACCACCGCTCGATCGTGTGGAGGCGGTCGGTGCTCGGCATTCCGCGATTGTCGAGCCACGGTTTGTCGTTGAAGCCGACGGTGTCGATGACGAGCGCGTCCTTCTCGTACTGCCCGACGGAGTGGCCGAGCCATGTCGGGTCGCGGTCGGGCGGGTGCGCGCGCCCGTCCAGAAAGACCTGCCGGAACGTGTTCTTCAGCTCGAACAGGATGTACAGGTGGGTCGGCCGCCTGTGCGTGTAGTTCTGGATGAAGCGGAACGGATACGGACCGTACCGGAGCACGCTGCCCGGCAGGCACCAGGCGCTGGGATCGTCGGTACTACCTTGGCGCGACGCCAGCAGCGCCTTCGCCGGCGGCAGCAGCAGCGCTTCGGCGCTTCGCATGCTCGCCTGGGCGCTCTGCGGAACAACCACCCAGATGCCGTCGCCGAGGTCGATCGTACCGTCGGGCAATCGAGGCGCCGGCCCCGTCGGCGCCGGTGGGCGCTTCACTTCCTGGCCGAGCGCATTGACGGGCCCGAGGACGCCCGTCGGCGCTGTGCCCTGCCCTTCGACGTTGCTCAGGGCACCCCGAGCGTCAGTCGAGGGGTGCGCGAAGAGGGACGACGCGAACGCCACGATCAGCGCAGTCACGACCAGCGTGCGCACGTTGACCTCCTTCGCTACCGGCTACCGACTACCGGCTACCGGCTTACCGGCTACGACCTAGGGCTGCGGGTATCCTTGCGCCGCCGATTCCGGCCCACCCTGCACGAACAGCGGCTTGTCGGGCGCCGCCGCCTTCGCAATCCGCGCCAGCG
>CAZGLC010000065.1:7530-16276 GCA_964526235.1 uncultured Bifidobacteriaceae bacterium
TCACCTTCTTCGCGGCGTCGTACTCGGTGTCGAATCCGTGATGCGCCAGCGCCGGCACGACCGCTATCATCAAGCCCGCCGCCAACAGCCCAAGCCTCGTTCTCATGAACGTCCTCCTCGTCGGATCCCGCATCCCGGATCCCGGATCCCGCATCCCGGATCCCGCATCCCGGCTTCCCGTCTACCTATCCGGCTGCGCCGGGGTGAATCCGCCCGCCACGCCGTACTGATTGTCCTCGAGACAGATGAACTCCATCAGGTCGAGGTCCGGCCGGATGTGCGTGGCCGTGAACCGCAGGCGCACCGGCCGCGAGAACGCTCCCGGATCGTCCAGCAGGAAGTCGTTCGTCATCGTCCCGAAGTTGATGCGCGTCCACCGTTCGACCGTGTGCAGCTGCTCGGTATGGGGTGTCCCGCGCGCGTCGAACCAGAACCTGTCGTTGTAGCCGACGGTATCGACGACGAGCGTGTCGCCCTCGAACGAGCCGATCGAATGGCCCCACCACGTCGGCAGCAGGTCGTCAGGATGCTTGCGCCCGTCCATGTAGATCACGCGGTGTGCGCCCGCATCGCCGGTCTCGTGGAGCACGTAGATGTGCGTCAGCCCGCGCGACGTGTACGTCATCGCGAACTTCCACGGATACGGATTCACGCGCGGCACGCTCATCGGCAGGCACGCGGTGTACGGCTCGTTCTCCGCCTTCCGCGAATCGCGGAGCTTCTGCGCCCATGGCAGCAGCGGCAGCTCGCCGGGCTTCAGCCCGCCGTCGCGCTCGATGTCGGCGTTCGATCCGCCGGCCAGCCACGGGCCGGTCAGATCGATGCGGCCGTCGGGCAGCCGCGGCGCGGGCTTCGCCGCGTCGGCCGGCGAGATGCGCGGCGTGCCGCCGACGTTGACCTGTTCGACGCGCGCCTGGCCGTCGTTGTCCCGCGTGCGCTCGGCCGCCTGGGGCTTCGGCGCCTGGCCCGCCGTGATGGCGGCGGCGGCCAACGCGACAAGCACGACCGTGCTGAGTGAAGCGTGTTTCACGAGGACCTCCCTACGGACCGGCGAACGGATTGGCGTGGCCGCCCGCGATCCCGAACTGGTTGTTCTCCTGACAGATGTTCTCGAGGATGTCGTCGCCCGGCGGGCTGAGACGCGCGTTGAAGGTCACCGTGAACGGCCGCGAGAACGCGCCCGGATCGTCGATCGTCACCTCGTTGACGAGCGTGCCCATGGTGATGCGCGTCCACCGCTCGATCGTGTGCAGCCGCTCGGTGTGCGGCGTGCCCTGCCGGTCGAACCAGAACTTGTCGTTGTAGCCGGCCGTGTCGATCACGAGCGTGTCTTTCTCGTACCAGCCGATCGAATGCCCGAACCACGTCGGGTCGAGCTCGGGCGGATGCGTCCGGCCGTCCATGAAGATCTGCCGGTAGCTGTGGATGTTCCCCTCGTGGAGGATGAACAGGTGGGTCGGCTTCCTGTGCGTGTAGTTCTGCACGAAGCGGAACGGGTACGGCGTCGAGCGGGGCACGCCCATCGGCAGGCACCACAGATGGGGATCGTCGGTGTAGCGCTTGGCGCGCTCGGCCATGATGGCGCGCGCCGACGGCAGAAGGGGCAGCGTCTCGCCCTTCTTCAGCCCCTGCGCGATGTCGTTCACCGGGCCGCCGCCTACCCAGATGCCGTCGCCCAGATCGATCGTGCCGTCTGGGAGCCGCGGCGGCGGACCCGTGGGCGCGGGCGCGCGGCGGACTTCCTGGCCGAGCGCGTTCACCGGCCCGAGCGCGCCCTGCTCCACGCCGCCCTGCGGCGCCTGCGCATAGACGACGCCGGCCGCGATTCCGCCGGCCAGCAACCCTGCAAGGAGACGCACGCGCATGGCCTGCTCCCTATCGCGGTGCGCCGCCCGCATCGTCGACGGTGCCGGCAAAGAGCGCACGTCCGTCGGCAACGACGACCGATCGCGCCGCGCCGCGCGTGGCGACCGCCTTGCCCGAATAGCCCTGGATGGTGACCTCGTCACCGACCTTGAGCGTCCGGCTGTTCCAGCCGTTGCGCGCGAGCGCGCTCGGGCTCGCCAGCTCGAGGTTCCAGTTGGTCAGCTTCCCATCCGATTCCTTGACGTCGACGTAGAAGCGCACGTGCGGGTTCGTCCACTCGACCTTCGTCACGACGCCCGTGATCTTGAACGTCTTCTCCCCGTCGTACTCGGACGAGAAACTGTGATGGGCGAGCGCCTGGCCCGAGCCGACGAGGGCCAGAGCCGCCGCGACGACACTCAGCGTCCGCTTCATGCCAGTACCTCCCAGCGCTTCATCATAGCCCGGGATCCGGGATCCGGGATCCGGGATCCGGGATCCGGGATCCGGGATCCGGGATCCCGCATCCCGGATCCCGCATCCCGGCTTCTTCAGAATCCGTACTTCACGCCGAACTGCAGGATCCGCGGCGTGCCGAACACGTTGTTCGGCGGCGTGCCGGCCAGCGACTGAATGCGGCCGAACGTCCCCGCATTGAGGTTCGTGCCGGGATTCCCCCAGTTGAAGTGATTCAGCAGATTGAACGCCTCGGCGCGGAGCTCCAGCGTCTGCGCCGTGCCGAACGCAATCAGCTTCGCGAGCGCCAGATCGATCGTCCAGAATGCCGGCCCCTTGATGCTGTTCCGCTCGTAGTTGCCGAAGGTGCCGAGCGCCGGCTGGGCGAACGCCGTGCGGTTCAGATAGTTGTTCAGCGTCTTCTCGCCGTACACGTTGTCGTTCACCTGATTGACCCGCTGCTCCTGGAACCGCTGCCCGTTGAGCGCCCGGTCGGTGCCGGTCGTCACGGTCAGCCACTGACCCGACCGCGCGTTGACGATGCCGGAGATCCGCCAGTTCGATGCGACGGCGCGCAGCGCAGCGTTCCCGAGCTCCGGCGTCTGATAGCCGGCGGCGAGGTTCGAGATGTGCGTGCGGTCCTGATCGCAGTGGCCGCGATCGGCGTCCGGATCGTCCGGGTTGGTCGGCCCCTGGGCGAGCTGCGGAAATCCGCCGGTCGTGTTGTCGCCGTAGCAGCGCGAGATTGTGTAGTTGGCGCTCACGCTGACGCCGGCCGTCGTTCGCCGGCGCACCGAGAGACGCAGCCCGCGATAGTCCTGCGTGCCGATGCTCGTGTGGAGATCCAGGTTCCCGATGAGCGCGGCCGACGCCGGATTCTCGCCCGAGAGCGTCAGCCTGCGCCGCTGGTTGACGTTGGCGGCCGTGCTGCACACCGGAAACGCCACCCCGCGGAGGACGCACGGCGCGGTGCCGAGGAAGACGCCCGGATTGATCTGGATCTGCATCCACAGCCGGTCGGTGTCGCTGCCGAGATAGCTCGCCGCCACGCCCCAGTCGGTGCCGATCTGCCGCTCGAGCGTGACGTTCCACGACTGGATGCGCGGCGAGTTGATGGTGGGATCGGTCGCGCCGTACGCGCCGAAGGGAATGAACTGCACCTCGCGGCTCGGCGTGATCGGATGCGGGTCGCCGCCCAGATGGCCGTACGGATCGTCGAAGCCCCCCGGCGGGTTCTCGATGAGCGAGCGGTTCCCCCACGGCGGCGACTGCGCGTTGATGTTGTGCCGCTCCGCCGTCGGGAAGTCGTACGAAATCCCGTACGAGGACCGCAGCGCGGTGCGGCCGTCGCCGTTGACGTCCCACGCCACGCCGACGCGCGGCGACAGGTTCCACCACTGCTTGTTCGTCCCGCTCAGGCCGTCGGGAAATCCTTCGTCACCCGGATAGATGAACCCCGCCGGCGCGTTCACGAACACCCCGCTCCGCGTGTTGCTGCGGAAGTGGTCCATGCGGAAGTTGTAGATGGCGCCGTTCTCGAGGTCCTGGCCGAAGAACGGCTCCCAGCGGATGCCGCTATTCACGGTGACACGCGGCATGAGCCGCCACGTGTCCTGGGCGTACAGCCCGAGGTACCACATGTGCATCGGGAGCCGTGCCGGTCCGCCGTGCTCGAGGCGCGCCACGCGCCCGACGAGGAAGTCCGCCAGCCCGAGGCCGGTCGCCTGCCCGTTGATGTTCCAGTCGCCGCCCGATCGCGCGTGCGTGAGGAAGTCCATCTTCCAGTACGCCACGTTCGCGCCGAACGAGAGCTGGTGGTTGCCGCGCACGATGGAGAGATCGTCGCTCACCTGGTACGTGTTCGTGTCGAACTTCCCGGTCGTCGCCGTGCCGCCGGCAATCTGGAACGCGCCCTGGATGGTCAGCACCATTTCGCCCGGCTGATAGCTGTAGACGTTCGAGCCGAGGTCGCGCGGCGCGAACCACGGCGGACTGCTGCGATCGATCGACGTCCGGTTGAAGGCGAAGCGGAGCGAGTTGACGGTGTTGTTGCCGAAGACCCTCGTGCTGCCGGCCGCCGCCGACTGCGCCAGGTTGTCGAGGCCCGGCGTGCCCACCGTCAGCACGTTGTCGGGCGCCTTGCTGAACGGCGCCGGCTTGTGGTGGAACGTCGTCATGTAGCGGCCGAAGAGCGAATGGTTCGCGCTCTGCTGGATGTCGACGCGGCCGACCGCCTGCCCCTCGTCCCGATCGTCCGAGGTCGTGTACGTGATCTGTCCGCACGGGTCGCTCGCCGTCGGCAGCCGGCGCGTGAGGTTGAGCGCCGCGCGGCTGAAGAGCGCGGGGCTGACACGGTTGCCGACGAACGGAGCTCCCAACGTGACGTTGCGGCCCTGACAGGCGGCCGACGCGTACGCCGTGAAGTCGCCCGCCAGCATCGCCGGCGTCGGCACGTAGGTGATGTTGGCCGACGGCTGCTGCCGGAGGCGGGTCCCCTGATAGCCGCCGAAGAAGAAGATGCGATCGCGCACGATCGGGCCGCCCAGCGTGCCGCCGAACTGATGGCGGTTCAGACCGTCGTCAACGCGCCTGCCGTCGGGACCGACGCGCGCGAACGGATCGGTGGCGTTGAAGCGCCGATCGCGCAGGAACTCGAAGAGGTTGCCGTGATAGACGTTCGTGCCGGACCGCGTCACGGCGTTGACCGACGCGCCGGAATGGATGCCGTTCTGCGCGGTCAGGCCGCTCGTCGCCACGCTGAACTCCTGCAGCGCGTCGGGGAACGGCATCGGGAGGTTGGCGTTGTTCTGCGGATTGTTGTGCATGGCGCCGTCGAGCAGGTACGCCACGCCGAAGGTGAGCCCGCCCGCCACCGAGATGTTGACGCCGCCCTGCATGCTGCGGCTGTCGGAGGTGCCGGTCTGGACCGCCGCGCCCGCCAGCACGATCAGGTCGGTCACCTGGCGTCCCTGCAGCGGCAGCTGGTGGACGTCCTGCACCACGTCGCTGATGCCGGCGCTGCGGACGTCGACGACCGGCGCAGCCGCCTCGACCGACACGGTTTCCTCCAGACTGCCGACGGCGAGCGCGGCGTTCAGCGTGGGCGTGGCGCCCACCTGCAGCACGATGCCCGTCTGCACGTAGGTGCGGAAGCCCTGGAGCATGATTTCCAGCCGGTACGGGCCGGTCGGCATGTTCGGCATCACCCAGTTGCCTTCGGCATCAGTGACAACGGTGCGCACGAAGCCGGTGTCGGTCTGCGTGGCCGTGACGGTGACGCCGGGCAGCACGCCGCCGCTCTCGTCGGTGACGCGGCCGGCGAGCTCGCCGGTGGCCTGCGCCCACACGACAGTGCCCGTAAACAGCGCCATGGCCATGACGCCGACAACGCATCCTGGAAACCGTTTCATGAAGGCCTCCCCTGTTGGCTCGGACGAGTGCGCGCCGGGCGGGGTCCCCAACGCGCGGACGTCGCGCGTTGAGGTGCCCGTGCGGGATCAGGCCGCTAGGGCCGCGTCCCGGGGCGCTCGGTTGGCACTTCGTACTGATTGTTCTCGATGCAGAAGTACTCCATGATCTCGTTCCCCGGCGCCGCGAGCCGCGCGGTATAGGTCACCGCGAACGGGCGCGTGAACGCGCCGGGGTCGTCGATCGTCACCTCCCGCCGCAGCGTCGTGAAGTCCGGGCGCGTCCAGCGCTCCACCATGTGGAGCTGCTCGGTGTGCGGCGTGCCGCCGCTGTCCAGCCAGAACCGCGTGTGCAGCCCGATCGTGTCGACGATGAGCGTCCGGCCCTCCCAGCGGCCGATCGAGTGCCCGTACCAGCCCGGCGTCGGATCGTCCGGATGCGTCCGGCCGTCCATGAAGATCTGCCGGTAGGTGTGCGCGTTCCCCTCCTGGAGCATGAAGACGTGCGTGGCGTTCACGGTGGGATGCTGCACCAGCCGCCACGCGAAGCCGCCGGTGATCCGGAGCGGCCCGCCGGGCATGCAGTTGTTGTACGGGTCCTGGCTTTCGTCGCGCGCCTCGTACAGCTCGAGTGCCCACGGCAGCATCAGGCTCTTCAGCTCGCCCGGTTTCAGCAGACGCTCGATCGGCGCGGACCCGCCGTCGGACCAGAGGCCGGAGAGATCGACGGCGCCATCCGAGAGGGTCGGCACCGGCCGGCCCGGCGCCGCGGGCGCAGGCCGCGGCCCGTTCGGCCCGCCGAGACGCGGCGGACCACCCTGCGCGGCGAGTATCTCGGCGCCGCCTGCCAGCGGGAGCATGATCAAAATCGCGTATACCCTTTTCACGTCACCTCTACGCGCAGGCTGAAGCCTGCGCTCCACACGTCCTGAAGCCTGCGCTCTACACGCTACTGGCCCGGCTTGGCGACGAACAGCTCTCGCCCGTCGGCCGACTTCATCGTGGACGCCACGGCGCGCTCGACGGCATTGCGCCCGCCGTAGCCGGTGATCGTCACCTCGTCGCCGATCTGCACCGTCTTGCGGGACCAGCCGGCGCGCTCGAGCGACAGCGTGCTCGCCATCTCGAAGTTCCAGGTCGTCGTCGTGCCCTTCTCGTCCTTGGCCTCGACGTAAAAGTGCGTGTGCGGGTTCGTCCATTCGACCTTCACCACCACGCCCTTCACGGTGACGGCCTTGGTCATGTCGTACTCGGCGGTCCACGAATGGTGGGCGGCTGGCGGCGCGACGGAGAGCGTGACGAGAAGGATGCCGAGCGCGGTTCTCATGCGGTCGAAACTACCGCCGACCGCGCCGGCCTGTCAACAGACGCACGCTACGGTTGTCAAAGCACGCTACGGTCTGATGCTCGCGAGCCGGTATGTCCACTCCGACACGATCATGTAATTACCGCTGATCAGCAGCACGCCGAAGGCCGCCATCAGCGCCGCGCTCGCGAGCCCCATCCACGGCACGGCGCGTTCGAGCTTCAGCAGGAGCGGCAGCGCGCGCGCCATGGCGATGGCCGCGAGCACGAGCGGAATCCCCATCCCGAGCGAAAAGAGAAAGAGCACCAGCGCGCCGTAGAGCGCCGACTGGGCAAGGCCCACGTACACCACCATCCCGACGACGAGCGCGGAGCCGAAGCAGGTCATGCAGCCGGTGGCGAAGGCCAGACCGGCCACCATCATCTCGGTGCGCGTGGCGGGCGCGCCGCCGTGCCCCATCCGCGACAGCACCGGCATCCGGCACACGAGCGGCGCCCTGACCTTCGCCGCCACCCGCAGCGCCAGGCCGAGCACGACGATGCCCGCGGCCACGCCGATGTACCGCTGCCAGGCCTCGAAGTCACCCGTGCTGCCGAGCCGGCCGGCCGCGTAGCCGATGAGCGCGCCGGTGACCGTATATATAAAGGTGAAGCCGAGGATGAAGTAGAAGGCCGCCGTCAGCACCTGCCGGCGCCGGTTGCCCCCCGACGGACCGGCCTCCTGCATGGCCACCCCCGCGAGCGCCGGGATGAAGTAGACGGTGAGCTGGAACAGGCACGGCCACATCGCGGCCACCATCCCGCCGAGCAGCGCCAGGATGAGCGCCCACTGATCGGCGAACCCGCCCGCCGCCAGCGCGCCGGCGCCCGCCGCTGGAAGGATCAGGGGCAGATGCCAGGTCGCCTCCTGCCCAGACGCCAGCCGCAGCGTCATCATCTGATGTCCCGTATCGAACGAGTCGTCTCGCGCAAAGCGGTAGACGGTCGCCCGATGGTGCGGGGAGTCGGCCACCATCCTCCAGTCGATGAGCTTCGCCGGCGCGCCGTTGACGTGCAGCGCGGGCGTTGCCGCCGCGCCCCGCAGGTTCGCGGTGTGGATCCGCTCGCTCAGCAGCAGGGCCACGTACGTCGTGGGCTGCAGGTCGGGCGCAACCGCGTCGCCGAGGATCTGCGGCAGGTACTCCGTCGGCGCGTACGTCGCTTCGACGCGGACACCTGCGGCGTCGGGGTAGTCAACGGAACCAAGATCCTTCGTCAGCGCCAGTGCGAGCGCCTGCCGGCTCACCTCGGGCGTCGCAGGCTCGTCTCCCGTCTCGAACACGGTGAGTCGCGCGACTTTCTCCGGATGGAGATCGCACTGCACAACGTAGGTGCCGGCCTTCGACGCCGTGAAGAGCACCGCGTCGACGCGCTCGTCCGGCGAGACGTAGGCGTGCACGTCCGTGCCGGTGGGCTGGATGCCTGCGGGTGAGGCCGCCCGCGACGGCACGAACGTCCGGCTGTGATGGTTGTGCGCCTCGGCGGCCGCACCCCCTGCGCCCGCATCGGTGCGCGCGAGCCACGCCACCTGGTCGGGCGCAAGCCCCACCACGCGGTAGTGATGTTCCGCCGAGCCGCGGTTGCGCAGCAGGAGCTGCACGGGCCGGCCGGCCGGCACGAAGACCGCCGATGGCTCGATGGCCGTCTCCGACACTGCCACGTTGACAGTGAAATCGAGCTCCTGTTCCGGGGTC
>CAZGLC010000065.1:16376-19568 GCA_964526235.1 uncultured Bifidobacteriaceae bacterium
CCGGGGTCTGACCCCGACAGCGAGAGCACGCCGATGACCGCCGCAATGGACGGCGCCCTCCTCATCATGGCTGCTTGTTCAGCTCCTGCAAGTGCCCGACGAGGGCTGCGATCTCGGCGTCGGTCAGCGTGATGCGGTTCATGACGGCCACGCCCGTCAGCGCCGCCCGCACGCGCGCCTCGTCGGCGCCGCGAATGTCGGGCGCGTTGAGCTGCGCGGCCCCCTGCCCGGTGATGCCGTGGCAGGAGGCGCAGCCGACGCCGCCGGCCGTCTTTTCGAAGATCGTCCGACCGGACACCGCGGCGTTCGCTGCGGCAGGTGCCGGCGCCGCTTTCTGCGCCGCGGCCGCCCGCGGGCGCATGGCCGCGTACATCGGCCCCTTCGGTCCGCCCATGTCGGCCAGCAGCTCGCCCTTCCAGTCGGGGGTGTAGCGAACGAAGCCGCCCGAATGCGTGTCGCCGCCGTTCGGCGTAGGAATGTACGCCTTGACGGTGTGCGTGTTCAGGTCGAGCACGATGGTTTCCCACCCGTTCATGTTGGTGATCCAGAGCTCGTTGACCTTCGGGTCGGGGTGCAGCACGCCGTGATCGATGCTCGACGCCGAGCCGCCGAGATGGATGGGCAGCTGCCGCAGCAACTGACGCGGCGCCGCGAAGGGCGCGGTGGTGACCACGCCGACGACCGAGCCGACGTTGTGGCTCCCCTCACCCTTGCCGATCGGATAGAGCAGCGTCTCGTCCCAGTTCAGCACGAGACCGTAGGGGCCCGCGACCCCCGCGTTCGTGTCGTCCACGACCGTGTTGGTGGCGTTGTCGATCTTGTAGACGGCGTCGCCGTGCGCGTCATTGACGTAGGTGAATCGACCGTCCGAGGTGTGCGCCATCCCGATCGGGTTGTCGCCGACGAACGGAATGATGGTGACGGTGCCGGTCTCGAGGTTGAGCTTCGCGATCCCCGCCGTGTTGTGCAGCTTCGACTGCCAGTGCGGCGCAAACACGGCGACGTACACGAAGCGGCCCGTGGGATCGACCGTCGGGTACGGATGTCCGATCTTGTAGCCGATGTCCTCGATGGTGATGGCGCGCACGACGCGGTTGTTGTCGTGCGGATCGAGCAGGTAGTGCGGCGCGCCGCCGGGCGTGCGCCCGAAGGCCACCATCACGCGATCGCGCCCCATCCAGTCCTTGAAGCCGGTGATGTGATGGAACCAGTCGACGCGCGCCTGCCCCTCGAGCACCTTGTCGAGCTTCAGCGTCCGGGCGTTCACGATCATCAGCACGGTCCGCGTCTGGCCCGTGGCGCGGACGCGGTGCATCTGCCCGAGGTAGAGCCAGCGCCCGTCGGGCGAGATGCCGACGCCGTGCGGGTTCTCCGTCGTCTCTTCGCCGAGGTCGAACAGCGCCGACGCCACGACCTGCTTCGAATAGGCGTCGATCACGTAGAGACCCGATTTGCGCGCGCCCTTCTCGACACCCTCGCTCGTGACGAAGACCGTCGGATGTGCGCGCACATCCCACGCATCGGGGCCGCTCGAGTCATAGGTCGCCAGCAGGCGCAGCCGCCCGCGAATCGATTCGGGGGTGTCCCACCCCGCCGGCTGCGCAGGCGCCGGAGGCACCGCCAGCTGTCCCGCCTGCACCACCATCGTCGGCACCATGGAGGCGAGCTGCTGCTGGAGCGCGTCTTTGTCCGACTGGAGCGTCGTGATGTCCGAGGGGGACAACCGCGGCGCTGTGAAGGCGCCGATCGCCACGACCGCCAGTCCCACGAGCGCCCCAACCAGCGCGCCTCCAACCCATCGCGTCGTCACGAGCTTTTTCATCTGCTTACCCCTTCCGGGACGCCCGGCCCCGGCGCCGGTACTTTGCCATGTTTTCGAGCACGGCGCACACGGCGCCTGTGTCCTCGCCGCCGCGGCCGCCGGCCCGCGCCGCCGCGTAAATCGGCACGGTGGCGCGGAACAGCGGCGCCGGACTCCCAACCTGCCGCGCGAAGTCGTCGATGATCCGCATGTCCTTCTGCCACACGTCGAGCTTCATGGTCGGCTTCGAGTAGTCGCCGCGGACCATCATCGGTCCGCGCACCTGGAGCATGCGGGAGCTGCCGGCGCCGTCAGTCAGCACCTTCAGCGTGATGGAGGGATCGAGACCGGCCTTCATGGCCAGGACGAGCGCCTCGGCGGCCGCCACGTCGGCCGAGTGCGACAGCGTGCGGATTCTTCCTGGCCACGATGGATCAGGCGACCTTCGGAATGTAATCGACAATCGCCAGACGAACGCCACCGTGAATGGCATCAGTGAGGAGCTGCTGCAGCCGATCGACGGTCGGTCCATCGAGGTAGGCTTCGCCGCAGTTGTCGCAGACCTCGCCAGGCACGTGGTGCACGGTGATGGTCGTCTGATCTCGCTGCATCGTGTGGGACGTTTCGCCTGGCCGGCGCTGCCCCGTTCGACATACCACACAGCTCTTGCTCATCGGTCGATCCTTGTGGTGAAGTCCGCAGTCCATTGCGTCGGATCAGGTTCGTAAACCGAAATCACGATTCGTTCGTCGTCCGCCTCATTCACGGCATATACGACGTGCACCGGGCGATCACCAATCCAGCCCAGCACAAGTCGGCTCGGAAACGGCCTGTCGTCCGGATACTCCCGAATGACCCGGCCGCTCATGACGATGGCTTCCACGTCAGGACGGGCGAAATCGCGGGCGGCCATCTTCCGGTTGGCGGCGCCCGTGAACGTGATCGTCATAGACCGAATGGTAAATCAATAGGTGTATCCCCCTACGGGAGCATCCCGCCGGCGATGTCGATGGGTGCATCCCCGCGCGCGCGGGGAATCCGGTGTCTGTCGCGCCAATTCGCAAGGCCAGTCAGTTACATTCCTGGCATCGGCATCGTATCGGAGCTTCGCCCAAAAACTAGTCGGCTCTCCGCGCACCGCAAATCCCTGCGAAGACTCCGGAAGTGTACCTGAGCCTCGATTTATCGCCGGGGTAACGTCGCATTGGCAACGGCAAGACTACGCCATGTTCCTTACCTCGCGGAATTAGGTCAGGCGGTGCGTGTAGAACTGCGGTCGGACGTCGCGACCCGTTCCGCATCCGCGAAGTCGGCTGTCAGCGCGGGCGTAACTTTTGGCGCCGGTACTTTGCCATGTTTTCGAGCACGGCGCACACGGCGCCTGTGTCCTC
>CAZGLC010000066.1:0-12493 GCA_964526235.1 uncultured Bifidobacteriaceae bacterium
AGCTCCTTCGGCGTCATCTCCTCGTGCCCCTCGCAGAAGGGACACGAATCGGCGGCGCCCACGGCGACCGACTCGAGCAGGAAGTCGGTCGGACGCTTGCGGCGCTCTGTCGAGATGATCACCCAGCGGCCGGTGACGGGATCTTTGCGGAGCTCGCTCATTTCGTTCTGGCGGGTCTGCCTCGCCTTCCTTACGCTTCCCTCGGCGAGGCCCGCCCTACGTACCTTCCTGCCTCGCCTTCCTTACGCTTCCCTCGGCGAGACCCGCCCTACGCGTCGAATGCGTGCGTGAACACCTCAATATGCGGACGGCCGCTCTCGAACTGCACCGTCACCACGTCGAACCGGCACGGCGCGTCGAGCAGGCCGTGACGCGCGAGATAGTCGGTCGCCATCCGGACGATGCGCTGCTGCTTCCACGCGGTGACGGCGGCGCCGCCGCCCCCGAACGCCTCGTCGCACCGCGCCTTCACCTCGACGAACACCACCGTCTCGCCCTCGCGGGCGATGACGTCGATTTCGCCGTACCGGGTGCGGTAGCGGCGGGCAAGAACTGCGTACCCGCGGCGGCGCAGCTCGGCGCACGCGAGATCCTCGCCCATTTTACCGAGGAATTGTCGGGGGTCGGCCACGACGGCCGATGGCGGAAGCAAACTACGCGCCGATCGCTCCGAGCGCCTCGTCGAGGATCTGGATCGCCGTATCCGCCTGCTGCGTCGTCAGCACGAGCGGCGGTGAGAGCCGCACGGCATTGCGGCCGGCGCCGAGCACCAGCAGCCCGCGCCGGAAGCACTCCTGGACCAGCGCATTGCGCTCGGTCGTGGCGCGTTCCTTCGTCTGCCGATCGCGTACGAGCTCGAGGCCGATCATCAGTCCGCGGCCCCGCACGTCGCCGATGATCCGGTGCTTCTCCTTCAGCGTCTCGAGACCGGCCTTCAGATGCGCCCCCACGTCCGCCGCGTTGCGCATCAGCCCCTCACGCAGCAACCGGATCGTCGCGAGCGAGGCGGCGCACGCAACGGGATTGCCGCCAAACGTGCTCGCGTGCGCGCCGGCCGGCCACGACATGATCTCCGACCGCGCGGTCGCGACGCCGAGCGGAAGGCCCGACGCAATCCCCTTCCCGATCGTCACGATGTCGGGCTCGACGCCCGCGTGCTCGATCGCGAACATCCGTCCGGTCCGCCCCATCCCCGACTGCACTTCGTCGACGATGAGCAGAATGCCGTGGCGACGGGTCAGCGCCCGCAGCTCCTGCAGGAACGCATCGGGCGGGACGATGTAGCCGCCCTCGCCCTGAATCGGCTCCACGATGACCGCCGCGACTTCGTCGGGCGGGAGCACGTGGACGAAGAGCTGCTCCTCGATGAAGCGGAGGCTCTCGGCCGCGCAGGCGTCGGGCGACCCCTTCCAGCGGTACGGATCCGGATACGGCGCGTGAAAGACGCCCGGCAGCATCGGCGCGAAGCCCTTGCGCTGCACCACCTTGCTCGCGGTCGCCGCCAGCGACCCCATCGAGCGTCCGTGAAACGCGCCGAAGAACGCAATGACGCTCGGCCGCTTCGTGTGATAGCGCGCGAGCTTGAGCGCCGCCTCGTTCGCCTCGGTCCCCGAGTTGCCGAAGAACGACCGGTGCGGCCGCGGCATCGGCGCCACGGCCGACAGCTCCTCGGCCAGCCGCACCTGCGGCTCGTAATAGAAATCGGTCCCCGACATGTGCAGGAAGCGCTGCGCCTGATCGACGACCGCCCGGACGACGTCGGGATGCGAGTGGCCGGTCGCGTTGACGGCGATGCCGGCGGTCAGGTCGAGAAACAGGTTGCCGTCCACGTCCTCGACCGTCGCGCCCTCGCCGCGCGCGATCACGAGCGGGTAGTCGCGCGTGTAGGAGGGCGACACCACGCGCCGGTCGCGATCGATAATCGCCCTCGCCTTCGGGCCGGGCAGCTCCGTCGCCAGGTGCGGCACCTTCGTCCGCTCGATGTCGGCCACTGTGCTCATTTCTTCTTCCAGCGCGTGCCGCCGGGATTGTCCTCGAGCAGGATCCCCTGGTCCGCCAGCTCCTGCCGGATCCGGTCGGCCGCCGCGAAATCGCGCCGCTGCCGGGCCGCCTGGCGCTCCTGCATCAGCCGCTCGATCTCCTCCACCGGGACAGGGGGCCGCGCGTCTTCCGCCTGCCTCAGGCTGACGACCCCCAGCACGCGGTCGAACTCCTCGATCGCCTGCCGGGCGGCGGCCGCGTCCGACGCCGCCATCGTCCGGGCATCGATCGCCGCATTCACATCCCGGACCAGGTCGAAGACCGCCGCCAGCGCGGCTGCGGTATTGAGGTCGTCGCCGAGCGCCGACCGGAAGGCCTGGCGGGCTTGTTCGACGGCCTGCAGCACGGATGTGTTCGCCGGGGCCGCCGCTGGTATCGATCCGCGGACCCGGCCTACCTCCGCCGCTGGTGTCGATCCGCGGACCCGGCCTACCTCCGCCGGCTCGCGGACCCGCCCGACGTCGTCCAGGCGCGCGAGGAAATCGACAATCCGGCGAAGCGCCTCCTCCGCCTGGTCCATGCCAATCCAGGTGAAGTTGAGCTGCTTGCGGTAATGCGCCGACAGCAGGAGAAACCGCAGCGCCGACGGCCGGTGCCCGCGTGCAGTGACGTCGCCCAGCGTGAAGACGTTGCCGAGCGACTTCGACATCTTCTCGCCCTCGACGAACAGGTGCTCGAAGTGCACCCAGACGCGGGCGAACGGTCGTCCCGTCGCCCCTTCGCTCTGTGCGATCTCGTTCTCGTGGTGCGGAAACATCAGGTCGATGCCGCCGGCATGGATGTCGATGGGCGGATCGCCCAGCAGCCGCAGCGCCATCGCCGAGCACTCGATGTGCCAGCCCGGACGGCCTGGACCGGTGCCGAGATCCCACGACGGCTCCCCGTCACGCGCCCCTTTCCACAGGACGAAGTCGCGCGGATCGTCTTTCGAATACTCGTCCACGTCCACGCTGACGCCGTCCTGCATTCCCTCGCGATCGAGGCGCGCCAGCCGGCCGTACTCCGGAAACGACGAAATGCGGAAGTAGATCGACCCGTCGCGCCGGTAGGTGTGTCCGCGCCGCTCCAGCGCGAGGATCATTTCGCTCATCGCGCGCAGGTTCGACTCGTCGGTGGCGCGCGGCGTCTGCTCGGGCGGCTCGATGCCCAGCGCCTCGGCGTCGGCGCGGAACACGGCAATCCACTTCTCGGTATGCTCGCGCAGCGCCACGCCGCTGTCGCGCGCGCCGGCGATCGTCTTGTCGTCCACGTCGGTGTAGTTGACCGCCTGGCGGACGTCGTAGCCGCAGATGTACTTGAGGGTACGGCGCAGGATGTCGAGGCAGACATACGTGCGGAAGTTGCCGATGTGGGCGCGCGCGTAGACGGTGGGCCCGCAGCCGTACAGCCGCACGGTATTGCCCTGCGACGGCGCGAACGGCTCCTCCCCGCGCGTGAGGGTGTTGTAGAGACGCAGCATCGTCATACGGACAGACGCGTGAAGAGGCGCTCGGCGCGCCGGCAGTCGGCGTCGATCTGCGCCCGGAGCGCGTCGACGTCGGGGAATCGGCGCTCGTCACGGAGGCGCTGCACGAAGCCGAGATGCACCCGACGGCCGTAGAGCTCCCCGCCCGTGTAGTGCAGCACGTGCGTCTCGATCGTCATCCCGGCGCCGTTCCCGAACGTCGGGTTGACGCCGACGTTGGTGACGGCCGCATGGACGACGCCGTCGACCTCGAGCGTCGTGGCATAGACCCCATCCGGCGGAATCAGCTCGTTGGCCGTCTGGAGATTCGCGGTCGGAAAGCCAAGCTCGCGCCCCCGCCGCCGCCCCTCGACGATCGCGCCGGCCATCACGTACGCATGACCCAGGAGCGCCGATGCCTCGTCCACGCGCCCCTCGGCGACCAGGCGCCGGATGCGCGTGCTGCTGACGACGAACTCCTTGTAGCGCACCGGATCGATCTTCTCGGCGCGGAAGCCGTGGCGCTGGCCGAGCGTCCGCAGCAGCGTGAAGTTGCCGCTCCGCCCGTGGCCGAAGAGGAAATTGGCCCCGACCCAGACCTCCGACACGCGCAGCCACTCGACGAGCACGGTGCGCACGAACGTCTCGGGCTCCCACTGCGACAGCTCCGGCGTGAAACGCACCACCGCGACCGCGCGGATGCCGGCCGTGTCGAGCGCCTCGAGTCGCTGATCGATCGTCATGAGGAGGGGCGGCGCCTTGTCGGGACGGACGACGCGCGGCGGGTGCGGGTCGAAGGTCATCGCCATGGCGGTGCCGCCGTGCTCGGCGGCGCCGCGCTTCACGCGTTCGATGACTTTGAGGTGGCCGCGGTGCAGGCCGTCGAAGTTGCCGAGCGCAAGGACGGGATACACGATCCACGGCGGACGCGGGTCATCGGGAAAGTGCAGGACCTCCATCCACGCTACGCCGCTTCGACGTTCACGTCCAGCACGAGGCCATCATATGCCAGTTCGACGCCGGCCGGCAGGCGCGCGCTCGTTGCCGCGTGTCCCAGCTGATGCGCCATGTGCGTGAGGTACGCGCGGCGCGGCGCGATGCGCGCGATCGCCTCGAGCGCCTCGGCCACGGTGAAGTGCGTCGAGTGCTTCGCGTCGCGCAGCGCGTCGATCACGAGCGTGTCGACGCCGGCGACGAGCGCCCACGATTCGTCCGGGATGGCGCTGCAGTCGGTCAGATACGCGAAGGCGCCGAAGCGGAAGCCGAGAATGCGCGTGTCGCCGTGCCAGAGCGGCACCGGCATCACGCGCACGCCCGCCACGCTGAACGGGCCGTCGATCTCGTGCGGCTCGAGCTGCGGCACGCCGCCTCCCTTTCGCGGCATACCGTCGAACGCGTAGAAGAAGACGCGGCGCAGGGTCTCCCACACGTCGGCCGTCGCGTAGCACGGGATCGCCGTCTTCTGCGAGAAGTTGAACCCGCGGACATCGTCCAGGCCGAGGATGTGATCGGCGTGGCTGTGCGTGAACAGGATCGCGTCGAGGCGCCGGATGCCGTAGGTCAGCGCCTGCTGGCGCAGGTCGGGGGTCGTGTCGACGAGAATCGTGGCCGGTCCCGGCACCTCGAGGAGGATCGAGGGGCGGAGCCGCTTGTCGCGCGGATCGGTGGAGCGGCACACCTCGCACGTGCAGCCGACCATCGGCACGCCCATCGACGTGCCGGTGCCGAGAAACGTGACGCGGGCAGTCACCGTTCGGCTGTGCTCGGCGCTCAAGGAATGATGATGCTCGGCTTCTCCGGCGCCGCGGGTCCTCTCGCGGCTTCGACGAAGCGCAGCCGCAGCTCGTACAGGACCTGATCGAGGAGCTGGCGTTCTTCGGCCGTCAGGTTGCCCCGCGTCTTCGCCTCGATGAGCGCGAGGATGTCGATCATCTGCTCGGCGGCGGGCAGGTTGGCTTCGCTGGCGCCGCTCACCGGATCCGGCACGTCGCCGAAGTGCACCGCGGCCGTGTGCGCGAGCGACAGCACGAAGGCGATGAAGCTGATGCCGGAAGGCGATTGCTCGCCGCTGGTCTGAGTGTCGTCGGTCATATGAGTAGGGGCGACGCAAACGTCGCCCCTGTCTGTGAATGGTACCATACGCCGCGATCATGGCTGAGACTGCCGGCACCCGATTCGACCGACTCGTCGCCATCATGCACGCGCTGCGAGCGCCCGACGGCTGCCCGTGGGACCGCGAGCAGACCGTCGCCTCGCTCAGGCCGTTCGTGCTCGAAGAGACGTACGAGGTGCTCGAGGCGATCGAGAGCGGCTCGCCGGCCGCGCTGCGCGAGGAGCTGGGCGACTACCTGTTCGAGGCGGTCTTTCTGGCGCGGATCAGCGAAGAGGCCGGGCAGTTCTCGATTGCCGATGCGATCGACGCGATCTGCGACAAGCTCGTCCGCCGGCATCCGCATGTCTTCGCGCGGCAGGAGGGCGAAGGCGGGATGACGTCGGAACAGGTGATCGAGCGGTGGGAGACGATGAAGGCGCGCGAGCGCGCGCAGGACGGCCGCGATCCCGTCAAGCCACAGACGACCTTGACCGGCGTGCCGAAGACGCTGCCCTCCCTGCTGCGCGCGTACGAGATCAGCGCCCGCGCGGCGGCGGTCGGCTTCGACTGGGCGCGCGCCGGGGACGTGCTCCACAAGATCGAGGAAGAGGTGGCCGAGGTGCGCCACGAGATCGAGGCCGGTGCGACAGGAGACCTCTCGCGCGCGGAGGAAGAGATGGGCGACCTGCTCTTCGCCATCGCGAACCTCTCGCGCAAGCTGGGCATCGAGCCGGAGGCGGCGCTTCGCCGGGCCAACGACAAGTTCACGCGCCGCTTCGACGCCCTCGAGCACGCCTTCATCTCACGCGGTCAGTCGCTGCAGGAGGCGACGCTGCAGGAGATGGAGGGCGAGTGGCAGCGGATCAAGGAGCTTCTTTGAACCACGAAGGCCACGAAGATCTTCGTGGTTCATTTTTGTTCTCCGACGAATGTGTGGACTTCTGCGTGGTTGCCATCGATGTCCACGGTGATTTGTCCATCGAGGTCAGTCCGGTAGACAGCCGCACCAACTGATTCCAGCCGCTGCAGGACGGCCGGCGAGGGGTGGCCGAACGTGTTCCCGCGGCCGGCGCTGATGATCGCGATCTGCGGGCGCCAGCGCTCCAGGAGCTCGCGTGAGGTCGACGTGCGGCTGCCGTGGTGCGCCGCCTTGAGGACGCGCACGCGCGCGGCGGTGAGCGTGTCGGCCAGTCCGTGTTCGACCGCCGCGCCCACGTCGCCGAGCAGCACGATGGCGACGTCGCCATAGACCAGCTCGAGCACGACGGAATCGTCGTTGCGCACGCGCCGGCGCTCCCAATCCGGCGCCGGCGGGTGCAGCACGCGTACGCGCACGCCGCCCATCGCCATCGCGTCGCCCGCCAGCCGCGGCTCGATGCGGGCGCCCACCTGCCGCGCCTCCTCCAGCACCGCCGAGAGCGCCTGGTGGCGCGCCACGGGAATCCCTTCCCACACGCGCGCGGGCGCGAAGTCGCCGACGATCGTCGGCGCGCCGCCGATGTGATCGGGATCGCCGTGCGTGAGGAGCAGCGCGTCGAGCCGCCGCACGCCGCGCGACCAGAGCGCGGGTGCCAGCACGCGCGCCCCCATATCGAAGCTGCCGCCGCCGAACGGAATGCCGCCGGCATCGACAAGGAGCGTGGATCGATCCGGAAACTGGACCAGCGTCGAGTCGCCCTGCCCGACATCGAAGGCCGTGATGCGGAGGGCGCCGGGCCGATGATCGCCGCTGAGCCAGCCCGCGGGCTGTCCCGACACGATCGCCGCCGCGGCGACAGCGAGCGCCGTCGCGGCGCCGGCCCGCAGGCGGCCTCGCCCGACCACCACGCCGCCAAGCGCGGCGTAATAGAACACGGCGAGGACGGCTGACGGCGCCGGCACGCGCACCGCCAGCCAGGGCGCCACGTCCACCAGACGTGCGCTCTCCACGAGCATCGTCGCGGCCGCATGTGCCACCCATCCCGCCGGAGCCGCCAGCGCGTCGATCCCGTCGAGCAGCGCGACGCCGATGCCGCCGATCTGGACGAGGGCCATCACCGGCACCGCGAGCAGGTTGAGGACGAGCCCCGCGCCCGTGATGCGCGAGAAGATCGACGCGTTCACCGGCAGCAGCGCGAGCTCGACGGCGATGGACGCCGCCATCGACGCCATGAGCCAGACTGCGACCCGGCGGCGCGGCCGGGTCGGCGATACGCGCCGCACGACCTCGAGGAGGGCCGCCGTCGCACCGAATGTGAGGACGAAGCCGGCGTCGCGCACGTCGAGCGGGCGCACGCAGACGACGAGCGCGGCAGCCATCGCCATCGCCTGCCAGGGCGGGCTCCGGTGATCGAGCAGCCGGGCCGCCAGATACAGCACCGCCATCAGCGTCGCCCGCCATACCGACGGACTCGTCGTCACGATCTGCGCGTAGCCCACCAGGAGCAGCAGCGTGACGCACGCCGCTGGACGGCCGGTGACGCCGCACAGCAGGAGCCCGCCGGCGATCAGCGCGGCCAGGATGGCGATGTTGCCGCCGGAAATGGCGATCACGTGATAGGTGCCCGCCGCCTGCAGCCGAAGCCGTATCGGATCGGGAAGGCCGGTCCGATCGCCGATGAGCACCGCGGTGACGATGGCCGCCGACACCCTGTCGTGCGGCGCCACCCAGCGGTCGACGCCGCGCCGGACGCGCCCGCGGATTCCTGCCGCCACCTCCTGGACGACACTCCCGCGCGCGATCACCTCGACCAGCAGCCCGCTCTTGACCGATCCAAAGAGCGTCGTCCCGTCCAGCGCGAGCTGCCGCTCGAAATCCGGCACGCCGTCGTTCAGATAGCGGGCCGGGCGGCGGAACGTGACGGACATCTCGAGCGTCCGGCCGGCGCGCCAGTCGTCGACGCGCGACGACGCGGCGGTTCCCGCGACCGAAAAGGTCACCCCACCGCTCGCGGGCTGCCACCTGCCGTCGAGCCGAATCGCCCCGATATGCGCCCGCAGGCCGACGAATCCGTCTTCGGCGGCCGCATCTTCCACGAGCGTCGCGCGCACGCGCATCGGATCGTGCCTGCCGCCAGGCCCGATCGTCAGGAATTCAAAGCCGCCGAACGCGCGATGGAGCGCGGCGCGGAGCGGCGTGTCGAGCGCGGCTGCGCGCGCCTCGACGCCGAGCGCCGCCGAGGCGCAGAAGAATCCGCCGGCCAGGCACGCGATCGCCAGCCGGTGTCGATGGAAGTACCAGCAGATCCAGCCGACGAGCGTGAGCGCGGCGAGTATCCAGCCGGGAGCCGCGACGCGATCCGTGACGAGGGCGCACACGGCGCCCGCCACGAGCGCGATCGCGGGCACGAGGCCGACCGACGCCATGCCGCCCTGCGTGCAAACGTGCGGACCGCGCCGGATCTCGCAGCACCAACGAGTTACGGCGTCCGATGGCAAAAATTGCCGCGTCAACGGCGACGTGATGCGGCAGTTTTTTCAACGCGTGCGGTTCTGGCACATCGGTGTCCAGACAGGCACATGATGTGTCATCCCGTCCGTTCGACGTCCAGCCATCACCTCGGAAACTCGTTTGTTGCCTTGCGTTTGCACGATCACGTTGCGATACTGGCCCGCGCGCGATGGCTGAGTCGACTGTCAAGCCTTCCGATGAGATCGACGGCGATCGAATCAGTCACGAATTCAAGAATCATCTGTCGGTCATCATCGGCTTCTGTGAGGTGCTCCTGCGCGAGCTGCCGGAAGGCGATCCGAAGCGCGCGGACGTGATCGAGATCGACCGATCCGGACACGCGGCGCTGGCGCTCCTTGAGCAGCTGATCGCGCGGCTCCGATGAAGGGCAATGCCTGACCGGCATCCTCGTCTTCTGGTGGTCGACGACGAGCCGGGCATGCTGGCGCTCGTGCAGCGGTTTGCCGAAGCCGAGGGGTTCGACATCATCTCCCGCACCGGCGGCCGCGCCCTCCTCTCCGAGCTCTCGACGCTGAAGCCCGACGTCGCGCTCCTCGATCGCAACATGCCGGAGGTCGGCGGACTCGACATCCTGCGCCTCATCCGCGAGATCGACCCGGACTGCCTCGTCATCCTGATGACGGCCGACGCGACCGTCGACTCGGCGATCGAGGCGGTGAAGCTCGGCGCGCTCGACTATCTGAGCAAGCCGCTCGACTTCGACCGGCTGCGCGAGCTGCTGAAGACCGTCCGGTACGGCATCGACCGCCGGCAGCGTCTGCTGGCTGCCGACAGCGAGCTGGCGAGCCGGTTCGAGTTCTGCGGAATGATCGGCCGCAGTCCGGTGATGCAGGAGCTGTTCGACATGATCCGGCGCCTGGCCCCGCACGCGCGGACGGCGCTCGTCACGGGCGAGACGGGCACCGGGAAGGAGCTCGTGGCACGCGCGCTTCACCTGCTCGGCCCGCGGCGCGACCGTCGTTTCCTCGCCTTCAACTGCTCCGCCGTCGTCGAGACGCTCTTCGAGAGCGAGCTCTTCGGCCATACGCGCGGCGCCTTCACGGGAGCGGTCGAGGCGAAACCAGGGCTATTCGAGCGGGCGGATGGCGGGACGCTCTTCCTCGACGAAGTCGGCGAGCTGCCGCTGCCGGTCCAGGCGAAGTTGCTGCGCGTCCTCGAATACGGCGACGTCCAGCGCGTGGGCGCGACCGACGGGAAGCGCGTCGACGTGCGTACGATCGCAGCGACCAACCGCCGGCTGATCGACGAAGTCACGTCGGGCCGATTCCGGCAGGATCTGTACTACCGGCTCAATGTCGTCGAGATCGGCCTGCCGCCGCTGCGCGACCGGCGTGACGATATCGGCTATCTCACCGCCTCGTTCGTGAAGGAATTTGGCGGTCGGTTCGAAAAACGGCTCCAGGGTGTCAGCCCCGGCGCAGAACGCCTGCTGCACGACGCGCCGTGGCCGGGGAACGTCCGTGAATTGCGCAACGTCCTCGAGCGCGCCTGCATGCTCAGCGAGGGCCGCCTGCTCAGCGAGCGCGAACTGTTGTCGGCGCTCGGCGGCGCGCCCCGCGCGGTTCCCGCCGCCGTTGGTGCCCTGGAGGCCGGCGCCGCCGAGGCGGATGCCGGGCCGGAACTGGACCGCCGCACCGTCGAGCAGGTGCTGCAACAGGTGGGCGGCAACCGGTCGGCCGCCGCGCGGCTGCTCGGCCTCAGCCGGCGGGCGTTGTACCGCCGCCTCGATGCGGTCGGCCTTCGCTGACCACCGAGGCGCCGTCGAGCGCCTCGCGCAACATGACCGGGTCGAACGGCTTGATGACGTACGCCACTGCCCCCACCGTGCGGCTCGTGCGCACCGTCTTGGGGTCATCGCGCGCGGTGCTCATGATGATGGCGGTCTGGGGCCACCGTGCGTGCAGCTGCTCGGCCAGCCACAGGCCGTCATGTTCCGGCATGGCGACGTCGCACAACACGATGTCGGCCGGGTCGGCGGCCATCACCTCCAGGGCTTCGACTGCGCTTCCCGCCTCTCTGACGCCGTACCCCCATCCCGTGAGCCAGCGCGTGAGGATCTTGCGAATCGGCGGCTCGTCATCGACAATCAGCACCTTTCCGCCCTGCGCCATGGTTTCTCCTCTCTGGAAGCCCGCCACGATTGCCGTCATTGCGTCACGACGACGGCTTCACGAGCTGGTCGTCCAGCAGTTGCAGCACCCGGCTGACGTCGAGCGGTTTGGTCAGGTATGCCGTCGCGCCGGCAGCACGTAAGCGCTTTGCCTGCGCCGGAGTCGCGTCCGCACTGAGGACTGCCACAGGAATCGCCCGCGTGTGAGGGTCTTCCCACAGCCGCCGCAGCACTTCCTCGCCGTTCATGTCAGGGAGATGCAGGTCCAGCAGGATCAGGTCCGGTCGGTCGGCACGGGCGAGGTCGAGGCCGGCCTGGCCCTGGGCGGCACCCACCAGGCGGACGCCGGGCCGGCGGGCGAGAAGCCGCTCCATCAGCCGCCGGTTTGACATGTTGTCCTCGATGTACAGGACCGTGCCCGTCACTCCGGAGTCCTGGCCTGACGCGTGGGGGTGTGCGCGGACCGAAGACGCAGCGGTCTCGGCGGCGGGGTCCGCGAGTGCGAGCTCCACCCAGAAGGTGCTGCCACGATCGACCTCGCTCTCGACGCCGAGCGTCCCGCCCATCGCTTCGGCCAGGCCCTTCGACAGGACCAGTCCGAGACCGGTGCCTTCGATGCCGGTCTGCTCGGCGCCCAGGCGCTCGAAGGGTTGGAACAGCAGCGCCAATTTCTCGGGACGGATCCCGGCGCCCGTGTCACTGACCTTGATGCGGAGACGCCCATCGGGTACGTCTTCGCAGGTCAGTCGCACGCGGCCTCCCTCGCGGTTGTACTTGACAGCGTTGGAGAGCAGGTTCAACAGAATCTGTGTGAGACGCTGTCGATCGGCCAGGAGATGCCGGTCGCCGCACGCCGCGAGGGCTTCGTCGTCGAAGACGATGCCCCGCTGAGCCGCGAGGGGCCGCACCAGCTCGACGACGTGCTGCACGATGTCACCGATCGCGACCGGTTCGGGTGAGAGCGACAGGTGGCCAGACTCAATGCGGGCGATATCGAGGACCTCATTGATCAAACCCAGCAGGTGAGCGCCGCTGCTGAGAATGTGACGCACGCTTTCCCGGTGTTCGGGGGTGACCATGTCCATTTCGAGCAGTTGCGCGAACCCAAGAATGGCGTTCAACGGCGTCCGGAGGTCGTGGCTCATGCTCGAGAGGAAGGCGCTCTTCGCACGATTGGCGCGCTCGGCTTCCAGCTTCGCGGCCGCGAGGGCCTGCTCGCCGGCCCTGCGCTCGGTGATGTCGTGCGCCGTGGCGTACAGCAGCCCCTCGCTGGTGAAGGGACGGGTTTTCCACGAGAGCCATTTCCATGAACCGTCCTTGCAGCGGTATCGGTTCTCGAAGTTGATGGTGGCCTGG
>CAZGLC010000066.1:12593-19541 GCA_964526235.1 uncultured Bifidobacteriaceae bacterium
GATGACGTGCTTCTCGCCGTTGAAGAAGATTTCCACGGCGAGCCCGCCCCGTTCCACTTCGCGTATCTCCCGATTGAGGAGGACGAACTGCACGCGGCTCACCAGGTACTGTTCGTCATACGGCTTGAGGATGAAGTTGTCCGCGCCGCACTCCAGTCCGCGGATGACATCGCCGGGATCCGAAAGCGTGGTGACGAGGATGACCGGGACGCCGCCGAGACCGGCGTCGGCCTTGAGGCGACGGCACAGCTCGTACCCGTCCATCTCAGGCATGACCACGTCGCTGATCACCAGGTCCGGCTTGCGCTGCTGGGCGGCGTCGAGTGCCAGACGGCCGTTGGCGGCATGCGTGACCTGGTAGCCCTGGTGCTCGAGGATGTGCTGGAGCCGTTGGGCCTGCGTGGGACTGTCTTCCGCGATCAGAATGTCCACGCTACCCTCCCGCCCCATTTCTGCGTGCGACCACCGCGACGAGCCCATCGGCGATCTTGTCGGCCGGCAACACGTGCGTGGCGGCGCCCAGTCTGATCGCTTCACCCGGCATGCCGTGGACGACGGAGCTCTCGCGATCCTGCGCGATCGTGACGGCCCCTTTGTCTCTCATCAGCTGCAGCTCCGCGGCCCCATCTTTGCCCATGCCGGTGAGGAGCACGCCCATCGCCGCCGGCCCGCATGTTTCGGCCAGCGAGCGGAACAGATACGAGACCGCTGGCCGCAGTCCGTTCTCCGGTTCCTCCTTCGTTAAAAGAATGCGGCCACTGAGGCTGACCCCCATGTGGAAATCGTCTGGCGCCAGATAGACGTGCCCCGGCAGGGGGCAGACGCCGTAGGCGCCAATCTGAATTTGAAAGCCAGTCGTCTGATTGAGCCATTCCGCCAGGCCGGGCAGAAAGCCGTGCGCAATGTGCTGCACGATCAGCACGGGCACGGGAAACCCCTTTGGCAGACTTGCGAGGATCTCTTGCAATACCTGCGGGCCGCCCGTGGAGGCGCCGATGCCGATGACGTTGACCTCTACCGGAGCCCCCTTCAACTCCACAGAGTGCGGCACCGGTGCCGAGGCGGGCGCGAGTCGCGCCCGAGCCCAGCGCCGCACAACTTTGACCTCGGACATCAGTTTGACGGTTTCCCGAATATACGCGGCCGCCTGGTCGAAATCGGCGTGCTCGGGGCTCATCGGCTTTTCCACGCAGGCGAGGGCGCCAGCCTCCATCACGCGGAACGTCGTGGCCACCTCCCTGGGGTTCGTGGTGGCGGTGCAGATGATGATCGGGACTGGCTGCGTCTCCATGATGCGCCGCGTGGTCTCGAAGCCATCCATCCCGGGCATGTGGATGTCCATGACGATCACGTCCGGCGTGTTCGCCTTGACACAATCGAGCGCGGCCTGCCCATCGCTGACCGCGCCGATGACGCGGATCCGCGGATCGGACTGGAGAATATGGACCAGCAGCAGCCGGGCCACTTGTGAATCATCCACCACCAGTACGTTGATCGTGCCCATACCAGCCGCCGCACCGCATCCAGCAGGTTGCTCTGGTCGAAACTGCTCTTGACGATGTACGCATTGGCGCCGACGTCGATGCCTCGCTCGCGATCCTCCCGCGTTTCCAGCGCCGTCACCAGCACGACCGGCAGCTCCGCCAGCTTCTTGTCGGCGCGAATCCTCGCCGTGAGGTCGAACCCGTTCAGCCGCGGCATCTCCACATCGGAGACCACCAGGTCGAAGCGTTCCGCGCGCAGCAGGGTGAAGGCCTCCATGCCGTCCACCGCCGTTTTGACTGTATAGCTCGCCGATTCCAGGATGCCTTTCAACAATGTGCGAGACGTGATCGAATCTTCAACTACGAGAATCGACTTGTCTGCCACTCTAAGCGGCTGCGCTCCCGCAGTGACTCGCGCCACGGCACTGCCAGCCTTGCGGGCGGATTTCAGCACGTCGACCACGTTGAGAATGAGCGCCACTCGCCCCGACCCGAGCACGGTGGCGCCGACGATGTTGCGTACGCGCGAGAGCGGCTTGCGCAGCGGCTTGACGAGCACCTCCTGCTCCGTGAGCACGGCATCCACGGCAAACGCGACGCGCTCGTCACCCGTGCCAAGCACGAGGACCGTAGTGAAGGCGCCCGTGTCATCCTGTCGGTTCGTGTGCGACACCTCCAGTGCGTCCACCAGCCGAACCAACGCGATCGCCCGACCGCTCAACGAAATGGTGTCGCGGCCTTCCACCGTTCGAATCTCGTCCGCCGTCACACGCGTCACACGCTCGACATGGAGCGTGGGCACCACGAACAATTGCTCCCCGGCCTCGACCAGGATGCCCCGGAACGTCGCGAGCGTCGACGGCAGCACGATGGAGAAGCGCGTGCCCTGGCGCGAGTGGCTCTCGACGGACACGGTGCCGCCCAGCTTGTCGGCCTTCTCGCGCACGATCGCCAACCCCAGTCCGCGGCCGGACAGTCGCGTGATGATCGGGCTGGTGGACACCTCGGCCTCGAATATCAGCCGTTGCGCCCCCGCGTCACCGAGCTGGCGCGCGTCATCCGACGAGAGGACGCCGCGCGTGACCGCCGACTCTCTTACCTTCTCAGCGTCGACGCCGGCGCCATCGTCCGACACCAGGAGCTCCACTTTGTGCCCGTTCACCTGGGACGCGGCGAGCACGATGGTGCCGCGAGCGGGCTTGCCCGACCGCAGCCGCTCGTCGGGTGTTTCGATGCCGTGATCGACCGCGTTGCGCAGCAGGTGGATGAGCGGGGCTTTCATCTCCTCGAGGATGCGCTTGTCGATCTCGACCTCCTCGCCGCGGATCACCAGGTCGGTCTCCTTGCCCCGGTCGCGGCAGAGATCGCGCACCAGTTTGGGGAACGGCGCCGCGAGCGTGGCAAACGGCAGCAGGAGCAGCTTCTTGGAGTCCTCCAGCAGGTCGTCCACGAGCTTCCCGATCGCCTGGCAGTCCTGATCCGCCGTTCGGCCGAGCGCCGCCACTCTGCCTTCGAGTGCATTGAGATGATCGAGATTCCACTCGAGAAACTCCAGCAGCCGGGCCATGCCTGGCGGGACCCGGGCGGCGGGGCCGGGCGCCGGCCGATCGATTTCCTGGCGGAGCGCACGCACGTCCGGCTCGACCGCCGTCCACGCCTTTCTCCACGCGTCACATCGGGCCGCCAGCTCCCGCACGTCTTTCGCCCGCTGGCCCGTGGCCAGTTTCGCGGTGAGCATTTCCTCAGCTTCCAACAGCCGCGCGTCCAGCTTGCCGACCGTGACGCGAACGGTGTCCTCGGGGGAGAACATCCGTTCCGCCGTTGCCGGTACCGCCGCGACCGCGTCAGTGAAAGCGGACATGACCCGCGATGCCGAGGGCCTCGGCGCGGATTCTGAAGCCGGTTCGGGCGACGATCCAGGCACGGCCAAGGCGACGCTGATGGCATCGACGGTGCGGTGGACCGCGTCCAACATCTCTGGCGTTGGCGCGCTGTCCTGATGTTTCCATGTCGCGAATGTATCTTCCAGCGACTGGCACAGCGATTCGATCGTGGTCGCGTCTACGGCCCGTGCCGCGCCCTTCAAGCTGTGCGCTGCGCGAAACACATCCGCCACTACGCCGGGTCTTGCGTCGTCATCGGACGATTTCTCCAACTCCAGCAGACCGTTCACCATGGCCTGCACGTGCTCTTCGGCCTCAACCCTGAAGGTCGCGCGGAGCGTGTTGAGGAACTCGTCGTCCTTGGTACTCATGGGGATTGGGCCGCTACACTTTGTAGCGTTCGACCATCTGCTTGAGCCGCTGGCCCAGCTCGTTGAGGTTGCGCGCGGCGGTTTCCAGTTGTTTCGCGCTCGCCACGTTCTGCGTGCTCGCCTGCCTGATGCTCTCCATCGCCGCCGCCACCTGGTCCACCCCCACCAACTGCTGCTGGCTCGACGCGGCAATCTGCGTCGCCGCCTGCGCCGCTTCCGCCACGCTGCCGGCCAGCGCCTGGATCGATTCGCCCGCCACGTCGGTCTGCCGCGCGCCCGCCTCCACCGCCTTGCTCCCTTGCTCGGTCGCCAGCACCGCGTCCGTCGTCGCCTTCTGAATGTCGCTCAAGATCGTCCGCACCTGGGTGGTCGCCTGCCGCGACTGCTCGGCCAGACTCTTGACCTCCTGCGCCACCACGCTGAAGCCCTTGCCGTGCTCGCCCGCCTTGGCCGCCTCGATGGCGGCGTTGACCGCCAGCAGATTCGACTGCGCCGCCAGGTCTTCCACCGTCGCGATGATCTGCCCGATCGTCCGGCCCTGATCGCTCAGCCGCCCCATGCTGGCGGCAATGGTGTCCATCTGCTGGCGGATGCGGGCCATCCCGGTGCCGACGTCCTCGGTGGACTTGCGCCCGCTCTGGGAAATCTGCGCCGCCTTCTGGGCACTCTCCGAGACGTTCTTGGCCTTCTGGCTGGCCAACTGCGCCGTCTGCCGGACTTCCTCGACCGTGGTCGTCGTCTCGCTCACGGCCGCAGCAGACTCGCTGGCGCTCGCGGCCAACTGGGTCGTGGAGGCCACGATCTCGCTTGCCGCCGACCCGAGCACATTCGCACCTTCCACCAGCCCCCGAATCTGGTCGCGCAGATTCTCCGCCATCCGCGCGAAGGCGTTGCCCAGGATGTCGTTGGGAGATTGGGGAGTGATCGTGGAGCGCAAGTCGCCAGTAGCGATTTGCTCGGCCGCACCAGCCATCGTCCGCAGCGACTGCGTCATACGGTCGAACGTCCGCGCGAGCACCCCTACCTCATCGCTCCGTGCATCCGCCGCGACATTGACGTTCAGATCGCCAACGGTGATCCGTTCCGCGACGGCCGTGAGGTTCTGAAGCGGCCTGGCGATGTTGCGGGTGAGCACCACACCGGCGATCGAGGCGAGGATCAAGGCGATCAGCGTGCCCAGCGCGATGGTCCATGTCGTTCGTGTGGCATTGGTCTGCGCCTCATCGATCCGCTGCTGCAGCACCGCTTGCTTCTCGCTTTCGATCTCGGCAATTGCCTTCCGAATGTTATCCATCAGCGCCTTGCCCTCGCCGGTCCTGATTATCGCGACACCAGCCTCCGGACCCTTGGCACGAATGCATTGACCGTTCCCTCCGCAAGCGTCAGAACATTCCTGAGCAGCACATCCAGCGCGTCCAGGCGACGCTGGTCCTCCAGACTGCCTGCGGTCAGCCTCCGAACGTCCTGCATGTGCGCGTCGATGCTGCCGAGCGCGGCCTGATACGGTTCGAGATAACTCTCCTCACCGGTGAGCGCATACCCGCGTTGGCCAAGCTGGATGTCCTGCATGGCCGACAGCACGTCATCGAGCTGGTTCAAGAGGTCGTAGGTCTGCCTGCGCAACTCCGAAGCCGAGACGAGTTGGATCGTGCTCTGATAGGAGACGGCTCCCACGATCAGGAACATCACCACCGCCAAGGAAAACCCGGCGCCGATCTTCGTTCCGACGTTCCATCTCATAGTCATGCGGTCTCCGTTGCCACGCTTCGTTCAATTCTCCACTTCCTCGTGGACGATGATTTTGGGGTCCGCCAGGATGCGGCCCACGTCGAGAACGACGAGACGGTCGGCCGTGACGCCTTTCAGATACTCGCCGCGGATGCCGGTGAGGGTCGGCAGCGAGGGCTGTAAGGTGTCGGCCGGAATGGACCGCACGCCCACCGTGGCATCCGCCAGCAGGCCGAATTCCAACTCCTGTCCCTCGACCAGGATGATGCGGTGCAGGTCTGTCAACCCCTGTTCGGGCAGGTCGAACAATGTTTTGAGGTCGAGCACCGGCACGATGCGGCCCCGCACATTGACGATGCCCAGGACAAACGGCGGCGTGCACGGGAGCGGCGTCAGGTCCTTCAGCGGACAGACCTCGCGCACGTACCGGGTCTCCAGCGCATAGCGTTCCTGGGCCAGTCGGAACTCCAGCACATCGAGCAGCGTCGCCGCCGGCGCGTCGTCTGGCGGCCGTGCCAACGCTCGGGCGCGGGCGCGGAGGATCTCCGCGCCGTCCGAGCTGCTTTCGTTGTGGCTGTCGTGTGTCATCGCGTGTTCCGAGGCGCGCGGAGGCATGGACGGCATAATTGCTATGCTCCCGGCCTTTGATCCATGGCCTCGTCCAAGGCGCGCGCCTCCTCCAGAGACAGAAACCGCTCCAGGTCGTGGATCAACACCAGTCCGTCGTCGAGTCTGACGACGCCCGGGAAGTCATCGAGGCCTGGAGCGATCTGAGTCGAGACGACAATGTCGGCCTGAGGTCGTTCGACGACGCCGTCCGAGTCATCAACGACGAGGACAACCGTGCGCCGTGCCGTATCGGCCACGAGAAACCAGTCGGCCGGGCCAATCTCGCGCGTGGGCAAGCGGAAACGCTGCCGGACGTCGAGTACCGGGAGCACGCGCCCGTGCACGTTAATCGCCCCCAGCACGATCGTCGGCGCCTTCGGCAGCGGGGTCACCTCCACAGCGCGGACGACGCGCTCCACGATCGCGAGCGGCAGCGCATAACGCCGCTGCTCCAGCCGGAATACGACGAGCTGACGCGATTGGGACAGTGGCGTGCTCATCGACGCATCCCGGGAACCGGCCTCGGCGCCAACTCCGTTTGTGCGACCGTCTGCAGGCCGCCGCGGCGACAGAGCGCGAGGAATTCGCGAATCAATTCAGGGCGGTGCCATCCGCGGCGGGCTTCGTCCTCGAGCTCGGCGCACGCCGCCTCGTGCGTCAGCGGCCGGCGGTAGACGCGCTCTGTCGTGAGCGCGTCATAGACGTCCACGATGGCGGTCATCTGCGCGACAAGCGGGGTCTCACTCCCGCTCAGGCCATCGGGATACCCGCTGCCATCCAGCCGCTCGTGATGGTGGCGGACGATCGGCCGCACGAGCCGGAGCAGCCGCAAGTCGCCGCACAGGGTGTCCCCGACGAGGGGGTGGCGCCTCA
>CAZGLC010000067.1:0-3885 GCA_964526235.1 uncultured Bifidobacteriaceae bacterium
CGCCCGCGATGGCCTCCCGCACCGCTGGGCTCTCCGGCTCCTGCCAAAGGGTCTTCAAGAGCGAACTGCTGTCGATGTAGCTCATGCCGGTCAGCGTTCGTCCCGCTCTCTGAGCAGCCCCTCATCCACCCAGCGGGTGACCTTCCCTCCACTCAACTTCCGTTGCCATCTCCCCTGGGCCACCGGATCGAAGCGCGTGCGCGGTCTGTCGGGCTCGACAAAGCGGACGAGCTTTGCGACCGGCTTGGAGTCGCGCGTGATCAGGATCTCACGTTCCACCTGGAGCGCCCGTTCGGTTTCAGGCCATCGTTGACGCAGGTCGCGGACCGTGACTGTTTTCATATGACCAAGGGTAACATGTGTCACATCAGCCTCCGCCCGGAGGTCTCTGGTTGGAGCGTGGCCACGGCGCTGAACCGCGGCAGAGCGAACGCGCTCCCGCGAAGGACACTGTGTGTCGTTCGTACGAAGGGCATGCGGCTCACCTACCTGAACTTCTGGACGCGCATTCGGGATCCGCGGAGGTCCGGCAGGCGCCGACGAGCGGAGTGTTCGAAGGGTCTGTGCCGTTGCGATGCGATCGCGAGGTGGTATGCTTCCGCACCGGTGGAACCCTCTTGTCGGAGCGTGCGACTGTCCGAGCGCGCTCAGTCTGCGAGGTGCGTCATGAGAGGCAGGATCGTGAGCGTGCCGATCGTCCTGGCCGCCGCCGCGATAGTCTGGGTTCTGACGCTGTCTGGCCTTGAAGCTGGCGCCCGGCAATCAGGCAGATCTTCGCAGCCATCGAGCGACCGTGCGGGGTTCGTCGGGACCTACGAGCTCGTGACGACGGAGGTCAGGGACGCTGCCACCGGGAAGTGGTCGCCGACCCCGAACTTCAACTCGAACGGCTACATCATCTACGCCGAGACCGGGCACATGGCCGTGCACATCATGCCGAAGGTCCGTGCGAGGTTTTCTGCCAATCCGCCCGGCGGAGAGGAGACACAGGCGGCGCTGCGAGGGTACGCGGGGTACTTCGGGTCGTTTGCCGTCAACGACAGGGAGCCGGACAGGTTCGTCGTCCACCATCGCTTCGGCCAGATCAACCCGGGCGGCGCCGTGGAACTGAAGCGGTTCTACGATTTCATCACGACGCCGAACGGCAGCCAGCGCCTGATCCTCACGCCGGCGCCGGCCGACGGGGGCGGCAAGGAGAAGGCCACGACCCGGCTCGTCTGGCAGCGCATGGCGGAGGCGCCGCTCTCAGCGGAGGAGAGGAAGTTCGTGGGGTTCTACAAGCTCCTCTATACCGACAGCTATCGCACCAGGGACGGCAGGGAAGTGTTCCACGGAGCGAAGAACGAGACCCGCGCCGGCACTTCCTACATCATCTACACCGCGTCCGGCCACATGATGGCGCACCTGATGAACCGGGAAGGCCGCACCCCGTACGCAGGAACTCAACCAACTCCCGCGGAGGCGCTGAGCGCGTATCGGAGCTACGGCGGATATTTCGGGCGGTTCAGGACGTACGAGAACCACAATCCGCGCTTCGTGTACCACAGCCAGCAGGGCTCGCTCAACCCCGGCGCTTACAGCGAGCAGAAGCGTTTCTACGAGTTTACCGGCAACGTCCTCAGACTGGGCGCGCCGCCCAACCTGAACGACGCAGGCGAGCTGGCGGGCGGGCACCTGTACTGGGAGCGGCAAGGCCCTATCCGGTAGCGCGGGATCGTGTCGTCCACGACCTTTGTCTGGCAGTCGTGAGCGAGCTCACCTTCCTCGGCGCTGCCAGGACCGTGACCGGCTCCAAGTACCTGCTGGAGCATAGCAGCAGCCGCGTGCTCGTCGACTGCGGGCTTTTTCAAGGCCTGAAGGAGCTGCGGCTCCGCAACTGGCAGGGCCTGCCGGTGCGTCCGGATTCCATTCACGCGTCCGTCCTGACGCACGCGCATCTCGATCATGTCGGGTACTTGCCGCGACTCGTCGCGCAGGGGTACCGCGGCCGGATCTTCTGCACGGGCGGCACCGCCGACCTGTGTCGCGTCGTCCTCCCCGACGCCGCGCGCATCCAGGAAGAGGACGCGCGGCAGGCGAACAAGCACGGATACACGAAGCACGAGCCGGCGCTTCCGCTGTACTCCGAAGCCGACGCCTACCGGGCCTTGTCGCAGCTGCAGCCGGTCGGCTACGACCGCGCCATCGAGATCGCGCCGGGAATCACCATCCGCTTTTCGCAGGCGGGTCATCTGCTCGGATCCGCGTACGTCCGTACCGAGCTCGACGGAGGCGCCACGATTCTCTTTGGCGGCGACCTGGGACGCTACGCACGTCCGGTGTTGCCGGATCCCGCCGATGCGGCCGAGGCCGATGTCGTGCTCGTCGAATCGACGTACGGCGATCGCGATCACGCGCCAGACGATCGTGGCGACGCGCTTGCAGAGGTCATCCGCGACACGGCCGGACGCGGCGGCAGGCTGATCATTCCGGCGTTTGCCGTCGGACGCGTCGAGGAGCTGCTCTATTGGGTCCGCCACCTGGAGCACGAACGGCGCATTCCGGTCCTGCCCGTGTACGTCGACAGCCCGATGGCGACCGAGGCGCTGCGGTTCTACACCGCGCGCGTCGCCGAGCTGGATCCCGACATGCAGCCGGCGGCGAAAGGCGTCTCGGTATTCGCATCCACCCGGTTTCAGACGGTCGCCTCGCCGCAGGAGTCGAAAGCGCTGACGGCGTCGCGCCACCCGGCGATCGTCATTTCGTCGAGCGGCATGGCCACAGGCGGACGTGTGCTGCATCACCTGGCCGCCGCGCTGCCCGATCCGCGCAACACCGTGCTCTTTGTCGGTTATCAGGCGGCCGGCACGCGCGGGCGGCAGCTGGTCGACGGCGCCACCGAGGTGAAGATCCACGGCCGCCATATTCAGGTGGCCGCGCAGATCCGGAAGCTCGACTCCATGTCGGCGCACGCCGATCGCGGCGAGATCCTCCGCTGGCTCGGCACGCTGCCGCGGCGCCCCGGCCGGCTCTGCCTCGTGCACGGCGAGCCGGGACCGATGGACGCGTTGAAGACCTTCGTGGCGGATCGCCTCGGCTGGGACGCGCACACACCGGGACACGGCGAGCGGATCGGCATCTGACGTGGTCTCGCGCCGGTAGCAACCGCCGCGGCGGGGTGACGTGCGCTACTGCGTCGCGGTCAGGCCCAGAAACAGCTCCATGCCCAAGTCGATGCTCGCGAGTTCCCCAGGCGACACTTGTCCGAACATACGGCGGATCCGGCGTTTGTCGATCGAACGAATGTGATCGACCAGCGCGCACGACGCCTTTGCCAGGCCGCTGCTTCCCGGCGCGATGGCCGGATACAGCGCTCCAACACCAGCGGTGCCGGTCACGGGCACGACGGCGATGAGTGGAAACCGCTGGTCGGCATTCACCGATGGATCACTCACAGCGACGCAGGGCCGCACGCCCCGTTGCTCACGACCCACGGTCGGATCGAGTTCGACGAGGACCACAGTGCCACGATCGAGTGTCACGAGGGTTCCTTGATCCAGCCTTCTCCCTCGACCCAGCGAACGGCAGTGCCGCCGGACGGGTCCAGAAGTCCTGCGTCATCGGGTAATTCGGAGGCCCAGTCCGCCAGGCCGGCATCAACAAACTGCGTCGTCTCGGGATGGGGACTTCGAACCGACTCCAGGAGCGCGTCGCGACGGCGAAGGGTCAATTCGTGCCGAACGGCTTCAGCGATAAAGCGGCTGCGGTTCCGCTCAATCTGATCGACTTCCTTCAGAAGATCCGCAGGCAACGTGATGGTGACTCGTTCACTGGTTGGCATGGCTATAGTATGACTAAAAGTATGATCATACTCAATGCCTCGTAGGCCGGCGTCACGCGACTGCG
>CAZGLC010000067.1:3985-19516 GCA_964526235.1 uncultured Bifidobacteriaceae bacterium
GTGTTCTCGAAGCGCATCCCGCCCGAGCTCGAGCCGAATGCGCTGGCGCGCACGGTGGCCGCGGCGCGCGCGGCCGGCATCGCCATCGCCGACCTGACCGAGTCGAACCCGACGCTCGCGGGCATCGCCTATCCGCATGAGCTGCTCGCGCCGCTCGCCGACGCCGCGGCGCTGCGGTACGAGCCGCACCCGTTCGGGCTGCCCGCCGCACGCGCCGCCGTCGCGGCCGATCACGGCCGGCGCGGAGTCTCGATCGATCCCGCGCACGTGGTGCTGACCGCGAGCACGAGCGAGGCGTACAGCTGGGTGTTCAAGCTGCTGTGCGATCCGGGCGACAGCGTGCTCGTGCCGCGCCCGAGCTACCCGCTCTTCGAGCACCTCACGGCGCTCGACGGTGTCCACGCGCAGCCGTACGACCTCGAGTATGACGGCCGGTGGTCGATCGACGTTGCCACGCTCATGGCCGCCCCCGAGCGCACGCGGGCGGTGCTGGCGGTGTCGCCCAACAGTCCGACCGGGTCGTACCTCTCGGCGGAGGAGTGCGCGGCGCTCACGCAACTCTGCCGCGACCGCCGCTGGGCGCTCGTCGTCGACGAGGTGTTCGCCGACTATCCGCTCGATGCCCGCGAGCCGCTCACCGACATCGCGGCGCGGGCCGACGTGCTGACGTTCTCGCTTGCGGGGCTGTCGAAGACAGTAGGGCTGCCGCAGCTGAAGCTCGCGTGGATCGTCGCCGGCGGCCCGGCCGCCGCCCGCGACAAGGCGCTCGCGGCGCTCGAGCTCGTCGCCGACAGCTACCTCTCGGTGGCGGCGCCGGTGCAGGTGGCGGCGGCGCACCTGCTGCGCGCCGGCGCCTCGGTCCGCGAGGCGATTCACCAGCGAGTCCGCCACAACCTCGATGTGCTTCGCGCGGCCGCGCGCGCGTTCACGGCGTGCGAGGTGCTGCGTACCGAAGGCGGCTGGTCGGCGGTGCTGCGCGTCCCCGCGACGCGCCGCGAGGAGACGCTCGTCGTCGACCTCGTCGAGCGCGAGCGCATCCTCGTGCACCCGGGCTACTTCTTCGACTTTCCCCGCGAGGCGTACCTCGTCGTCAGCCTGCTGCCGCCGACGGACGTGTTCGCCGACGCGTGCGCGCGGCTGTTGCGCTTCGTGAGCGGCGGATGACACCGGTGTCGATCCGGCGGGCCGGTGTGCTCGTGCCGCTCTTCTCGATCCCGTCCTCGTCGAGCTGGGGCGTCGGCGAGATCGGCGATATCCCCCGCCTGGCGCGCTGGCTCGAGGCCGCCGGCCTTCGCGTGCTGCAGCTGCTCCCGATCAATGAGATCGCGCCCGGCGACTCGTCTCCCTACTCGGCGCTCAGCGCGATGGCGAGCGATCCGCAGTTCGTCAGCCTCGACCGGCTGGAGGATTTTGCCGCGCTCGGCGGGGAAACGCGGCTCGAGCCTGACCTCCGCGCGCGTCTCGATCGGGCGCGAAGCGCGGCGGCCATCGACTACGCGGCCATCAGGGAGCTCAAGCCGCGCGTGCTGCGGCGCGCCTTCGCGCGCTTCCACGATACCGAGTGGCTCGGCGGCACCCGCCGGTCGGCGGCGCTTCGGGCCTACATCCGGGATCAGGCGTGGTGGCTCGACGACTACGCGCTCTACCGCGCGCTGCACGCGCGGCAAGGCGAGCGCCCCTGGACGGAGTGGCCGGAGCCGCTGCGCGCGCGCAGGCCAGACGCGCTGGCGAAGGCGCGGGAGGAGCAGGCCGACGAGATGCTCTACCGCCAGTACCTGCAATGGATTGCCGACGATCAGTGGGCCGACGCGCGCCGCGAGGCGTCCGGCGTGGCGCTCTTCGGCGATCTGCCGTTCATGGTGAGCGTCGACAGCGCCGACGTCTGGGCGCACCAGGACGAGTTCCGGCTCGATGCGTCCGTCGGCGTGCCGCCGGATGCCTTCAGCCCGAGCGGCCAGAACTGGGGGCTGCCGGTCTACCGGTGGGACGTGCTCGCCGCGCGCGGCTTCGACTGGCTCCGCGACCGCGGCCGCCGCATGGCGGCGCTCTTCGACGGCTACCGCGTCGATCACCTCGTGGGTTTCTATCGCACGTACTTCCGGCCGCACGGACGCGGCAAGGCGGGATTCACGCCGTCCGACGAGCCGGCGCAGACGCGGCTGGGCGAGCGCGTCCTCGAGGTGCTGCGCGAACCGGGCGCCGAGATCGTCGCCGAGGACCTCGGCACCGTTCCCGACTTCGTCCGCGAGTCGCTCGCGCGCGTCGGCGCCGCCGGCTACAAGGTGCTGCGCTGGGAGCGCCACTGGCACCAGGAGGGGCAGCCGTTCAAGGATCCGCTCGACTATCCGGCTGTCGCCGTCGCCACTTCCGGCACGCACGACACCGAGACGATGGCCGTCTGGTGGGAGACCGCGCGGCGGGAGGAGCGCGAGGCGGTGCTCGCGATGCCGTCGATCTCGGCGCGGCTCGCGCCCGAAGACCGGGCGCGCGCGATCGAGCACGCCGCGCTGACCGACGCGATGCGCGAGGCGCTCCTCGAGTCGCTGTTCGCCTCGGGCGCCAATCTGTTGATCGTGCCGATGCAGGATCTCTTCGGCTGGCGCGACCGCATCAACCAACCCGCCACCGTCGGGCCGATGAACTGGACGTGGCGGCTGCCATGGCCGTCGAACCAGCTCGCGACCGAGCCGGTCGCGATGGCCGTCGCCACGCAGATCCAGGAATGGGTCAGAAAGTACGGGCGCTGATCTTCGCCCAGGTGTCCTTGAGCGTCACGGTGCGATTGAACACCGGCGCGCCGGGGCGTGAGTCGGGGTCGACGCAGAAGTAGCCGAGACGCTCGAACTGCACGCGCGTGCCCGCCGCGGCGTCGGCGAGCGCCGGCTCCACCTTGGATTCCGTCAGCCGCTCGAGGGAGTGCGGGTTGAGGTCCGTGAGCGGGTCGCGGCCGCCGTCGCCCGGATCGGAAGACTGAAAGAGCCGGTCGTAGAGCCGGACCTCCGCGTCGCGCGCGTGCCGCGCCGACACCCAGTGAATCGTCCCCTTCACGCGCCGCGCCGCCGTCGCACCCGAGAGCGACTCGGGATCGTAGGTGCACCGCAGCTCGGTGATGGCGCCCGACGTGTCCTTGAGGACGCGCTCGCACGTGATGATGTAGGCGTAGCGCAGGCGGGCTTCCGCGCCGGGCGAGAGCCGGAAGTACTTCTTCGGCGGCTGCTCCATGAAGTCGTCGTGCTCGATGTAGAGCTCGCGCGAGAACGGCAGCCGCCGCGCGCCGGCCGCCGGATCCTCTGGATTGTTGACCGCGTCAACCATCTCGTCCCGCCCTTCGGGGTAGTTCTCGATCACGACCTTCAGCGGACGGAGCACCGCGAGCGCGCGCCGCGCGCGGCGGTTGAGATCCTCCCGCACCGTATGCTCGAGCAGCGCGACGTCGACGACGTTTTCCTTCTTGGCGAGGCCGATCCGGGCGCAGAAGTCGCGGATCGCCTCGGGTGTGAATCCGCGGCGGCGGAGGCCCGCCAGCGTCGGCAGGCGCGGATCGTCCCAGCCGTGGACGAGCCGCTGCTCGACCAGCTGCAGCAGCTTCCGCTTGCTCATCGCCGTGTAGTTCAGATTGAGCCGCGCGAACTCGATCTGCTGCGGCCGGTACGGCGGACGCGTGTGCTCGATGACCCAGTCGTAGAGCGGGCGATGGTCCTCGAACTCGAGTGTGCAGAGCGAATGCGTGATCCCCTCGAGCGCGTCCGAGATCGGATGCGCGTAGTCGTACGTCGGATAGATGCACCAGGCGTCGCCGGTGCGGTGGTGCGTGGCGTGCCGGATCCGGTAGAGCGTCGGATCGCGCATGTTCATGTTGGGCGACGCCATGTCGATCTTCCCGCGCAGCACGTGCGTGCCGTCGGGGAACTCGCCCGCCCGCATCCGCCGGAGCAGATCCAGGTTCTCCTCGACCGGCCGGTCCCGGTGCGGGCTGTTCCGGCCTGGCTCGGTGAGGGTGCCGCGGTACTCGCGAATCTGGTCGGCGGTCAGGCTGTCGACATACGCTTTACCATCGCGAATCAGCTGCTCGGCGTACGTATAGAGGTGCTCGAAGTAGTCGGACGCGTAGAACGTCCGATCCCCCCAGTCGAACCCGAGCCAGCGGACGTCGGTTTCGATCGACTCGACGTACTCGACGTCTTCCTTCGCGGGGTTCGTGTCGTCGTACCGGAGGTTGCAGAGGCCGCCGAACTCCGCCGCCACGCCGAAATTCAGGCAGATCGATTTCGCGTGCCCGATGTGGAGGTAGCCGTTCGGCTCCGGCGGAAACCGCGTGTGCACGCGGCCGCCGTGCTTCCCGGTCCGCTGATCCTCGGCGACGATCTCGCGGATGAAATCGGTGGCAGCCGGCGCCGCGGCGGCGTCGGCGGGGTGATCCATCCGGTCATTATTTCATTTCAGGTGGTTTCCGGGTCTTCCGTCGCGTCCGGCGGCAGCCCCAGCAGGTTCGTCTGCCTCATTGGGCGCGGCACCCGGTCGATCGGCTCGGCCGGCGGCAGGTCGTCGCTCGTCGTCACCTTCAACTCCTTGAGCCGGCGCGCGCTGACGAGCACCCGCGACTCGAACGACCCGGCCGCCTCGTTGTAGGCCTGCACCGCGCCATCGAGCTTCTTGCGCACGTCGTCCAGGTGGTCGGCGAAGACCGCCAGGCGCTCGTAGAACTCGCGCCCGACGCGCGCCACCTCGCGGTAGTTCTCGGCCAGCGCCTCCTGCCGCCACGTATGCGCGACCGTCGTCAACAGGGCGATGAGCGTGATCGGGCTCGCCAGCAGCACCCGCTGCTGCAGGCCGTGCTCGATGAGCGTGAGGTCGTGCTGGAGGGCGGCGCTGAACAGCGTTTCGCCCGGGAGGAACAGGACGACCAGCTCCGGCGAGTCGCCGAGCGCCTCCCAGTACGCCTTGCTCCCCAGCTTGTTGACGTGTTCGCGCACCTGGCGCGCGTGCGCCTGGAGCTTCCCGGCGCGCTGCTCCTCGTCGGCCGCCTCCTGCGCGTCGAGAAACGCGTCGAGCGGCGCCTTCGCGTCCGCCACGATGCACTTGCCGCCCGGCAGGCGGACGATGAGATCGGGGCGGAGGCGGCCGGCGTCGCCGTTGAGCGACGGCTGCTCGTCGAAATCGCAGTGCTGCAGCATGCCGGCGATCTCGACCACGCGGCGCAGCTGCATTTCGCCCCACCGGCCGCGGACCGCGGGCGTGCGGAGCGCGCGCGACAGCGTGGTGGCCGTCGTGTCGAGTCGGGCAACCTGCTCCACCAGCCGGCTGTATGCGGCCACGCGCTCGCGCTCGACCTCCGCCAGCTGCGTGTCGACCTTCTTCAGCGTGTCGGCAATCGGCTGCTGGGCAGCGGCGAACGACGTCTTCGCCAGATCGAGGAAGGCGGCGCGGTTGTCCTTCAGCGCGTCGGCGGCGAGCGACTGAAACGCGTCGCGAAGATTCCGCTCCCCCTGCGCCCGCATCAGCAGCATGGTCACGACCGCCGCGATCGCGGCGGCCGCGGCGGCGACGAGGGCGACTTCCATCAGTTCCTTGATACCACGGGATCGGGGATCCGGGATCCGGGATCCGGGATCCGGGATCCGGGATCCGAAGAACATAGAACGGCTCTCGATCCCGGATCCCCGATCCCGGATCCCCGATCCCGTCATAATGGACGTTCCTCATGGCGACCCTCGTCCCATTCCGTGCGCTCCGACCCACACCCGACGCCGCCGCGCATGTCGCGGCGGTGCCGTACGACGTTGTCAACACCGATGAAGCGCGATCGCTCGCTCGGGGCAATCCGCTCAGCTTTCTCCATGTCTCGCGGCCGGAAATCGATCTGCCGCCTGGCACCGACCTCCATGCCGACGCCGTCTACGCGAAGGCGGTCGAGAGTTTCTGCGCGCTGAAGAAAGCCGCGCCGCTCGTCGTCGACGACGCGCCGAGCCTCTACGTGTATCGCCTTCGCATGGGCGCGCACGTCCAGGACGGCGTGGCGGCGTGCTACCCGCTGAGTGAGTGCGACGCCGGCATTATCAGGAAGCACGAGCACACGCGCCGGGACAAGGAAGACGATCGGACGCGCCACATGACCGCGCTGCGGGCGCAGACCGGTCCGGTGTTTCTCGTCTACCGCGCGGCGCGGGCCATCGACGACCTCGTGCGCCGGACGATCGACCGCCGACAGCCGCTCTTCGACTTCGTCGCCGCCGACGGTGTACAGCATGCGATCTGGACGGTCGATCCAGGCGATCAGCGTGGTTTGACCGCCGGCTTCGAAACGGTGCGGGCGCTCTACATCGCCGACGGCCATCATCGCGCCGCCAGCGCGGCGCGCGCGCGCCGCGAGCTTGCCGGCCAGGGCGGCGCGACAGGGGAGTGGGACACGTTTCTCGCGGTCGCCTTTCCGGACACGCAGGTCCAGGTGCTCCCTTATAACCGCGCTGTTCGCGACCTCGGTCCTCACACGGCCGCCTCGCTCGTTGCCGCGCTCGGCGGGCGTTTCGCGGTCAGACCTGGACCGGCCGAACCCGCGCGCCCAGGCGAGGTGGCGATGTTTCTCGACGGCCGGTGGCACACGATCGAGCTGGGTGCGCCGGCGGATGATCTGCCGGCCGCCGATCGGCTCGACGTGAGCCGCCTGCAGAATGAGGTGCTGACGCCGCTGCTCGGGATCGGCGACGTCCGCACCGACAAACGGATTGACTTCATCGGGGGCGCACGCGGCACGGCGGAGCTCGAGCGGCTCGTGACGTCGGGCCAGGCGGCAGTTGCGTTCTCGATGTATCCGGTGAGCGTGAGCGACCTGATGGCGGTGTGCGACGCGGGAGGCATCATGCCGCCGAAGTCCACGTGGTTCGAACCGAAGCTCAGAGACGGCCTTCTCTCGCACCCGATCTGAAAGGCCGGGAGCCTACGGCGTGCCTGTGTGCCGATCGATCACGCCCGCGAGCGCGCGCTGGCACACCCGGCAGAACGGGACCTTGTTGCGGGTGAACATGACGCAATCGATCTCAGGACGGTAAAACGCCTGCGCGTCGTAGTTCGCGCCCTGGAACAATCCGACCGTTCGCGCGTGTGCGGCTGAGGCCAGCAGCTTCATCATGACCTCCTGTTCCTCCCGGAAGAGGCGCGTCATCTCCGCTTCAGGCCGCTTGTCGGCGCGAATCTGCGCGCGCCGCGCCTGGAAATCCTTCGACAGCGCCTCGAACGACGGCTTCGGCCATGGCGTCGGTACGGGCGCGCCGGGGGCGAGCAGGCCGCGCCACTTCAGGCGCGCCGCATCCGTCGATGCCGTTACGTTGGCCGGCCACGGTTCGACGATTCGATCCGGAGGCTCGTACGCGACCGGCGACGTGTAGTACTCGTCCGCCAGTCCCGCAAAGTGATGCGCGAACTCGTGCACGAACAGGTAGTCGGCGAAGTCGTTGCCCCCCGCCGCTGTCGCGAAGACGTTGTAGAGGCCGCCGCCTCCGTAGATGTCACTGTTGGTGAGAATCGTGACGTACTCATACGGCGCCCACGCGGCGATGTCGCGCCACGCTCGGTTCTCGAAGGTCAGGATGTACCGCTCCGAGCCGAACGCGTCGTAGGCGGCGCCGACCGGCGTCCGGCGGTACATGCCTCTCGACGGGCTCGCGATCCCCGACTGCGCCGACGGCGGACACATGCCCCAGACGTTGAAGTCGCTTCGGCGCGACCGGAAGGGTTCGAGCGCAAACAGTGCGTCCACCGCACGTCTGGCGTGCGCGCTGAACGTCCGGGCGCAGTCGGCCGCGGTGTAGCCGTCCCCAAGCAGCAGCACGTCGACCTTGGCGCGCGGCTCGCCGTGGCGTTCGAGCGTGATGACCTGCTGTCTCGCCGGGTCCGCGCGATCGAGGAAGGGATCGGCCGGATCGAGTGGGTGCCGCCACACCTCCTCATAGCCGCCGTCGCCCGTGCGCTTTCGGAGCACGATCACGGCCGGCCCGGGTGGCGCGGGAAACCGCAGCGAGTCGTGAAAGGTGCGGCGGAGCTTCCTTGATTCGGCGGTCGTGCCCCATTCCGCAAACGCCGGGTCGTAGCCGCGCGAGAAAAGGACCCGGCCGCCGGCGTCGATCACCTCGAAGCGGTAGTTGCCGGTCAGGGCCGTTTCGACATGGATCGCCGGGTGGCCCGGCCACGCGAGCGGCTCGATCACGAGGCGATCGAGACTGTATGTCTCGATGCCGGGGCCGCCCGTCTGATAGAAGTCGAGCCGCCAGGTGCGCGGCAGGTCCTGCCCGCTCGCCAGCGTCACCGAGAGCAGGGCGCCGGCCAGGATCACCGAACGTGCCCGGATCGGCATCTGTCCTCCTCCATGTCCTCGCAGTACTCTAGACGAGGTCAGGTCCATCGATGAAAGTCCTGGTCGCGGACGCGTTCGAGCAATCGGGCCTCGAGGGGCTGCGCGCCGCGGGATGCGAGGTCCTGTACCAGCCCGGCCTGTCCGGGGACGCGCTTGCCGCGTCTCTCGCCTCCTCCGCCGCCGACGTGCTCGTCGTCCGATCGACCCGTGTGACCGGCGCGATGTTCGATGCCGGCGGCCTGTCGCTTGTCGTGCGCGCCGGCGCGGGCGTCAACACGATCGACGTGGCGGCCGCCGCGCGCCGCGGCATCTACGTCTCGAACTGCCCGGGACGAAACGCGGTGGCGGTGGCCGAGCTCACGATCGGCCTGCTCCTGGCGCTCGATCGCCGCATTCCCGACAACGTCGCCGACCTGCGCGCTGGCCGCTGGAACAAGAAGGAGTACGCGAACGCACGCGGTCTCTATGGCCGCGCGCTGGGACTGCTCGGCGTCGGCAGCATCGGGCAGGAGGTGGCGCGGCGCGCGCGGGCGCTCGGCATGGACGTGCTCGTCTGGAGCCCGCGCTTCCTGCGCGAAGGCGCCGCGGCGCTCGCGGCGCTGCCGCGCGACCTCGACATCACGATCCTCAACTCACCGGAAGAGGTCGTGGAACGGAGCGATGCGGTGAGCGTGCATCTGGCGCTGACGCCCGAGACGGAGGGGTTCATCGGCGCGGCCCTGCTCGGCCGCCTGAAGCCGGGCGCGCTGTTCGTCAACACGGCCCGGGCGGAACTCGTGGACGAGGCGGCGCTCGCACTGGCGATCGAAACGCGCGGCGTGCGGGCCGCCGCCGACGTCTTTCGCGGAGAGCCGGCCGAGGCGACCGCGGAATTTTCCCCGCCGCTCGCCGCCCATCCGCGCTTTTACGGTACGCACCACATCGGCGCCTCGACCGAACAGGCGCAGGAGGCGATCGCCGCCGAAGTGGTCCGCATCGTCCTGACGTATAAGGAAACGGGAAAGGTGCCGAACGCGGTGAATCTGGCGCGGCGCACCCCGGCGACGCATACGCTCGTCGTTCGCCACCGCGACCGCCCTGGCGTCCTCGCCCACGTGTTTGCCGAGCTGCGCGGGCGGTCGCTCAACGTGCAGGAGACGGAAAACGTCATTTTCGACGGCGCCGAAGCCGCCTCCGCCCGGATCAACCTCGACGCCGAGCCGCCAGCGGATCTCCTCCGTGCGATCAAGGCGGGAAACGACGACATCCTCAGCCTTCATGTTGTGAAAATATAGAGATATGCCGACCACGACCCGCATCTACAACTTCTCCGCCGGCCCCGCAGTGCTGCCGCTCCCCGTGCTCGAGGAAGCCCAGCGCCACCTCGTGTCGCTCCCGGGCGTCGGCATGTCGGTGATGGAGATCAGCCACCGCTCGAAGACGTTCGAGGATCTGCTGAACACGGCGATCGCGGACATGCGGGCGCTGGCGAATATCCCGGCCAACTACCGCATCCTGATGCTCCAGGGGGGCGCCACGCTGCAGTTCTCGATGGTGCCGATGAATCTGCTCACGCCGGGCGCGACCGCCGACTACATCGATACCGGGTCGTGGGCCGACAAGGCGGCGAAGGAGGCGAAGAAGGTCGGTTCCGTCAACATCGCGGCGACCACGAAGGCGGAGGGGTATGCGCGGATTCCGCGGCAGGACGAGCTGACGCTGACGCGCGGCGCCGCGTACGTCCACATCACGACCAACAACACGATCGAAGGCACGGAATGGAAGACGCTGCCAGACGTCGGCGACGCGCCGCTCGTGGCCGACGCTTCGTCCGACATCTTCAGCGGTCCGATCGACGCCGGCCGCTTCGGCCTCATCTACGCCGGCGCGCAGAAGAACCTCGGCCCCTCGGGCGTCACCGTCGTCATCGTCCGCGAGGATCTGCTCGCCCGTTCGACCGACGCGCTGCCGATCATGCTGAACTACAAGGTGCAGGCCGACAACAACTCGCTGTACAACACGCCGAACACGTTCGGCGTCTACATCCTCGGCCTGACGATGAAGTGGCTGACGTCGATCGGGGGCCTGCCGGCGATTGCGCGGATGAATCACCGAAAGGCCGCCAGGCTCTACGCCGAGATCGATCGGACTGGCTTCTACCGCGCGACGGCGCAGACGGACAGCCGGTCGCTGATGAACGTCACGTTCCGCGTGGCGACCGAGGCACTGGAGACGCTGTTCGTCAAGGAATCGACCGCCGCGGGGCTCGACGGCCTCAAAGGCCATCGCGCTGTCGGCGGCATGCGCGCGTCACTCTACAACGCGTTTCCGGAAGAGGGCGTGGACGCGCTCGTCGATTTCATGAAGGAGTTCGAGAGAAAACACGGCTGAGACACTATTTTTTCTCGGTGTCTCGGTGGCTCGGTGGTTCGTGGGCAGCGAATGGCCGCCGCCGCCGTCGTCGCCGCCGCCGCTGTGGGGCCTCAACGGCCTCGCCTGCTTCCCTCTCAAAAGTCCCCGCCGCCTCCACGAAGCCGCGCCAGTGTTCGACCACCTCCGGCGCGTGGCCGTGGAGCTCGAGCCACGTGAGCGCCTCCCGGAACGGGCCGCGGTGCATGAGCGCCCGCCGGGCCCGCGGCGAGAGGTTCATGTCGAGCAGCCGCCGCTGAAGCGCAAGGATCTGCCGCAGACGGTCGATGTCGCGGCGCGCCAGCGGGAGCATGCCGAGCGCCGGGGCCGGCTCGCGGTCGCCGCTGAGCACGCGGTGCGGCGCCAGCACGCCGATCGCGTTGCCGAGCGGCACGATCAGCGAACCCAGCAGCATCGGATTGGTGAGCGTGTCGGGCGCCGTGTCGAAGCGCTGACGGTAGGCGTCGAGCGCAGAGAGCGAGCTCCACAGAGGCTCGCCGCAGCATTTCTGCAGCGTGGCCGCAATCGGCTCCAGGAGCCGGCGCTCGGCGAGCATCCGGAACGCGCGCTCGGCCGCGCCGGAGCGCAGCAGCTTGTAGAGCTCCTCGATCAGGCGCGCCGGAGCGCTTTTGGCAATCTCGGCGCGGTGCGCGACGATGGCCGCTTCGATCGGCGCGTCAATCGTGAAGTCGAGCCGCGCCGCCATGGTCACGGCGCGGAGCATCCGGACCGGATCCTCGACGAAGCGCTCGGCCGGATCGCCAATCGATCGAATCAACCGCGCCTCGAGATCGCCGAGCCCGCCCGTGTAGTCGATGATCGAGAACGAGCCGATGTCGTAGAAGAGCGCATTCATCGTGAAGTCGCGCCGGAACGCGTCCTCCTCGGGCGTGCCGAACGTGTTGTCGCGATGGAGGAGCTGCAGGTGGCCGTCGCCTTCCGCGGGGCCGACCGGAATGCCGTGCCGCGGCTGGGCGTCGGCGGCCGCCAGCTCCTGCGGCGAGAGCTGCCGGCGGAACGTCGCCACCTCGATCGTCTTCGGGCCGAACTTGATGTGCGCGAGCCGGAAGCGCCGGCCGATGATCCAGCAGTTGCGGAAGAGCCGCTTCACCTGATACGGGTGCGCCGAGGTGCCGATGTCGAAGTCCTTCGGCCGGCGGCCGAGCAGGAGATCGCGCACGCTCCCGCCGACGAGGTAGGCGGTGTGGCTGTGCTGGTGGAGCCGGTAGAGCACCCGCAGCGCGTCGGGATCGATCTGCTTGCGAGAGATCGCGTGCTCCGCGCGTGGCACGATGACCGGCATCCGTCTGAATTGTAATGCTACGATCGGTGCGATGCGTACGTGGCGTTCGGCTTTAGTCGGACCGGCGCTCGTCGCGCTGCTGGCACTGCCGGCCGTCGCGGGTGCGGCCGAGCATCCGGCGCTCGCCAGGGCGCGCGCGCTCTACAACGCCGCTGACTTCGACGGCGCCATCCTGTCGGCGGCCGCCGCGCGGCTCGACGCCGCCGCGGCCGATGTCGCGTCGCTCGTGGCGGCCCGCGCCTACCTCGAGCGCTATCGGCTGCGGACGAGCGATCCCGCCGACCTGTCCGCCGCGCGCGAGGCGCTCGGGACGGTCCGCGCCGCGGCGCTCACGCCGCGCGATCGGATCGATCTGCTGGTCGGCCTCGGCCAGGCGCTGTTCCTGACCGAGGAGTTCGGCGCTGCGGCGGAGCTCTTCGACACGGCAATGAGCCGCGCGTCGCTGCTGCCGGAGCGCGATCGGTGGCTGTTGCTCGACTGGTGGGCGTCGGCCTCCGACCGCGAGGCGCAGCGGCTGCCGGCGGATCGCCGCGCATCGGTCCTGTCGCGCGTGAGCGACCGGATGGAGGCGGAGCTCCGCACCGATCCCGGCAACGCCACCGCCAACTACTGGCTGGCGGTCGCGGCCCGCGGCATGGGCGACGTCGATCGCGCGTGGCATGCGGCGGTGGCCGCCTGGGTGCGCGCCCCGCTCCGGCCGGAATCGGCCGCCGCGCTCCGCGGCGACATCGATCGCTTCGTCACGACCATCGTCATCCTCGAACGCGCCCGCAGCCATCCGGCGAAGGAGCAGCCGATCGCGCTCGCCGACTTCCGCGCGCAGTGGGATCTCGTGAAGGAAAGCTGGAAGTAAGAGCGTGGCTCCCTACGGCTTGGCGTCCCGCCAGTTCTCTGCCGTTCCAACATCGACCGTCAGCGGCACCTTGAGCGACGCGGCGCCCTCCATCTGCTCGCGCACGACGTCAGCGGCGCGCTCGGCCTCGTCCCCGGGCGCTTCGAAGAGCAGCTCGTCGTGGACGGTCAGAATCATGCGCGTGCGCAGCCCGCGCTTCGGGAGCTCGGCGTGGAGCGCGATCATCGCCATCTTCAGGATGTCGGCCGCCGTTCCCTGAATCGGCATGTTGACGGTGACGCGCTCGGCCGCCGCGCGGATCTGCCCGTTGCGGCTGTTCAGCTCCGGCACCAGCCGCCGCCGCCCGAACATCGTCTTCACGACGCCGCTCTCGCGCGCGCGCACCAGCATCGCGTCGATGTAGGCGCGCACCTTCGGGTAGCCGGCGAAGTAGGCATCGATGAACGCCTGCGCCGCCTCTTTCGTCACGCCGATGTCCTTCGCCAGCGTGAATGCCGTCTTGCCGTAGAGGAGGGCATAGTTGACGATCTTGGCGCGGCGGCGCAGCTCGTGCGTGTCCAGGCCGCTCGTCGGACCGAAGACCTTCAGCGCCGTCCGGTCGTGGATGTCTTCGCCGGCACGGAACGCCTCGATGAGCGCGTCCTCGTCGGCGATGTGCGCGAGCACCCGCAGCTCGATCTGGGAATAGTCCGCCGAGATTAGTACGTGGCCGGGCGCTGCGACGAACGCACGCCGGATCCGCCGGCCGAGCTCGGTGCGAATCGGAATGTTCTGCAGATTCGGATCGGAGCTGCTCAACCGCCCGGTGGCGGCCACCGCCTGGTTGAAGCAGGTGTGCACGCGTCCGGTCTGCGGGTGCACGAGCTGCGGGAGCGCGTCGATGTAGGTGCTCTTCAGCTTGTGTAATCCGCGCCACTCGAGAATGAGCCGCGGCAGCTCGTGGACGAGCGCCAGCTCCTCGAGCACTTCGACCGCCGTCGACGCCGATCGCGTCTTCCCCGTCTTCTTGAGCGCAGGAAGCTGCAGCTTGTCGAACAGGATCTCGCCAAGCTGCTTCGGGGAGTTGATGTTGAACTCCTCGCCGGCCAGCTCGAAGATGCGCGACGAAGAGCGCGCCAGCTCTCCCTCGATGTGCTGCGACTGTGCCGCGAGCGCCGGGCCGTCGATCAGAATGCCGGCGCGCTCGATGTCGGCCAGCACGGGCAGCAGCGGCATCTCCAGGTCGCGGAAGACCCCGTCCAGATCGTCGGTCACGAGGAGCGGCGCCAGACGGTTCGCCAGCTGCCGCGCCAGGTCGGCGCGCTCGCCGGCGAAATTCAGCGCCGCCTCGGGCGCGAGCGCCGCAAGCGGCACCGTCTTCGCGCCGCGGCCACAGACGTCTTCGTCGGTGAGCGCCTTGTAGCCCAGGTGCTCGAGCGACGTGTCCTCGAGCGGGTGCCCCGAGCGCGTCGCGTCGAGCAGGTAGCTCGCCAGCATCGAGTCGAACGCCACGCCACGCAACTCAATCCCGTGATTCTTCAGGACGACGGTGTCGAATTTGAGGTCGTGGCCGACTTTGCGGATCCCGGCGTCCTCGAGGAGCGGCCGCAGCCGGTCGAGCGCGGCGCGCCGCTCCACCTGCGGCGGCCCTGTCGCCGACGACAGCAGATCGCCGCCGCCGCCGTCTTCGTGGCCGAGCGGCACGTAGCGCGCCTGGCGATCGGCGGTCGAGACGGCGACGCCGACGATCGCCGCACGCATGGCGGACCTCTGATCGGGAATGACGCGCAGCGCGAATTCACCTGCGGTGCGCAGGTCCGCCACGAGCCGGTCGAGCTCCGCCGCGTCCGTCACGAGCACGTAGTCCTTCTGGATCGTGTCCGCGTCCGGCGCGTACTCGGTGACGAGTGTCCGGAACGCCAGCCGCGAGAACAGCTCGTAGCAGCGCTCGCGCGCGGCGCCTCGGTAGCGGATCGACTCGAAGTCGATCTCGAGCGGCACGTCGCACCGGATCGTCACCAGCTCGCGGCTGCGGAGGGCATCGTCGCGGTGCGCCACGAGCGCCTCGCGGTACTTGCGCTGCGGCAGCTCCGGCGCCCGATCGAGCAGGGCATCGAGGCTGCCGAAGGTGCCGATCAGATCCGCGGCGCCCTTCTTGCCGACGCCGGGGACGCCGGCGACGTTGTCGCTCGTGTCGCCGACGAGCGCGAGCACGTCGACGACGTGCGACGGCTTGACGCCGAATTTCTCCTCGACGGCGGCCGCGTCGAACCAGGCGCCGTCCTCACGAGGGTCGTACACGCGGATGCCGTCGTGTACGAGCTGAAAGAAGTCCTTGTCGATCGAGACGATGGCCACGTCGAACCCGGCGTCGGTGGCCTGCTTCGCCATCGTGCCGATCACGTCGTCGGCCTCGAAGCCCTGCGCGGTCACAATCGGGACGCCGAGCGCTTCGCACGCCTCGTGCACCCATTCGAGCTGTTCCGCCAGATCGTCAGGCATGGCGGCACGTGTCGCCTTGTAGTCGGCGACGAGCTCGTCGCGGAAGGTAGGCCCGGCGAGATCGAACGACGCAGCGATGAACTGCGGGCTGTGCTCCTTGATCAGCTTCCGCAGCATCGTCACGAAGACGTAGACCGCGTGCGTGGTCTGCCCCTCCTG
>CAZGLC010000068.1:0-19173 GCA_964526235.1 uncultured Bifidobacteriaceae bacterium
CTACCCTACCCCCTCGTCCCCGCCCCGCGGCCCGCCCGTGGGGGGGGGCGGGCGGCGCGCGACTCTTCGGTGCGATAGGAGTAGAACACGAGCGGCGTCTGCTCCTTCCAGCAGTTGAACATCTGGCCGAGCGCGTTGGTGAGCCCGACGACGGCCGCCTGCATCACGATCGCGGGCTGGCCCGACGCCTTGATGTAGCCGGCCGCCATCGCGGCGCCAGGCCCCTCGTGGGGCGTCAGGATGTACTGGAGCTGCGGCCGGTCGATGAGCGCTTCGTAGAAGAACGCATCCTCGCTCGCCGAGTTGCCGAAGACGTACTTCACGCCGGAGGCGATGAGCTGCTCGGCGAAGTGCTCGCCGCCCGTGCCGGTGAAGACACGGATCGCCTCCGGGGAGACGGGCTTCGCGCCGGGTGCCTGCGCCATCGCGGTGATCGATTCGGCGATCGAGTTCGCCGCGGTCGCGGTGACCCCGGTGGCGACGAGGCGGCGGACGAAGTCGCGCCGCGAGATGCCGTTGGTCAGCAGTTGGGCGACGAGCTCTCTCATTTCACAAGTCCTCTCGTTTGCGCCAGGAAGTCCGCCATGGCCGCGATCTCCGCCTCGGTCCAGAGCGCCCCGCGGCCCACCATCCGGAAGAGCACCGCCTCCCACGCCCGGCGGTCCTGCCGGAGCGAGGTCCACATGCTGGCCGCGTGGCACTGGAAGCACCGGCGCTGGAGAATCTCCTTCCCCGGCGCGTCGGGGGTGGCCGCCGGCCTGGCCTGCGCGTCCGGCTTTGCCTGCGGCGCGGCGACCAAGGCCGGGGCTCCAGCCGCCAGGGCCGCGAGCACGAACAACGCGGGCCGAATGAAATTCCGCATGCGGGAAAGACTACAACAAAAGTACACTCGGCGAGCTATGAAGACACGACACCTGACGCTCATCGTGCTGCTCGCCGCCGCCAGCTGGGCCGCGGCCGCGCAAGAGCGATCCGGCCCGCCGACGAGCGCCATCCAGGCCGATTCGCGCAGCCGGCTCCCGCTGCTGAAGCCCGGGGCCGAGGGCGTCGAGGCGATCCGGCTGCACGCCTCGGGCGTCGACGTCCGGTGGAACTCGCCGCTCGGCCGCGACCTGACCGAGCTCGCCATTCTGACGGCCGCGCGCGAGCACGATCAGCCGTATGAGTGGTCGCTGCACGAGATGGAAGCGCTCGCCGTGGCACTCGACCCGAAGATCATCGACGTCGTACGGCATCGCCGCCCCACCGCCGGCCTGCCGGACAAGGCTGCGGCCATCGTCGAGCTCGGCCGCGAGACATTCAGCACGCACGCGCTCAGCGCCGCGACCTATGCCCGCGCGCTCAACGCCCTCGGTAAAACGAACCTCGTCGACGTCGTCATGCTGATGGCGAACTACGCCGCGACGGCCACGCGGCTCACCGCGTTCAATCAGCACATGCCGCCCGGCTGGAAACAGACGCTGCCACTCCCCTTCACGCAGCCCGACGACATTCATCCCGACTCGCGCAGCCGCCTGCCGTACCTCAAGGCCCAGGGCGCGACGCCGGGTCCGCTGTACAGCCGCGGGCTCGCGCCTGAAGGTACGGGGCCCGGGCAGATCAATCGGCACGGGTCGGGCCTGAAGGAGCTCGAGGCAGGCGTCGGCCGCAGGATCATGGCGCTGGCCGTGCTCGTGACGTCGCACGAGCACCACCACGCGTATCACTGGGCGCGCAGCGACGCCGCGGCGCGAAAGGACGGCGTCGAGCCGGCGCTCGTCGAGGTGGTGCAGCAGAACACGCCGCTTGCCGGTCTGGCCGAGAAGGACGCGGCGGTGGTGCAGTTCGGCCGCGAGCTGTTCAGGAACCACACGGTGACGCCGGAGACGTATCAGCGCGCGCTGAAGGCGTTTGGCGAGCGGAATCTCGTCGATCTGGCGGACCTGATCGCGCGGACGGTCAACGACCTGACGCTGCTGACAGCGTTCGATCAGAAATAGGCTTTGGGCTTGGGGCTTTGGACTTTGGGCGGCCTCAAGCCCAAAGCCTGAAGCCCGAAGCCTAAAGCCCAAAGCCCTCAGCCCGTCTTCTTCTTCCAGTACCTCACCAGTCCGAGCCACAGCAGGTCTGGCGGCGCGGCCGCCACGTACGCGGCGACCTGCGCCTCCGTCATCCGGCGGCGCAGCTCGCGCGTGAGATCGTCGCTGAAGCGCCGCGTCTTCTCCTCGTCGGTCCCGGGCGCCGCCAGCAGGTCGCGGACGACGGCGGCGTGCGTGTCGAGATGCTCCAGCAGCGTGCGCAGATGCGGCGTCACGCTCGGCGCCGGCCCGAAGTGCGTCAGGAAGAGCGTCGTCGGCGCCCACGCCTCGATACGCGCGACGCTCTCCCGCCACGCCTCGATATCGATGTCGGGCGGCGGCGTCGGCGGCAGCACGTAGCCGCCGTCCACGCAGACGCCTGCCGTGTCGCCGACGAACGCCACGCCGCTCGCGCGATCGAAGTACGACACGTGGTGCGAGGCGTGCCCCGGCGTGTAGGCCACCTCGAACGTCCGGCCGCCTGCCTCGATCCGCTCGCCGCCGCGCAGCACCACGAGGCGATCGGCCGGCACCGGCGCACACTCGCCCCAGAGCCGATCCATCTCGTCGCCGTAGAGCCGCGCAGCGCTCGCCAGGAGCTTTGCCGGATCGATCATGTGCGGCGCGCCGCGCTCGTGCACGAACACCTGCACGCGCGGGTGCCGCCGCACGATCGTGCCGGTCGCGCCCGCGTGATCGAGATGAATGTGCGTCAGCAGCAGATGCGTGACGTCGGAGAGGCGGAGCCCCTGCGCCTGGAGTCCGAGCTCGAGCGTCTCGAGGCAGCTCGTGGGCCCGGGGTCGACGAGCGCGAGCGTGCCGCCGCCCGAGACGACGCCGGTCGCGATGGCGTGCGGACGCCGGAGAAACTGCAGATCAATCCACGAAAGACCGGGCGCGAGGATGGTGGACATCGCCGTGCGTGAAATGTCCACGGATTATACTGGGTCATCAAACCACTGGACGGTATCAACTGATGCACTACGACCCACGACAGCCTTTCGCCAGCGGTGTGGCTGGCCGCGCCACCGGCGCGGCCAGTCCTATTTTCCGAACGGCGTACCAGTAGTGCTCGTCATGGATTCCGCGACCGTGCTCACTGCCGTCGCCCGTCTCGTCGGCGAAGAGCGGACGCTCGCCGAACTGGTGCCGCGCCTCGCGCTGCTCGTGCGCGATGCCGTGCCGTTCGAGCGGCTCCACGTGCTGCGCCTCGATCGCGCCGAATCGGTCGTGTTGTACGTCGCGCGCCCCACCGGCGAGCTCGAAGTCACCGGCCACCGCATCGCGGACGCCGGATCCGCCGACGCCGCTCATGCCGGCGCGTCCGACGCCGAGCCTCGCTCGCGCATCGTCTGCGCCGTCGGGCGCGGCGCGAGCGTCTACGGCGCGCTCTGGGCGACGTCGAGCGCCGCCGACGCCTTCAGCGACGGGCACGAGACGCTGATGGACAGCGTGGCCGATCTGCTGGCACTCGCGCTGCAGCACGACGCCCTGCGCACGACCGAGTCGGTCCGCCGCGAGCGCATCGACACGCTCGATCGGCTGCTGCACACGATGGCCGAGGCGCTCGACATCCGCCACATCTTCGCGGAAGTCTCCGACGTCATCCGCGGCGGCCTGCCGCACGACATTCTCGCGCTCACCTCCTGGGCGGAGGACGGCCGCTCGGTCCGCATCTACGCGGTCACGGGGCCCCCGGACGACGATCCGGCCTTCGCGGCGCCGATGATGATCGCCGACAACGAGCGCTACCTGCTGCACCGCGATCCCTACGTCGTCCGCGACGCGGCGACCGAGATTGCGCCCCAGAGCGTGCGCGGCCGCATCTTCGGCCGGCTGGGCGTCCGTTCCGCGCTGCGCGTGCCGCTGGCGCTCGACACGGGCGTCTTCGGGTCGCTGTTCTTTCTCGCGCGCGAGCCGGAGCAGTTCGGCGAACCCGATCTCGACTTCGCGCGCCGCGTGGCCGACCTGCTCGCGCTGGCCCTCTCGCACCAGCGCCTCGCCGAAGCGGCGCGGCGTGATGCCGCGGCGCGCGAGACGGCCGCCCAGCTCGAAGCGAAGGTGGCGACGCTCACGCGCGAGCTCGAGGCGCGCACCGGCGCCAAGCGCCTCGTCGGGCACTCGCAGCAGTGGAAGGACGTCCTCGCGCAGGCGGCGCGCGTCGCGCAGACCGAAACGACGGTGCTGCTGACCGGCGAGTCGGGCACCGGCAAGGAGGTCGTCGCGCGCTTCCTCCATCAGGGATCGCGCCGCAAGCACGGTCCCTTCGTCGCGATCAACTGCGCGGCGCTGCCCGATCAACTCCTCGAGTCGGAGCTGTTCGGCCATGAGCGCGGCGCCTTCACCGGCGCCGTCGCCGCCAAGCCTGGGCGCATCGAGCAGGCCAACGGCGGGGTGCTGTTCCTCGACGAGGTCGGCGAGATGGCGCCGGCGGTCCAGGCCAAGATGCTGCGCGTGATCGAGGAGCGCGAATTCATGCGCCTCGGCAGCACCCGCAGCAGCCATGCCGACATCCGCGTGGTCGCCGCCACCAACCGCGACCTGCACGCCGCCATGCGCCGCGGCGAGTTCCGCGAAGACCTGTACTACCGGATCAGCGTCTTCGAGATTGCGCTGCCGCCGCTGCGCGATCGCCTCGACGACATCCTCGAGCTGGCCGACGCGTTTCTCGCGGAGATCGGCGGCACCGTCGGCAAGCCTCCGGCCGGCATCGCGCGCGACGCCAAAGACCAGCTGCTCGCCTACGGGTGGCCGGGCAACGTCCGCGAGCTGCGCAACGCGATCGAGCGCGCCGTCATCATGGCCGACGGCGGCTACATCCGGAGCGAGCACCTCCCGGTCACGGTGCCCCGCGAGGCCGACCCCGCGAAGGCCGCCGACGCGCCGTCCGACGCGCTCCCGCCCGGCGGTGTGAACCTCGAGGCGATCGAGCGATCGCTCGTGGTGAAGGCGCTCGCGCAGGCGCGCTATAACAAGACGCGCGCGGCGAGGCTCCTGGGCCTCACGCGCGCCCAGTTGTACTCGCGCATCGAAAAATACGGGCTCGCCGAATCCAAGTCCTGATGATGAACCGGCCGCGGGTGCTGCTGACGGGTGGGCTCGCGCTCCTGATCCTCGCGGGCGCGCTCCATCTCGTGCTCCGCCTGACCTACGGCGAACGTGCCGCGTACGTGAACGTCCGCTATGCCCCGTCGGTGGATGACGCCGCGCGCGCCGCGATCGAGAACGCCCACAGCCTGCAGCCCGTCGAATTCCGCGAGCAGCGCACGTGGGCGTATTTCCTGACCGACCTGTCGACGGACAACATCCGCGGCCTCGTCCAGGATCCGGCGGTCGAGGACACGCACCACATCGACCGGCGGCGCTTCCGCATCGACGGCACCGGGGAGCGCGGCGAATATCCCCCCGGACGGCCCGCCTGGGTCGCGCGGTTGCTGGAGTCGATACGCCGCATCTCGCTGTTCCTGGGCGTGGCCGGCCTCCTGACCGGCGCGTACCGCCTGTGGCGCTGATTCCGCCCCGGCTGCGGCGCATGCTGCTCGCGGCCGCAGCGGTGGCCCTCTTCTCCGCGCTGACCGGCGCGACCTACCAGGGCGTCGCCACCGCGCTCGAGCGCCGTCAGTTTCCGCATCCGGGTCAGCTCATCGACGTGAGCGGGCACCAGCTCCACATCCACTGCACCGGTGACGGATCGCCGACCGTCGTGCTCGAGGCGCCCGCGGTCGGCATGTCGGCCGGGTGGGCCCTCGTGCAGCCGTCCATCGCCGAAACGACGCGCGCGTGCAGCTACGACCGCGCGGGCCTCGGCTGGAGTGAGACTGGCGACCGGCCGTTCGATCCCGCGTCGGTCCCCGACGAGCTGCAGGCGCTGCTCGACGGGGCGCGGGAGCGCGGCCCGTACGTGCTGGTAGGCCACGGGTTGGGGGCTGCGTTCGCGACGATGTACGCCGCGCGATATGGCGCCGACGTGCGGGCGCTCGTCCTCGTCGACGCGCCCGAGCCTGGCGGCCCGACCGCGCCGCCGGAGACGACGCGTCAACTCGTCCACGCGGCACCGTGGCTCGCGCGGACGGGCATTTTGCGCGCGACGCGTCTGCTGTCGAGAAGCGCCGCCGGCCTGCCCGAGCCCGCGGCCGGCGCGCTGCGCGCCTTCCTGAACCGGCCAGACCACCTCACGCGGGCGGCAGTGGAGCTCGGCCGGTGGGAAGAGACGATGGCGCTTGCCGCCAGCACGCCGATTCCGCCGCACGTACAGATCGTGCGTGTCAGCGACGCCGCGGCGGACCCGCCGGAGTTCCTGACCGATCCGGCCAGAGCCGAGGCGCTGGCCGCTGCCCTTCGCGAGGTCGTGCGGTGATCGACTGGCTCGAACGGCGCGTGCCGCCCGTCTCGGCCGACGCCGCGGCCCTCTTTCGAATCGTCTTTGGCGCGCTGCTCCTCGTCTTTTTCCTGACACACCGCGTCGACGCCGACTGGATCGCGCGCGCCGCTCCCGAGTCGGCGATCCACCGCCTGGCGCTCCCCGCCCTCGAACGACTGCCGCAGATCGCCGAGTGGATCGCGCCGTGGATGGCGATATGGGCAGTGCTTTTCATGGCCGGCGCGATGACGCGCCTGTCCTTCGCGATGATGACGATCGGCGCGGTCGTCTGGAGCCTCGTCTACACGATGCGCGTCGGCGCACACGCGGTTGACGTGCTGCTGCTCGCGATGCTCTGCCTGCTGGCGGCGCCGTGGAGTCCCGCCTGGAGCGTGGACGGCCGGTGGCGCGGCGGGCGCGCCGACTCCCCGCCCGCGCGTGCCTACGGCTTCGCCATCTGGATTCTGGGCTTCGTGCTCGGCACGAGCCTCGCGGCCGCGGCGTTCGCGAAGATCCGGCTCGGCGGTCTCGGATGGATTACCAACGGAACGGTCAAGTACCACTTTCTGACGGATTCACCCGACGCGCCGGTTGACTGGGGTCTGCGGCTCGCGCAGTACGACAGCCTCGCCGTGCTGTTGTCCTTTGCGGCCGTCGCCCTTGAAGCGCTCGTACTCGCCGGCGCCTGCAGCGCGCGCTACCGCTACCGGCTTGCCGCCGGCGTCGGTGCCCTCGCGCTCCTGACGGGGTTCGCGCTCTTCCAGGGTCTGTTCTGGCCGGCGTGGTGGGTGTTGCTGCTCGCGTTTCTGCCGTGGCACAGGACTGGAACGAGTCGGGATCCGGGATCGGGGATCGGGGATCCGGAACGTTCCGGGGTCGGCGGATCCCGGACCCCGGGTCCCGAATCCCGAATCAGGCCAGCGCAAGCGGCCGTCGTCATCGCTGTGGTCCTGCAGCAGGCGGTCGCGTCGGCGGCGCGGATCGAGCTGGCGCCGCTGGTCTCGGCATTCGACATGTACTCGTCGACCTACGCGAGCCCGGTCGATTATGAATCGAAGGCGGGAATGTCGTACTGGATTGCGGCGCAGTTTGCCGACGGCACGAGGGACGTCTGCCGCGTGAGCCGCGAGGACGCCGACGTCCTCGTCCGCCGCGAGTCGTCGCGGGGCGCCCGCGTGCTTCAGAACTGCTTCGATACGGCCGCCGCATCGGTGCAGACCGTGTCGATCGAAGGCAGCCGGCGCGCGGTCGACTGGGCCCGCTGGCGGCTCGGCGACGAAGTCCGAGTCACGCTCGCGGGCCCGATAACGATCGACTAACCGACTTTCATGCGGACGACGAGCGGCGCCGTGAGCCGCGTCGTCACGGCCGCGCCCGGGCCGAGCCGCACTTCTTCCCCGCGCGTCGCCAGCACGGCGCCGGTTCCGGCCGCGCCGCCGATCGCGGCGCCCTTGGCGGCGCCGTCGCCGCCGCCGAGCAGCGCGCCGATAGCCGCGCCGGCGCCCGCGCCGACCGCGATCTTCGTGGCGTCCTCGCCCTTGGTGGCCTCGGCCAGGTGCGACACCGGCGCGGTCGTCACGTCGTACTCCTCGCCGTCGTGCGAGAGCGCGTTGAACCGGTACGCGACGCGGGCGCGTCCCTTCACGCGTCCCGACCGCTCGACGCCGGTGACGACCCCGCTGAGCGTCGCGCCTGCCGGCAGCACGGTCGCGCCGTCGACGACAACCGCCTCACGCAGCTCCGCGCGGACGGCATCCTCGACCCGGCTGCTGTCGGAGGCGACCGCCGACTGCAACCGCAGCCGCAGCGTCGTACCCGCCGGCAGCGTGACCTCACGGAACTGCGGCGCGGGTGGCGTGGCCGGAGTCGCCGCGCTCTCCTCCGCTTTCGCCGTCGCTTCCGCGGCCGCCGCCGCCTCCGGATCGGGATTCCCGCCGCCGCATCCGACGCACAGGCTGGCCACGGCCAGCATGCTCGCCCAGTTCTTCACATGTCCTCCTTTGCGTATCTGAACCAGACACCAAACGTGCATGCCATGTACGTAATTCGTGCGCGAACCGGCGTCTGGCTCAACCCATTCACCTCTTCTGCGAGAATCAGGCCGCTCTGCTACCGTTGAAGCCATGCGCAGGCGGCTGCTCATTCCTGTCGGCGTTCTTACCGTTTTCGTCCTCGGCGCACCGGCGGCGGCCCAGCGCCTCACGACGGCCGTCGTCCCCGAACACTATTCGCTCTGGTTCGAGCCGGATCTCAAGCAGGCGACCTTCCGCGGCCGCGCGACGATCCGCGTCCGCGCCGCACAGCCGACGACGGCCATCACGCTGCACGCGATGGAGACCGAGTTCGGCGAGGTCGCCATCACGGCGGGCGGACGCAGGCAGCCGGCCCGCGTCACGACGGACGCCGCCATGGAGACGGCGACGCTCACGGTGCCGCAGCCGGTTCCTGCGGGCGTGGCGACCATTGAGATCGCCTACACGGGCATCCTCAACGACAAGCTGCGCGGCTTCTATCTGAGCCGCGCCAACGGCCGCCGGTACGCCGTGACGCAGCTCGAGCCGACCGACGCCCGGCGCGCGTTTCCGTCGTTCGACGAGCCGTCGTTCAAGGCCACCTTCGACGTCTCGCTGACGATCGACGCGGGCGACACGGCCATCTCCAACGGCGCGCTGCGCTCCGATGTGCCGGGGCCTGAGCCGGGCACGCACACCCTCACCTTCGCGACCACGCCGAAGATGCCGCCCTATCTGGTCGCGATGATCGTCGGCGACTTCGCCTGCCGCGGCGGCAACGCCGTCCGCGGCACCGCGATTCGCGTCTGTGCGACGCCCGACAAGCTCCCGCTGGCGTCGTACGCGCTCGAGGCGGCCGAGCAGCAGCTCGCCTTCTTCACCGACTACTTCGGCGTGCCGTACGCCTTCGGCAAGCTCGACATGATTGCCGTGCCCGACTTCGCCGCCGGCGCCATGGAAAATGCCGGCGCGATCATCTACCGCGAGCAGCTCCTGCTGATCGATCCCGAGCGCGCCTCGCTCACCGCGCGCAAGCGCGTCGCGGGCATCATCGCGCACGAGATTGCCCATCAGTGGTTCGGCAACCTCGTGACCATGAAGTGGTGGGACGACATCTGGCTCAACGAAGGATTCGCCACCTGGATGGAGAAGAAACCGCTCGCGGCGTGGCGGCCCGAATGGCACGTGGAGCTCGACGAAGCCGCAGACACGCAGTCGGCGCTCGCGATCGACGCGCTGCGGACGACGCGCGCGATCCGCCTGCGCGCGGACACGCCGGCGGAAATCAATCAGGTGTTCGATGGCATCGCCTACGAGAAGACGGCGGGCGTGCTGCGGATGGTGGAGGCGTTCGTCGGCCCGGATCTCTTCCGGAAGGGCATCACCTCGTACCTCAAGCGATACGCCTTCGCCAACGCGGCGGGCGAGGATTTCTGGACCGAGATGACGCGCGTGACCGGCCGGCCGGTCGACCGGATTCTGCGCGGCTATATCGAGCAGCCGGGCGCGCCGGTCGTGTCGGTCGAGTCGCGGTGCGCCGCGCGTCAGAGCGAGCTGACGCTCGAACAGCAGCGTTTCGTCGGCACGCCCGCGACGGACACGTCTGCAGCTGCGCAGCGCTGGACGGTCCCCGTGTGCATCAAGACCGCGAACGGCCGTACGCGGTGCGAAGTGCTCGACGAGCCGCGCGAGACATTTCGCGTGCAGGGATGCGGACCCGTCTTCGCGAATGCCGACGCACGCGGCTATTACTTCGCCGCGTATGCGCCCGACGCCGTCGGCGGGCTCGACCGCGGCGCCGCGCGGCTCACGCCGATCGAACGCCTCAGCCTCCTCGGCGACGAGTGGTGGATGGCGCGCGCCGGCCGCCACGAGGTCGGCGTCTATCTCGACCTGGCAGACACGCTGGCGGGAGACGAATCGGCGGGCATCACGTCGACCATCGCCGACCGGCTCACAGAGACCGCCGAGGATGTCGTCACGGCCGCCGACCGGCCGCGGTTTCAGATGTGGATCCGTGAGCGGTACGGGCCGGTGCTCGCCGCCCTCGGGCTCCCCGGCGACGTGCGCGATACGGATGAACGGCACAGCCGGCGCGCGCAGCTGCTGACGCTCGTGGGGGTGGCCGGCAACGATGTGGACGTGCAGAAGCGGGCGCGCGAGCTGGCCGAGAAGTACATCGCCGACGCCGATTCCCTCCCGGGCACCCTCGCGCAGCCGGTGCTGCGCGTGGCGGCGGTCGCCGGCGATGCGGCGCTCTACGACCGGTACATGGCGCAGATCGGTACGCTCGGCTCGCAGCCGGAGGAGTACTACCGCTTCTTCGGCGCGCTCGCCTGGTTCGAGCCGCCGGCGCTCGTCGAACGGACGCTCACCTTCGCGCTGTCGGATCGCGTGCGCACGCAGGATGTTGGGCAGCTCATCGCCGCGCTGCTCGTGCGCCCGGCCTCGCGCCACGCCGCCTGGCAGTTCGTCCAGACGCACTGGACGACCCTCACGCAGACGCTTGGCACCTTCCAGGGAATTCCGGCCATCGTCTCGGCGACAGGCAGTTTCTGTTCGGCCGCGAAGGCCGAGGACGTTCGGCGATTCTTCGCGGGCAATCCCGTGCCGGGCGCCGACCGCACGCTGCGGCAGGCGCTCGAGCGCATCGAGAACTGCGCAGCGTTCGCCGCGCGGCAGGCGCCGGCGCTCGCGCGGTGGCTGAATTAGGCGATACACTCACGACTGTGTTGCTGACGCGGGTCGCGCTCGTGCTGGTAGTCGCGACCTCTGCCGTCGCGGCTCAGTCGGTCACCATCCGCGAACAGGGCGCCCGTCCGTTCGGGGGAACGGTCCTGGGCGATGCCGCAAAAAGTTCGCTGCACTGCGACCACGGGTACGTGGAGTGGCAGGTCCCCGAAAAGCCGCGCCGCGTGCCGCTCGTGATGGTGCATGCCAGCAGCACCAAGACCTGGGACACCACGTTCGACGGGCGGGACGGGTTCCGGCACATCTTCCTGCGGCGCGGATTCCCGGTGTACCTGACCGATCTGCCACGCACCGGCCGCGCGGGCCAGGGATGCGCGCCGACGCGCTACGAGCCGCAGCGCGGTAACGATCAGGCGTCGTTCACGACCTGGCGCCTCGGCCTCTGGCTGCCGGGCGACCCTACGCCGGACTTCTACCCCGGCGTGCAGTTTCCCCAGACCGAGCGTGCGCTCAACGAGTTCTTCCGCATTCAGTACCCGGAGTTCAACGCGCCGGAAAACGAACAGGTCGAGACCGATGCGCTCGCGGCGCTCCTGAACGAGGTCGGGCCGTCGGTCCTCCTGACGCACTCCTCGACCGGCATCCGCGGCTGGATCACGGCGACCAAGACGACGAACGTGGCGGCGATCGTGTCGTACGAGCCGGGCGATGCCGTGTTTCCCGAGAGTGAGATGCCGCCGGCCATCGAACGGGTCGACGGCATGAAGCTCTCGCCGGGGCGCGCGATCCCGATGGCCGACTTCCTCAGGCTGACGAAGGTGCCCATCCAGATCGTCTGGGGCGACTACATCCCGTCGGCCATGGACAAGGCCAACGTCGGACCGCGGCTCACGCTCGACAACCGCCGCGTCAACGTGATGCGCGCGAAGCTGATGGTGGATGCGATCAACCGCCACGGCGGCCGCGCGTCCAATATCATGCTTCCCGAAATCGGCATCCGCGGCAACACGCACTTCCCGATGCTCGATCTGAATAACGTGCAGATCGCCGATCTGCTCTCGACGTTCCTGGCCGAGAAGCGGCTCGATCGGCGATAACGTTCTCTTTCAGTCAGCAATTACAAAATCTGCGGATGAGTGTGCGATTCGTGCACATGGTGGAGGTTCAACCGCGTCCACTTTTGTGGCACTCGAGCGCCCCTGCACTGCCATTAAATGACGGAACGAATTGGGCGGGATTATTGCCAATGCGGTACTCCGTGAGGGGCATCGCGATACACCGCTCGGATCCAGCGTCGCCTGTCGTTGTCGTCGCCGACGACGACCCGGGCATGCGTAGGTTGATCAGTCGTGTCCTTCACGATGCTGGCTATCACGTCCGTGAGGCGATGGACGTGCCTGGCGCCATCGGGTGCTTACGAGTGCCCGGTGTTGCCGCGGCGGTGCTCGACATGCTCTTCGTCAACAGTGACGGACACTCGGGCCTCGATCTGTTGCGATACATGCGCACCCATCCGCACCTCCAGCAGGTACCCGCCATCGTCCTGACGGGATTTCCACTCAACAAGGACGTCGTACGAGAAATCGAGGCGTTGCACGGAGAGCTGTGGCACAAGCCAGCCGATCCGTCTGTCCTCGTCAGGCGGCTCCGCGATCTCGTGTCTCAGCACCCGCTGGAACATGATTCGTAGGCCGCACCGCTGCCGACGCTGAACCGCCGAATACGGCCGGTCACCATGGGCATTTGCCCATCGTGACTAGTTGTGGCCATAATGATCACATGAAGGAAGTTCGAATCGCGGAGCTCAAGTCACGCCTGAGCGAGTACCTCCGCGCCGTGCGTAACGGCGAGACGATATCGGTGCTCGATCGCGACACGCCGATCGCGCAAATCATTCCCGTACGGGAGCGCGTAGCGTTGCGCATCCGCAAACCAGCGCCCGGCACGCCGCCGCCGAACCGTGTCCGACTGCCTGAGCCTTTGAAGCTGCACGTCGACGTCGTCGACGTGCTACTCGAGGAACGTCAAGGCCATCGGTGATCGCCTACGTTGATGCATCCGTCATCCTGCGGCTCGCGTTCGGCCAGCCCAACGCGTTACCGGAGTGGCCGAAGATTCGTCGAGGCGTCTCGAGCGCTCTTGTCTCGACGGAGAGCCTGCGCAGCCTCGACCGTCTACGACGGCGAGCCACGCTCGATGACTCCGAAGTCGCCACGCGGCGCGCGGCAATCTTGTCGTTGATCGCCTCGCTCGAGATTGTCGAGCTCGATGCTGGCCTGTTGGATCGCGCCTCACAACCCATGCCGACGGAGCTCGGAACGCTCGATGCGATTCACCTTGCGACTGCGCTGCTCTGGAAGGACATGACGGGCACCGACATCACGATGGCCACTCACGACGAGGCACTCGGCGTGGGAGCGAAAGCGCACGGCTTACCCGTGGTCGGTATTCTTGATTGATTGCGTCTATCACCACCTTTTCTTTTCCCTCCAACGGGCGCAGAATCGCTCCCACGGAGGACACACGATGACACGCGATCGACTCGTGGCGCTGGCTGGCGCCTGTGCGCTGTTGTGGGCCGCGGCGCCGGCGATGGCCCACCATGCCTTCGCCGCGGAGTTCGACTCCGACAAGCCGGTGACGCTCACCGGGACGATCACCAAGGTGGAGTTCCAGAATCCGCACATCTACTTCTACATCGACGTGAAAGCTGCCGATGGCACGTCCGTCAACTATGCCGTCGAAGGCGGCACGCCCAATCAGCTTCGGCGTCAGGGGTGGGGCCGCGACTCGCTGAAAATCGGCGAGACCGTCACGGTGCAGGGCTTCGCCGCCAGAAAGGCCGATGCGCGCGTGGTGAACGGCCGCACGGTGATTCTGGCAGACGGCCGGCGCGTCTTCGGCTTCAGCGGCGCTGGCGAGCCCGGCACCAATCGTTGACGGTCACGGTGGGAGCGTCATCATGATCACGTGCGTCCGTGCGCTTATGGTTGCCCTCGTCCTATTCAGCGCCGGTGCCATGCCGGCCGCAGCGCAGCAGGACGGGCGCGGCACGCCGTCGCTCCCGACGCCGCCGCCGGCGACCGACCGGCTGGCGCCGCCGAAGCCGGCCCCCGAAGGCGCGTGGTGGCACACGGGCGGGCCGCTCGAGCGTCAGGCTGGCCGCCCCGATCTGACCGGCGTGTGGTTCGGCGGCGCGAGCGGCGATCTCGCCCGCACGACCCTGCCCGGCCAGGAGCTGATCCTCACGCCCTACGGCAAGGAGCGGTGGGACACCGTGGACCACGCGAAGGATCCGAACACCGCGTGCCTGCCTCCCGGACCGGCGCGGATGATCATGATGGCGCACCCGGCGATGATCGTGCAGCGCCCGGACGTGGTCGTCATCCTGACCGAATCGCAGCGGACGTTCCGGATCGTCTACACCGACGGCCGGGGCCATCCGCACGACATCGCCGACTACCCGGAGTGGATGGGCAGCTCGATCGGCCGCTGGGAAGGCGACATGCTCGTCGTGGACACCATCGGCGTCAACGAGCGGACGTGGCTCGACACGGCCGGCCATGAGCACAGCGAGAAGCTGCGCCTGACCGAGCGGCTTCGGCTCGACGATCCGAACACGCTCGAGCACGTGGTGACGTATGACGACCCGGTCTTCTTCGTGAAGCCGTTCACGACGCGCCGGCTCTTCACGCGCCAGATCGGCGACCGGATTCTGGACCACTCCTGCCTGGAGAACGAGAAGGACCGGGAGCTCCTCATGCCGACGCTCGGCGACGCCGGGCGCTGAGGAGCGGCGCACTCGGATCGAGTGGTGCCGGGGGTGGGGATCGTGCCCGCTCGCCGAGGCGCGAAAGCGCCGACGGCGGCGCGCCTGAGCATCGCACCTGGCGCGAACCGAGCGAAGCGAGGTGAGTGCCGGGGGCGGGGATCGAACCCACACGCCCTTGCGGGCCCGGGATTTTAAGTCCCGTGCGTCTGCCAGTTCCGCCACCCCGGCGCGAACCCATCTTACGGTTCTTTGGTGCGCTGGTGCTCAAACCCCCAGTTCACTTATGTTGATGACCGGCGCGACGGGTCCTGTCGGGGGTTGCCCCAGCCGTCCTCGGCACCAAACACATGATCGCGGGTGACGATCTCGAGAAGCCCGGGGCTCACTTGGGTTGCCATTTTTCGGCGGGGCCCGTCCCAGCCACACAGGCATGCGGATCGCAGCTCCAGTCCCGCTGAAAAATGCGCAACCCAAGTGAGCTCCGGCGTGAGGTGCTCAGGTTCCGGTGTTCGGGTTCCCGGTTCGCGATGCTATAGTGACCGCAAAATCATTTTCCAGAGGAGGCCATCATGGCGCGTCGGCTCCTGCTGCTCGCGGCCCTGCTCGGCGTCGCGACCCTCTCGGCGGCTCCAGCGGCGGCACAGACCCGCGCCTCGAAATCACTGCAGATTTACGTGGTGGACGTCGAGGGAGGCAACGCCACCCTGATCGTCTCGCCCACCGGTGAGTCGCTCCTGATCGACACCGGCAACCCGAGCAACGGACGCGATGCGGATCGCGTCATCGCCGCCGCCAGGGACGCCGGCCTCACGCAGATCGATCACCTGATCATCACGCACTACCACGGCGACCACATCGGCGGCCTGCCGGAGCTCGCGCCGAAGTTCCCCATCCGCCACTTCATCGACCACGGGCCGAACATCGACCCGATGGGATCGGGCGCCAAGTTCGAGGCGGTCTACAAGGAGATGTACGCCAAGGCGAAGCACACGGTGGCGAAGCCCGGCATGAAGCTCCCCATCGGCGGCCTCGACCTCGTCATCGTCACGTCGAACGGCGAGCTCATTGCCAGGCCGCTTCCGGGCGCCGGCCAGGCGAACCCGCACTGCGCGCAGTTCAAGCCGAGCCCCAACAACCTCGAAGACCCGATGTCGGTCGGCGTACACCTGACGTTCGGCAAGTTCCGCACGGTTCACCTGGGCGACCTGACACGGAACAAGGAATTCGAGCTGATGTGCCCCAACAACCGCATCGGCACGGTCGACGCGATACTCGGCGTCCACCACGGCCAGGCGACCTCCAACTCTGAGACCATCATCCACGCGCTCCGCCCGCGCGTCGTCATCATGAACAACGGCACGCGCAAGGGCGGCGAGCCCGAGACAATGCAGTCGCTCTTTACCTCTCCGGGCCTCGAGGACCTCTGGCAGATTCACTTCTCGCTGCTGAGCGGCCAGGAGTACACGGTGCCCGGCATGTTCATCGCCAACATCGCCGACGATCAGCCGGCGACGATGCCGGTGGCGCCGATGGCCGCGCCGGCGCCCGGCCCAGGCGCGCCGCCGGCGCCCACGCATAACGGGCCGGCGCACTGGATCAAGCTGACGGCCGAGCAGGACGGCACCTACACCGTGACCAACGCCCGCAACGGGTTCACCAAGACCTACCGCCCGGCGCGATGATCGCACGCGTCCTGCGAGCCGCGGCGTTGCTTCACCCGCGGGCGCTCGCGGCGCGCGCTCGCGCGCACGTGCGCCTGCCCGAGCTGATGCGGCAGGTCGAGACGCTGACGGGCGAGGTGCAGTCGCTCTCGTCGGCCCTCGACGCGGTGAGCCTCCGCGAGCGGCAGCTCCGCGCCGTCCTCCAGGCCGACGCCGCCGCCGACGATCGCGTGCTGCGGTTCCAGGCCACGCTCGATGAGGAGGCGCTGGCGCACCACATTCAGAAAGTGGTCCGCCGCGCGACGCTTCACCTCGACCCGTTCCACTACTGCATCGTCGATCACCTGTTCCCGCGGAGCTACTACAACGCGCTCATCGCCGCGATTCCACCGGTCACGAGCTATTGACATGCGCTCACTGCTGACGGCGCTCGGGTTCGCCGCCGCCGCCCTGCCCGCCTTCGCCGGACAGGCGCAGCAGGCGGTCCCCGAGAACGGCGGCCGGCCCACGATCGCCGCCACGCGCCTCGCCGAGGGCGAAGCCGTCACGCTCGATGGACGGCTCGACGAACCGGTCTGGTCGCGCGCGGTGCCTGGGGGCGATTTCATCCAGGTCGATCCCGACAACGGACGCCCCGCGACCGAGAGAACCGAGGTGCGGATTGCGTTCGATACCGACGCGCTGTACCTCGCCATCACCTGCTACGACTCGGATCCGGACGGCGTCATCGCCTACCAGCGGCGGCGCGACGAGGGACTGTGGTCCGACGACCGGATCCAGATCATGATCGACACGTTCCTCGACGCCCGAACCGGCTACTACTTCGAGCTGAACCCCCAGGGCGCGATGCAGGACGCGCTCCAGAGCCCCGCCGACACGAACCGCGCGTGGGACGGCATCTGGGATGCCCGGGTTCGCCGGAGCGACATCGGCTGGACGCTCGAGATCGAGCTCCCGTTCCGCACGCTCAACTTCAACCCGAACAGCGACACCTGGGGCATCAACTTCCAGCGCACGATTCAGCGCAAGAACGAAACCAGCATCTGGTCCGGGTGGCGGCGAAACGAAGGGATCTGGCGGCTGACGAACGCCGGCCACCTCACCGGCATCCGCAACGTGAGTCAGGGGAGCGGGCTCGACCTCAAGCCGTACGGCGTCTACACGGCGCAGGCCTCCCCTGGGCGCGGCGAGACGTCGGTGCGGGGCGATGCGAGCGCCGGCTTCGACGTCTTCTACAACCCGACACCGCTCCTGCGCACGGTCTTCACGGTGAACACCGACTTCGCGCAGACGGAGGTCGATCAGCGTCAGGTGAACCTCACCCGCTACTCGCTGTTCTTCCCCGAGCAGCGCGACTTCTTCCTCGATGGCGCCACGTTCCTCGACTTCGCCAGCGACGAGGGCCAGCGCGGGCAGTGGCGGGGGTTCGGCGACAGCGACGATCAGGTGATCCCGTTCTTCAGCCGGCGCGTCGGGCTGAGCGCCGACGCCACGCCGCAGAAGATCGACTTCGGCACGAAGGTGAGCGGCCAGGCGGGCGCCCAGGACATCGGGCTCCTCCACGTGCGCACCGGCGAGGACAACGGCTTCAGCAGCGAGGACTTTACGGTGGCGCGCGTCAAGCGGCGCCTCTTCACGCAGTCGTACCTGGGCGCGCTCTACACGCGGCGCGACGCGCGGGCCGCGGGGAACGACCCGCGGCACACCACCGGGCTCGACATGTCGCTTGCCACGTCGCGCTTCCGCGGATCGCAAAACCTCGAGCTGCGGGCGTGGTACCTGCACGCGACGCGCCCCGATGCGGCCAAGGGAAACTCGGCGTTCGGCACCATCCTCGAGTACCCGAACGACCGGTGGTTCGCGCGGTTCCAGACCACCGAGGTGCAGGAGAGTTTCGACCCGGCCGTCGGCTTCCTCCGGCGCCAGAACTACCGCCGGTACGCGCCGACGCTGCAGTTTGCGCCACGGCCGCGGAACCACCGGTTCATTCGACAGTTGCGGTTCGGCGCCACCGCAGACGTGATGACCGATCGACAGAACGATCTGCTGACCCGCCAGGTCGACGTCACCCTGTTCAGCATCATGATGCACACGGGCGATCACCTGTCGATCAACGGATTCCGCCGGCAGGAACACCTCGACGTCCCGTTCCGGATCAGCCGCAGCGTCACGTTGCCCACGGGCGCCGAGTACGACTACACCCGCTTCCGGATCTTCGCGCGGACGGCGGAGAACCGCATGCTCGCGGTCAGCGGCCGCTACGAGACGGGCGACTTCTATTCCGGCACGCGCACGCAGCGGCAGGTGAACATCACCCTTCGCGCGCGCCCCGGGGTCATCGTCTACCTTGCCGGCGAGTGGAATCGCGTCGCGCTGCCGGAGGGACGCTTCACCACGCGTCTCTACCGGCTGGTCGGCGAGACGCAGTTCTCGCCCTTCATGTCGCTCGTCAACGACGTCCAGTTCGACACGCAGAGCCGCGTGCTCGGCTGGCAGGCGCGCTACCGCTGGATCGTGACGCCCGGCAACGACGTCTACGTCGTCTACACCCACAACTGGCTCGAAGAGCCGCTGCTCGACCGCTTCGCCACGCTCGACCGCCGGGCCGCCTCGAAAATCC
>CAZGLC010000069.1:0-12828 GCA_964526235.1 uncultured Bifidobacteriaceae bacterium
GGAGCGTCAGCGAGCGCCGGTCGAAGATCATCAGCTTCGCCTGGCTCCGGTTCGCGACATAGAGAAAGCGCTGCTCCGGATCGGCCGAGAACGCCGTGCTCGCGGCCGTGGTGCCGTTGCCGCACGCCGGCGCGCGGCAGTCGCGGCCGATGAACACCTGATTGACGTACGTGCCGTCGAGGCGAAACACCTGCACACGCTTGCCGCCGCGGTCCGACACGTAGACGAGGCCGTCGCGCGAGACGCGGACGGCGTGCACCGGCTGCACGAACTGCGGCGCGCCCTTCGGGTCGGCGTCGGCGTTGGCGGCGGGGCCGTCGGTCGGCATGGTCCCAAACGCGCCCCACATCCGCTTGAAGCGCCCGGTGTCGGCGTCGAACACGGCGATGCGGCGGTTGCCGTACCCGTCGGCCACGATCAGCTCGTTGGTGGCCGCGTGCAGGAACGCGTCGGCGGGCCGGTTCAGGTTCGTCGTGTCCGTGTTCCCCTTGCTCTGCCCCGCCCGGCCGATCTGCGAGACGAACTTGCCGTCGCGCGTGAACTTGACGATCTGGTGATCCTTCTCGCCGTTGCCGCCGATCCAGACGAACCCCTTCGGATCGACGTAGATGCCGTGCTCGACCTCCGGCCATTCGTAGCCCTGCCCGGGGCCGCCCCATCCCTGGATGAAAGTGCCGGCGGCGTCGAACTCGAGCACCGGCGGCGCGGCGCGCTTCTTTTCGGCGGGATCCTCGAGCGAGCCTGGACGCTGCAGCACCCAGACATGGTCCTGCGCGTCGATCGAGACGCTCGACACCTGGCCGAGCTGCCAGTTGTTCGGAATCTTCGGCCAGGAGGGATCCGGCTCGAAGCGCGGGACGTCGCGGCTCTGCGCCGCGACAACCACAGCCGACAGCATGATCAGGCCCACGATCTTTTTCATAACAGCTCCCGGCGGGTCCGCCGCGCTCTTCGACGAGCGGACCCGCCCTACGTACGTGGTGTTATTTCGCGAAGATCGATTTCGGGATCATCGCGTGCACGCCCTTGGTGCCGTCCACGAGCTGCGTGACGCGCAGGTCGATGGCGACCGACGTCAGGATGTACGCTTCGTCCCGGCTCAGTCCCTTCTGCGACACGAGGAAGTCGATCGCCTCGCGCGTGGCCATCTGCGCGGCCTGGTCGAGATCCGTGTGGAGCCCCATCGCAATGTAATGCGTCGGCGTTTCGGCGCGAGGCCAGTTCAGCCGCATCCCCTTGCGAACGGTGACCTGGACGGTGCCGCGCACGGACGTTTCGAGCGCCGTGAGCGACACCTCGCCGTCGCCCTGCATGGCGTGCGCGTCGCCCAGCGAGAGCAGCGCGCCCGGCACGTGCACGGGAAGGTACAACGTGGATCCGGCCACCAGCTCCTTGTTGTCGAGATTGCCGGTGTGGTGCCCGGGCGGCCCGCTCGACACGCGCCCGACGAGCGGGTTCGGCGCCACGCCGATCGACCCGAAGAACGGCGCCAGCGGCAGCGTGATGCCCGGCGCGAATTCGGTGACGCCGCGTGCGACGTCGAAGCGGAACAGCTTGAACCGCGTGTACGGGAAGTCGTCTGGCAGCGTACCGCTGCCGGGGATGAAGCCGCTCACGCCGTACGGGTGGAGGAACTCGAAGCCGAGGATTCTGACCTCGAGCACGTCTCCGGGTTCGGCGTCCTCGACCCAGATTGGACCGGTCAGCGGATGCGCGCCGGGGCCACGCTCGGTGACCGCCGCTTCCACCGCCTTCAGCGCCTCCGGGATCTCTTTCTCCGAGACGCCCGCCGCCCGCAGCCGCGCGAGCCCGCGGGCGATCATCGTTTCGACGCGGACCGTGTCGCCGGAGGCGATCCGGAGCACCGGTTTCAGCGCGGCGTCGTAGTAGCCCCAGTGCACGTGCTGGGGCAGGAGCCGCAACTCGTGCGTCTGGCGCGACTGCGAGGATGCCAGCGGCGCGAGCAGGATGCCCGCGGCCGCCAGCATGAGGACTTTCTTCATCGGCTGGTGTTCGGCTGCGCGAGCACGTTGCTCGCCTGCGCCTGCGCGATGAGCCGATCGGCATCCGCCTGGAGCAGGAAGCCTTCGCCCACCGCCTTCGCGGCCGCGGCTTTCACCGCCTCGACGTAGCCGTCGTGGTTCTTGTAACGCTCTTCGAGCGACGGCCGCGGATCGCTGTTGGCCATCCGCTCCGCTCTCGTCGTCGCAAACGGCACCATGCCCGCGGCGTAGTTGCAGATCTTCTCCTTGTGGAACCCGTCGGCCACGATGTTCCAACCGAGATACGTCCCGAGCGGCGCCTCGCGCAGCACGATCGGCACGCCCCCCAGCTCGTTGCCGTCGGCGTCGGCGCGCGGCACCTTCATCCTGATGACATTCCTGATGTCGGGCGGCATCTTCGACGGGACCCCCGAGCCGTCCATCGCGTTGAAGTTCGGACCCCAGTCGTAGTCGAGCATCGGGCTGACAATGCCGGTGGGCGCGTTCACCGGCAGACCCGGAATCGTCGGGAAGCCGGTCGCCTCCTTCGTCGGATCCACGAGGTAGCCGTTTGCGAGGCTCGGATACCGGCTCGGCGGCGGCTCGGTCCCCTTCATCACCCAGTTGCGGAAATGGACGCGCAGCGCGTTGCTCGTTTCGGTGTACGGCATCGGGTTGGCCGGCAGCACGCCGCGCCCGAACTCGGGGCCGGGGCACTGCGGCGGCTTCGCGGCGATCACGGTGAACCCGCCCGGGCCGCCGCCATGCGGCGTGCTCGGCATGTAGTAGCGCCGCACGTTCGCCGGCAGCGGAAGGTCGCGCTCGGCCGTCGTCCCCACCCAGCTCGGGCTCATGTAGAGGGCCCACGCTTCGGTGCCTCCGAGCTGCTCCACGATCTTCGGACAGGTCTTCGTCGCGTTGCACCGATCGAGGAGGCTCGCGGCGGGCAGCTTGCGAACCGGGTCGGCCCACGGCGTCCACCACGCCGGCCCCTCCATGCCGCCCTCGTACAGCTTCGACGCGGCGTCGGGCGTGCCGAAGCGGACGTTCAGCGGCAGACGGCCTGACGCGATGATCGGCCACATGCCCTCGTACACCTGACGGTTGCGCTCGTCCTGATTGAAGCCGAGGTGCAGCAGCTGGCGCAGGAAGCGGCCCGACTGCGAGCGACCGCGGCTGAGCACCCACGTCACCTGCGTCGCCAGCGGATTCGCTGTCCCCGCTTCGTCGCGCTCGGCGTACTTCAGAAACGACGCGATGTCACGGAACGCGGCGAAGCCGATGCCCAGCACGTACGGATCCTGCGACGTGAAGACGACCTGATACAGCAGCTTCGGATCGAAGCCGCCCTTCACGCAGATCTGCGTGGGGTCGGGCGTGCCGGGAAACGGATTCGAGAATTCAACCTGGCCCACCACGCTGCAGCGCGCCCACGCCCAGTCGCTTGCCGGCACCGCGCGCACGCCGCTCACCTTGCCGTCGGTCGTCTCGGCTGTGTGCGTCTCGAGCCGCGCTCTGGACGTATCGAGCGTCACCGGCTTGTACGGCACCGGATTGGCGTTGACGATCATCGGCCGCGAATCGGGGCCGGCCGCGTTGACGATGCGTCCGAGCACGAGGCCGGTCACGGGCGATCCGTCGACATTCCTGGCCACCGGCACCGTCACGTAATCGTTGTCGTCGTCGGGCGCCGTGTTGCCGGAGTTGTCGCCCTGCCAGCCGCTGCTCAGGCCGATGTCGCCGAGCATGCGCTCGCCTTCGGGAATCGTGATGCGGCCGCCGCGGTTCGGCACGTCGTGCCACATCAGCCGGCTGCTCTTCGACATGTCGACCGGCTTGACCAGATAGAAAGTCGCGACGTACTCGACCTTGCCGTTCGCGTTCCGGGGCGCGAGCTGGATGTCGGCAATGACGCGGTGCTTCGGATCGTTCGGGTCGAGCTCGCCGAAGGCGCGCCCCGCCAGCGTTTCATACTGCCCGGCGCTGCCGAAGGTCCGCCCGTCGAACGCCGGCGACACCTTCTTGTCGATGACAATGCGCTTGACGTCAGCCTGCGCCGGCTGCGCCAGCACGGCGAGCGCGACGAGCGCCGCGGCCAGCCACGGGAACGGGTATGCGGCGCGAACTGTCATGCAAAACCTCCTCGGCGGGGTCCCAACGCGCGGTTTTTGCGTGTTGGGGTGCCCTCGTGTGGGCCAAATCGTAGCACTTGGCGGAGTGCCTGGGGTGCCTGAAGTGCCTGGAGGGGTCATGACTTCGGCGGTGCGCCCCCCAGCTGATAGATCGCCCGCTCGAAGACGTCATGGACGGCGAGCGCACGCGCGTCGGCGAACGGCAGGAACTGAAACAGGATCACCCCGGCGATGCCACGCGCCGGATCCACCCAGAAATACGTGTTGTTGATGCCGCCCCAGCTGAGACTGCCCGGCGACCGCTTCCCCGCCGGCGGCGCCGACGCGATCAGGAACCCGAGGCCCCATTTGTCGCGGCCGTCGTTGACGAGGGTCGTCCAGTCGGCGCTCCGGTCGGGCCGCGCGCTCGTCAGCGCGGGCACGCCGAGGCTGCCGATGTGATTCTGCGCCATCAGCGCGACCGTGCCGGCCGACAGCACGCGCGCGCCGTCGAGCGTGCCGCCGTTGAGCAGCATCTGCAGGAAACGGATGTAATCAGCCGCGGTGGACGACAGACCGCCGCCGCCGATCGGACGTGCGATCGTGAACGGCGGCTGCACCGGCTCGACGGTGAAGGCGCGCTCGCCGGTCCGGCGGTGCACGGTGACGACGCGGGCGCGCTTGTCCTCGGGCACGTTGTAGAACGTCTCCTGCATGCCGAGCGGCGTGAAGATGCGCTCGCGGAAGTACGCCTCGAGCGGCTGCCCGGAGATCGCCTCGACCAGCCGTCCCACCCAGTCGGTGTTGGTGCCGTACAGCCAGCGCTCGCCCGGCTCGAACACGAGCGGGCCGGCGGCGTACTGCTCGCCGTCGCGCGGCTTGAAGTCGCGCACGACGGGGCTCGTGAAGTCGTAGCCGAAGCCCGCCGTGTGCGTGAGCAGATGCCGGACGGTGATCGCGTGTTTCGCCGGCCGCACGGTGTACGCGCCGGTGGACGCATCGAAACGCTCTACAACCCTCAGACCGGCCAGCTCGGGCAGGTACTTCGAGGCCGGATCATCGAGCCGCAGCCGTCCCGCCTCGACGAGCTGCATCAGCGCGACCGAGCTGATCGGCTTCGTCATCGATGCGATCCGGAAGATCGAGTCGGTCTGGAGCGGCCGCCGGCTCGGCAGATCCGCCGCGCCGAACGCACCCTGATAGATCACGGCGGTCCGGGTGACGGCGATGGCGGCCACGCCGGGAATCTCTCCGCGCGCCACGGCGCCTGAGAGCACGGCATCGACGGCGGCGCGGCCGGTGGTCTGCGCCGGCGCGCTCGACACGGCAACCGCGACCGCCGCGACGATCACCAGCAGTTTCGCGATCATTTGTGCCTCCTGGTCCAGCTACCGGCTACCACCTACCGACTACCACCTAGGGTTTGCGGCCGTCCGGCAACACAAGCTCGTTCATCTTATGCGCGGCGGCGGCAGCCGGGGTCCCGGCGTCCCAGAGCGGAATCGGCGGCTTTCCGGGCGGATAGAGCGATTCCATCGGATGCCAGACGGCGTCGACGCGGTCGGTAAAAAGATCGCCAATCAGCAGGTCGGTCACCGTGCCCTGCAGGTGCGGGTACTGGCGCACGAACCGGCCGAAGCTGAAGCCGTCGTAGTACTCGCACACGAGCCGGCGCATGCGGTCGACGCCCGCGTTGAACGCAGGACCCCACTTGCCGAGCTGCGCGGCGGACGTGTTTCCCTGCGCGAGCCCTTCGACGATGGTGTCGGCCGCCATCTCACCGGAACGAAGGGCGAGCAGGACGCCTGAGGAATAGAGCGGATCGAGAAACGCAAACGCGTCGCCGACGAGCACCCAGCCGTCGCCCGCCACCTGCTTTGCGCGGTAGGAGTAGTCCTTCGTGGCGAAGTATCCCGTGGCGCGCCTCGCGGGGGCGACGCGCTCCTTCACGGCCGGGCAGCGCTCGACTTCCTCCGCGTAGGTCTGCGCGTACGGCCCGCGCCCCTTGAACAGCGTGTCGAAAGGCGCCACCACGCCGACGCTCACGATGTTGTCGTGCAGCGGGATGTACCAGAACCATCCCTTCCGGTCCGCGGTCTGCAGCACCATCGTCGCGCCCTCGTCGCGGCCGGTGTCGCGGTACGCGCCCTCCCAGTACGTCCAGATCGCGCCCTTGTTGAGCACCGGATCCCACACGCGGAGGCCGAACTTGTGCTGCAGCAGCCCATTCTGGCCGCTCGCGTCGACCACGACCGCCGCCCGCACGTCGCGATCGGCGCCGTTCTCGCGCAGGCGCACGCCGGCCGCGCGGTCGCCCTCGAACAGCACGTCGACCACGCGCACGCCCTCGTGGGCATCGACGCCGTGCTCGCGCGCGTTGTCGAGCATCATCCGGTCGAACTCGCTGCGCACCACCTGCCATGTCTGCGAGCACTCGTGCGGCTTGTTGTCCCAGAAGTAGAAGGGCGCCGAGAGCCTGCCCGACGCGTTGACGAACTGCACGCTGTACTTCTTGACGAAGTGGCTCCGCTGCATCTTCGGCAGCATGTTGAGCCGCTCGAGCACCCAGTAGGTTTCTGGAATGAGCGACTCGCCGATGTGAAAGCGCGGAAACCGCTCGCGCTCGAAGAGCTGCACGCGCAGCCCCTGCTGGGCGAGCAGCGTCGACACGGTGGAGCCGGCGGGACCGCCGCCGATAACCACGACGTCTGGATTCATCACGTGTATCGGATGCCTCGATGCTCGGGCCGGAAGAAGGACGGCAGCAGCGCGTCGACCCTGAGAAGTCCCTCGCGCGTCAGCGCCACCAGGTCGGTCGTCGCCGTCTGGAGGTAGCCGTGCTCGCCGAGCCATGCGAGCGGCTCGCGGAAACGGCTGACGACGTCGACGCGGTACTTGTCGCGGAAGTACGGCGGCCGGATCGATCCGAACTTGAGCTGGAGCACGAGCTCGCGAATCATCCGCTCTTCGTCGGTCGGTCTGTAGGCGCGTGCGAGCGCGGGCTGTCCGGCGCGAATCGCGGCGCTGTAGGTCTCCCAGCGATCGAGGTTCTGCATATGGACGCCGTTGACGTGCCCGAACGACGCGACGCCGAGGCCGATCATGTCGGCGCCCTGCCACAGGCGGTCGGTATAGAGAAAGCGCGTGCGGCTCGAATCCCGCACCGCCGTGTACGCACTGCGCACGTGGTAGCCCGCCGCCTCGAGCGCCGCGAATGCCTCGGCCACCCACCGGCGCTTGGTCGGCCAGTCGGCCACCGGCTCGCGGAACTGGCCGTTGTGGTGCAGCAGATCGCGGCTGATGGCCGTGTTGAACGGCAGCTCCATCTGATAAATGGTGACGCTGTCGGGCGCGAGCGCGAGCGTCGCGCGGATGCACGCCTGCCAGTTCTCCTCCGTCTCGCCGAGCATGCCGGCAATCAGGTCGACGTTGATCTGCGGAAAGCCGAGCGCGCGCGCGTGCTCGTACGCGCGGAGGATCTCCGGCGAGCGGTGCGCGCGGCCGTTCAGCTCCAGGATGCGGTCGCTGAAATTCTCGATGCCGAGGCTCAGACGCGTGACGCCCATCCGCCGGATGGCCGCGAGCTTCGCCTTCGTCAGCGTCCCCGGCTCGCACTCGAACGTCACCTCTTCGGCGTCGGCCCACGAGCGCACCGCCGTCAGGCGGCGGACGAGCCGCTCGAGCTGCTGCGTCGAGAGAAACGACGGCGTGCCGCCGCCGAAGTAGACGAAGTTGAGCGGCCGCCCCGCCAGCGCCGGCCGGTCGGCGTAGAGCGCCCACTCGCGCGCGAGCACGTCGAGATACTCGGCGACCTCCTGCGCGTTCCGGTCGGTATAGACGCGGAAGTAGCAGAAGTGACAGCGCTTGCGGCAGAACGGAATGTGCAGGTACAGGCCGAGCGGGACGCCCGGCGCGGGCGGCGCCTCGAGCGCGGGCCGCGCGTCGGCGTCGACGGCCGCCTGCGTCCAGACCGAGAACGGCGGATACGTCGCGACGAAATAGCTGCCGACCTCGGTCGGCTCCTCGACGACGAGCGGCAGGCGATCGGTCACGGATGCTGTGTATACGCCGCGGCGCGCGCCGGCTGTTTCACTTCAGCGCGACGGTGTACATTCCGTGACAGTTCGTCGTGAGGTCCTGTTCGACGGTCGCCTTGCGCGTCTCTTTGCTGACGTCGTAGACGAGCCGGCGTCCTCCGAGTGGCAGCCCCTCGACCCGTGCCTTCCCCTCGGAATTGGTCCCGACCTCGAGGTCCATGCGCTTCAGGCCGAGAAGCCCGTACCGGATGCGGACGTGGACGGTGGCGGCATAGACCGGCTTGCCGTCCGCGTCGGTGACGGTGAAGTCAGCCGTGCACATGCCGAGACGTGCGGTGATCGTCGCCAGATCCGGCTTCGGCGAATCGGGCGCCTGCGCGCCGGCCATCGTCAGCGCAAGCATGAACGCAACGGTCGTCATCATGCGGACTTTGCTCCAATTTCGCGGTAATAGGTGATGAGGTCGGTGCTCTTCGGCGGGGCCGCGCCGAGCTGCCGCAGCAGCGTCGTGACCTGCCCGCGGTGATACGACGCGTGGTTCACCATGTGTTGAATCATGTGCCACATCACCGATGCGCCCGGCTGCCCGCTCAGGAGCGTGTACGAAAGCACCCGCTCGAGGCCGTGGTCGTCGAGCCCTTCGACGAAGGCGCGCATCCGCGTCTCGTGGTCGAGCCAGGCCTCGCGGATCGAGGCGAAGGTGGGAAACATCTCCGGCGTCGGGAGCGCGTCCGGCGCCTCCCCGTGCCAGCGTGCGTACCAGATCCACTCGGCGCCGTAGGTATGCGCCAGCGTGTCGCGCACCGACCGGAAGCTGCCGCCCAGCTCGCGCGTGAACTGCTGCGGGTCGAGCGCCCCGACCGCCTCGAGCATGCGGTCGCGCGCCCAGTAGTGGTAGTCAATCAAGGTGCGCACGTCACGACTGTTCATCGATGCATCCTCCTGGGGTCTGACCCCCGCGTCAGGTACGGGGGTCAGACCCCAGCCGCCTGAAATCGTGACGCGAATGCCGGTGGGATCGCAACTGCCTTCATCGGCTCGCCCGGGACGTGGCGCACGCAGGCAATCGTCATCGTGCCGGTGGCGATGCGCGTGTCGCCGCGCGTGACCTCGCAGACGTAGCGCATGGTCTTCCCGGCCAGCGCGGCGATCCGGATGTGGACGTCGCACTCCTCCTCGAAGCGGAGCGGGCGGTGGTACTCGAACGAGGCCGCGACGCGCGGAAACGCCAGGCCGGCGTCGTGCGCGGCGATGCTGAGCCCGGCTTCGCGCCACAGCGCGTGCTCGGCCTCCTCCATGTAGCGGAAGAACCAGCTGAAGTGCACGATGCCGGCGAAGTCGACCTCGTGGAACTGCACGCGGCGGCGCAGCCGGAACTCAGAGACTGGCGGCATGGGCGGGGTCCCCGCCGCGCCTGCGCGGTGGGGTGCCGTGGCGTCGGGCGCGGGGCGCGCGCGCGTATCTGAAGCAGGTGACGAGGTGATCGTTCACGAGGCCGACCGCCTGCATGAACGCGTAGCAGATGGTGGAGCCGACGAAGCGGAACCCCCGCTGCCGGAGGTCGCCGCTGAGCGCATCGGATTCGGCCGTCCGCGCCGGAACCTCCCGCAGCGTCCGCCACGCGTTCCGCCGCGCACGCCCGTCGACGACGCGCCAGACATAGCGGTCGAACGAGCCGAACTCGTCCTGGACGGCGAGAAACGCGCGCGCGTTCGAAACCGTGCTCTCGACTTTCAGCCGGTTGCGCACGAGGCCGGGATCGCGCAGCAGGCGCTCGACGCGCGCCGCGGTGAACCGCGCGACGCGGGCCGGGTCGAAGCCCGCGAACGCCGCCCGATACGCGTCGCGCTTCCGCAGGATCGTCTCCCAGCTCAAGCCCGCCTGCGCCCCCTCGAGGATCAGGAACTCGAAGAGCGTGCCCTCGTCATGCACCGGCACGCCCCACTCACGGTCGTGATAGGCGATGCTGAGCGGCGTGCGCGCCCAGTCGCACCGGGTCCGCGTCATCGCGACGCGCCGGACGCCGCCGGGATCTGGAATTCGGCGTACAGCTGGCCGGACAGAACCCGGCGGCCGTTGACAACGGAGTACGTCCCGCCCGCAAAGAGGTACCCCTGGCGCGCGATCGAGAGCGGAGCCGGCGCGGACGCCTGCGCGTGCAGCCCCGCCCAGCCGGCCGCGAGCGCCGCGATCACGGCGAGCACGCGGGCGGCGGTGGGCATCCAGCGACGGAGGCGCGCGGAGCGCGCCAAGAAGACACTGTCAACCAGCCAAGGGCCCTCAACGTTCATGGTCGCAGCTCCAAGGATATCAAGCGGGCCCTGGGCTGGTTCAGGTGGGCGGCGGTTGTCAATTGTCTTGACTCCCTGCCGGGCGGGGCGTTCAATATGCCGCAGATGCTTGGCCGATTCAGTCGGTGGGTGATCGTCGCGGTGGCCGCAGCGGGCGCGCTCTGGCTCTCCACACCCGTCGTCTCCGGGCAGGCCTCCACCTACAAAGCGCCGCGCACCGCGGACGGCCGTCCGAATCTGAGCGGCATCTGGCAGGCGATCGGCGAAGCCTCCTGGGACATCGAACCGCACGCCGCCACCATGGGACCGGTGCCCGCGCTCGGCGCGGCGGGCGCGATCCCGCCCGGGCTCGGCATCGTCGAGGGCGGCCGCCTCCCGTACCTGCCGGCCGCCGCCGAACAGAAGCGCAAGAACGCCGAGAACCGGCTGACGCTCGACCCGGAGATCAAGTGCTATCTGCCCGGCACGCCGCGCGCGATGTACATGCCGTACCCGTTCCAGGTGATCCAGACGCCGAAGTACATCATGATGGTCTTCACCTTCGCCCGCGCGCTGCGGACGATCTATATGGACGACCACATGGAGGCGCCCGCCGACAGCTGGATGGGATGGTCGAACGGCCGCTGGGAAGGCGAGACGCTGGTCGTCGAGACCGCAGGCTTCAACGGCATGGCGTGGTTCGACCGCGCCGGCAATCACCACAGCGAGGCGCTGAAGGTGGTCGAGCGCTTCACCGCCACCAGCCCCGACCACCTGCTCTACGAAGCGACGATCGAGGACCCGAAAACGTTCTCGCGGCCGTGGAAGATCAGCATGCCGCTCTATCGCCGCCTCGAGCGGAACGCCCAGCTCCTGGAGTTCCGGTGCGTGGAATTCGCGGAAGACATCATTTATGGCCATCTCCGCAAGCAGCCGTCCCAGTGAACACGTGAAAGAGAGACAGCACATGCGCGATCGATGCCTCGTCGTGGCCATGGTCCTCTTCGCGATCGTCGTGTCGATGACCCCGGCCGGCGCGCAGAACACGGCGGCCGGACGCGTCACCGCGGAAGCCAGCGGCTACACAGCGCCCCGCACGCCCGACGGCCAGCCCGATCTGCAGGGCTACTGGACGAACTCGACGTACACGCCGCTCCAGCGGCCAACCGGCATCACCCGTGAATTCTTCACGCGCGAGGAAGCGGTGGAGATCATGAAGAAGGCGGCGGCGGCCGAAAGCGAACAGACAGTGCCCGGCACGATTGCCGACGTCCACTACGACTTCACGCAGTTCGGCCTCGATCGCAACCAGGGCGGCGTGCCGCTGAACCTGCGCAGCTCGCTCATCTTCGATCCACCCGACGGCCGGCTCCCTCCGGTGACCGCCGAAGGACAGAAGCGCGCGGCCGCGCGCGCCGAGGCGCGCAAGCGCATGGGCGGCCCGTGGGACGCGCCGGAGAACCAGTCGTTCAGCGTCCGCTGCATCCTGATGGACCGCGCGGGCCCGCCGATGCTGCCGGGCGCGTACAACAACTACTACCAGATCGTCCAGGCGCCGGGATACGTGATGATTCTCGTCGAGATGATCCACGAGCCCCGGATCATTCCGCTCGACGGGCGCGCGCACCTGCCCGAGCACGTGCGCCAGCTGACCGGCAACGCCGTAGGTCGCTGGGACGGCGACACGCTGGTCGTGGAGTCGACGAACTTCACCGAGAAGACGGCGTTTCAGGGCTCGACCGAGCATATGAAGCTCACTGAGCGCTTCACCCGCGTGGCCGACGACCGCATCCTCTACCAGTTCACGGTGGACGACCAGGCGACGTGGACGCGCCCATGGGCGGCGGAGCTGCCGATGATGAAGACCGACGGCCCGATCTTCGAGCACGCGTGCCACGAGGGGAACTACAGCCTGCAAAACGCGCTGGCCGGCGCGCGCGCCGACGAGAAGCGCCGCGCCGAGGAAGCCGTGAAGAAGTCATCGCAGTAGGAGAGGCGTCATGACACTGAATCGCGCGATTGTGTGGGCCGGTCTCGGCGTGCTGCTCGCGGCCGCGCCGCTTGCGGCGCATCACGCCTTCTCGGCGGAGTTCGACGTCCAGAAGCCGATCAAGCTGACGGGCAGCCTCGTCAAGTGGGAGATGATCAATCCCCACTCCTGGTTCCACCTCGACGTGAAGACCCCGGACGGCCAGGTGGTGCGCTGGATGATCGAAGGCGGCAGCCCGAATCAGCTGATCCGCCTCGGCGTGACGAAGAACACGCTGTCGGTGGGCACCGAGCTCGTCATCGAGGGCTATCTTTCCCGTGACGGGACGAACAAAGCGGTCGGCCGCAACTTCGTCCTCGGCGACGGGAAGCGCCTCTTCCTCGGCGGCTCCGCGCCGGGCAGCGAACCGGTCGTCAAGTAGGGCGGGTCTGCTCAGCG
>CAZGLC010000069.1:12928-14998 GCA_964526235.1 uncultured Bifidobacteriaceae bacterium
GTCCGTTCCGCCGGGGCCGCCGCTTCATCCCTCCGCGGCCCCGGCCTACGTTCCTTCCGCGGACCCGGCCTGCTTTCTACTTCCCTACCAGTAGATCCGTCCGGTTGTTCTCGCAGACGTACTCGATCAGATCTTCCTGCGGCGTCAGATACCAAACCAGATTCTGCGTCCACGGGCGCGTGAACGCGCCGGGATCGTCGAAGACCAGCTGGATTTCGAGACGGCCATACTCCGGCCGCCGGTAGCGCTCGGTCGCGCGCAGTTGCTCGGTGTGCGGATACACGCCGAGCCAGCTCCGGTCGTTGAACCCGACGGTCTCGACGAGGAGCGTGTCGGCGTCCCACCGGCCGACCGAGTGCCCGAACCAGGTTGGATTGGGAGACGGCGGATGGCTGCGGCCGTCGAGATATACCTGCCTGAATCCTGGCGCGTCCTCGAACAGCATGACGAGCAGTCCGGGCGTCTGGAGGAACTTCGTCAGCCACGGCGTGGACGCGCCGCCGACCGGAAATCCCTGCGGCAGGCAGCGCGTGTGCGGCGCATCGTGGCGGTTGTTGGCGATCCGCGCCTTCGCCAGCGCGTCGGCCCAGGGCAGCGCCGCGGGCTGCTCGGGATAGAGGTCGTAGTAGACGACCCAGACGCCGGAGAGATCGAGCGTCCCGTCGGCCGTCCGCGGGACCGGGAGGTTGGGCACTCTGGCGCGGTCGCGCAGCAGGTCGGCGATGCGGCCCGGGTCGTCGCCAATCGTCTTGCCGCCCACGTTCTCGACGAGCGAGATGTCGAACGTCGTGGCCTGACCGGCTCGCACCGTGACGTCGCGGCGGTACGGCTCGAACCCGCAGCACGGCATCGCCACCGTCAGGACGTAGGCGCCCTCGGGCACGTCGGTGAAGCGGTAGCGCCCCTCGGCATCGCTGGCCGCCCGCAGGACGGCGCCGGTGTCCGCGTGCCGCATCTGGATCGGCGCCCCGCGCGGCCGCTCGCCGCTCCAGGCGATGATCACGGTGCCGGCGAGCGACCCGCGTCCGGCCTGCGCCGAGGCCGAGGCCGCGGCCGCGGCCGTGAGCGCGAGGCAGCCAATGACGACAGCGCATCGGACCATGGCCTCTCCTCCTTACTGCTGACAGAAGCGCCGCACGTGCGCGTTGAAGACGTCGGGCTGCTCCATGTTGCAGATGTGCCCGGCGTTGGCGACGACCGCCAGCTCCGCGTCCGGTATGCCGTCGCGCAGCTGCTCGGCGATCCCGAGCGGGCTGCGCCGGTCGTCGTCGCCCCAGAGCAGCAGCGTCGGCGCGGCGATCGCCGCCAGAATACCGCGGGTATCGGTTTCCGCCAACGACCGCGCCATGAGCCGGAATCCCGCCGGATGATAGTCGGCGATGATCGCCGAGAGCTCCTGCCGCAGATCGCCCGACGCGCGATCGGTGAGCATCTCCGGCGCCCAGCGCGGCGCGAACACGTCGGGCGGCAGCCCCGCATCCCCCTCACACCGCGCGAGGCGCGCCCGGCAGACGTCCTCGGGCAGCGATCCCTTCCAGCCGGCGTAGGTGCCGGTCAGGACCAGGCGCGCGACGCGCGCGCCGTACTGCCGATAGAAGTCCTGCACGAGGACGCCGCCCCACGACAGCCCGACGAGAGACGCGCGGCCGATCTCGAGCCGATCGAGGAGCCCGGCGAGGCAGCGGCTCCAGTCGGCGATCGTAAATGATTCGGGAGGGTCAGAGGATGCGCCGGCGCCAGGCGCGTCCCATGCGATGACGGTAAATGTGTCCGACAGGCTCGCCAGCTGCCGGCGCCAGCAGCGTGAATCGCACAAAAAGCCGTGCAGCAGCACGAGCGCCGGGCCCGTCCCCACCTGTCGATACGAAATGGAATGGCCGTCGACCTCGACGCGCGCGAGCGGCGCGGTCACTCGACGAACGGCTCGATGCCGGCCGCCTGGAGCACCGGCACCGCCGCGGGCGACGTGAGAAACCGCAGCAGCGCGCGGGCCGCTTCGGGCTCGCGGGCGCCGGTGCTCATCCCGCCCGCGAAGCCAATCCACGTCTGCAGCTCCTGCGGGATGCGGCC
>CAZGLC010000069.1:15098-19116 GCA_964526235.1 uncultured Bifidobacteriaceae bacterium
CCTCGTCGAGATGTCCGGCTTCGGGGCGCCGGCGCGGATGCCGACGCCGATGCCGGCACGCCCGATGACGGCGCGCGTCGCCCCGGCCACTTTGCCTCGTGTGATCAGCTCGTCGAGCACCGGCGGATTGAGAATCGCGACGTCGAACGCTTCGCCCTCGAGGATCTTCCGCTGTACCTGCGGATTGACCTCGAACCGGATGTTGACTCTGTGGCCGGTCTCGCGCTCGAACCGCGCGACGAGCTCGGCGACCGCGTTCCGCGCGCCGTTGCCGCTCACGACCTTGATCTCGACCGGCAGCGCCGGGGTCGTCGACGGCGGCTTCCGGTGCTTTGTGGCCTGCTCGTAGGCGTAGCCGAACCGGAAGAGCGTCGGCTCGGCAAACGGCCGGCCGAGGAACTCGAGGCCCACGGGCAGGCCGTCGGTCGTGAATCCGGCGGGCACCGCCAGCGCCGGAAATCCCAGAACAGGAGCGAGGCGCCGATTGCTGCCACGCCCCGTGGTGTCGAGCTGCGGATCGGTCATGTCGCGAGGGCCGATCTCCGACGGCTGGTGGTCGTACGTGGCGTGCACGAGCGCGTCGAGCTGGTGCTCGGCCATCACGCTGAACACCTGCTGGCGGATCTCGTCGTTGATGCGCAGGGCCTGCAGGTATCCGGCTTCCTCCGTGGAGCGGCCGATGTTGCTCATCAGGACTCGGAGGCGAGACGGGACCACCTTGCCGGTGAGCAGGATGTCGCGCAGCGTCTTGAACGGCGCATTCGGATGCTCGGCGAGGTACTTGTTCACCGCCGGCTCGGTCTCGAACACGTTCACATCCCACGCCCGGGTGACCCGCTGCGCGAGATCGGGAATGGCCACGGGGTCGACGACCTCGGCGCCAAGCTTTCTGAGATCGGCAATCGCGCGATCGATGACCGCCTTGACCTTCAGGTAGTCGTCGGACGAGGGGTCGGCCTTCGGATCGATCGGCTGACGGATGACGCCGACGCGCGAGCCCTTCAAGCCGTCCGCCGTCAGAAACGCCGTATACGTCTTCGGAATCTGTCCGACCGCCTGCGCGGTGACCGGGTCGTTCCGGTCGTAGCCGGCAATCACGTCGAGGAGCAGCGCCGCATCGCGCACGGTGCGCGCGAGGGGACCGAGCGTGTCGGTGCTCGGCTTGGCGGGCATCATGCCGAAGCGGCTGACGAGCGGCACCGTCGGCCGGAGCCCGACGAGGCTGTGCACCGCGGCCGGACCGCGCGTCGACCCGCCGGTGTCCTCGGCGATCGCGACCGTCGCGAAGTTGGCCGCGACGCCGGCGCCGCTGCCGCTCGAGGAGCCGGCGGCGTTGCGTCGCGGGTCGTATGCGTTGCGAATGGCGCCGCCGGCAGACGCCGTGCTCAGGTACCCCGCCGCGTACTCCCCCATCGTCGACTTCCCGATGATGACGACGCCGGCCCGACGCAGCTTCGCCACGACCGTGGCGTCGCGTGCGGGCACGAAGTCCTTGAACAGGATCGACCCGTACGTCGTCGGCAGATCGCTCGTCTCGACCTGATCCTTGACGAGGACCGGGATGCAGTGGAGCGGACCGGTCATTCCCGAGGCGCGGAACGCGGCATCGAGACGATCGGCCTCCTGCAGGGCGCGCGGATTGACCGTCTGCACGGCGTTCAGCCGCGGACCGGCCTGATCGTACGCCTCGATGCGCCGCAGGTAGCCCTCGACTAACGCGCGGCACGTCAACCGGTTTGCACGGAACGAGGCGTGGATGTCGTCGATTGTGGCTTCCAGGAGGCGAAACGCAGGCGCCGGCGGCGCCTGCGCGCGTGCGAGCGGACCAGCGCCGGCGCAGGTCGCGAGCAGAACCGCGACGACAGAGAAGCGGCGCATTTACTTCGAGCGACCGGCCGGCCCTTCAGCCAGCATCTGGACGCGGTAGAGCGATTCCAGGGCCGTCAGGTACAGCGTCCGGCGATCCTTGCCGCCGAAGGCGGCGTTGCGCGCCACCGACGGCAGGCGAATGATGCCGAGATGCTTTCCGCGCGGGTCGACGACCTGGATGCCCGCGGCGGTCGTGACGTACACGCGCCCCGCGGCATCGATCGCCATCCCGTCGGCCCGGCTCCGCTGGCCGAGCGAGCCCTTCTCGAGCTCGAGGAGCCTGGCGAACTCGCGCTTGTTCGACACGCGACCGTCGGCGCCGACGTCGAATGCATAGACGAACTCCCCTTCCGTGTTGCCCACGTACAGGGTCTTCTCGTCGATGCTCAGCGTCAGACCATTCGGACGCCGAATCTGGCCGTCGAGGAGCAGCACTTCGCCCTTCGGCGTCAGGTAGTGCAGGTTGCCCGATTCCTTCGGGGCGACATCGGGCGCCGGCCGCGGTGCCGGGTCCGTGAAGTAGATGCCGCCGCGGCTGTCGGCGATCACATCGTTTGGCGCGCGCAGCGGCTGGCCGTTGAACTGCGTCACGAGGGCCGTGACGCGTTTGTCGGGCGCCACGGCGACAACCCGGCGTCCCGCGCCTTCGGCCGCGAGCAGCCGGCCGTCGCGCGCGAGGAACAGGCCGTTGGCGCCGTTCGTGTTCTCACGCCAGACGTTGATGGAGCCGCCCGGCTCCAGCTTGTAGGTGATGCCTGCGGGAATATCGCTGAAGAACAGGCCGCCGTCGGGGGCCGCGACCGGACCTTCGAGGCCCTTGAACCCGCCGCGGACCTCCTCGACGCGTGCGCCGGCAGCGATCACGCCAGGGATCGCGGCCTGCGGCGCGCGCGATTCCTGTGCCCGCGGGAGCAGCGTCGCGGCCGACACCACGACACCAACACACAGAAGCATTCGTCGCATGGTTACACCTCGGCGAAATCGTACAGCCTGGCCGGGTTGTCGACGAGGATCCGCCGCCGCGTCGCTTCGTCGGGCGCCCACTGCGCCATCAGATCGAACAGCCGCGCGTCGTCTGGTTTGCGGGTCTCGTTTGGATGCGGCCAGTTGCTGCCCCAGACGAGGCGTTCCGGCACTGCCTTCACCAGCGTCTGCCCGACGCTGACGGCGTCGGCGTAGCCGGGCGGGCCGTCCTTCGTGTTGTCGTAGGTGACGGACAGCTTCACCCATGCGCGCTGTTTGTCCACGAGACGCCGGACGACCGTATAGGCCGGATGCTTCACACCGCCGGCGCCTGAAATGTGTGCGATGTGGTCGAACACGAGCGGCGCCGGCAGCCGGTTCCAGAGCGCCTCGGCGGCGGCAATCTGGTCGGCCGTCATGTTGATCTGCAGGTGCCAGCCGAGGGGCGCGACACGCTTTGCGAGCGGCTCGATCATGTCGGACGTCACGACCGCCGTCTTCGGGTCGGTGAGGCTGAACCGGATCCCGCGAATGCCGCCCGCATGGAGCTTCTTCAGTTCCGCATCGGTCACTTGCGGATGCACGACGGCCACGCCGCGCGCGTTCGGCGCCATCTGCGCGAGCGCATCGACGGTGACGCGATTGTCGGTTGCATAGTTGCGCGGGGTCACGACGATCACCCTCGTCGTCCCGAGGCGCTTCTGCAGGAGCCGGTACTGTGCGACGGCCGCACTGGTCGGCGCCGCGCGCTCCATCGGCGGCATCGGGAAGCGCGCCGGGTCGTAGATGTGCATGTGGCAGTCGCAGGCACGCGCGGGAGCCTCGAGCTGCGGCGGCTGCGTGCCCGACGAATTCGGGACGGCGAATTGCGCGCCGGCCGATTCCGTCCGGGCGAGAACTGTGGCGCCGAGCGCGCCGATCCCCGCGCGCTCGAGAAACGTCCGCCGCGTCAGTTGATCATCGCGATCCATGGCCGGCGGCGCATGGTAGCACGAGCGCGCCGTCGCATTCTCAGCGGCGCGTCGGCTCTACTTGGGTCTTCACCCGTGGGTCGACTGGCGGATCGGAAGTCGCAGCCCACCGACGGGCCATTGCCGCAAGTTCGTCGCGATACTTCGGCCAGTCGTGGAGCGTTTCGGGATCGAAATCCGCACAACCCACTTTGCACGTGACCAGATGTTACCGC
>CAZGLC010000070.1:0-19080 GCA_964526235.1 uncultured Bifidobacteriaceae bacterium
CTCAACCAACGGGCGCGCTTGCGGGTGTGCGGGTGATCGACGTCACGCAGGTGATGGCCGGCCCCTTCTGCACGATGCTGCTGGCCGACCTCGGCGCCGACGTCGTCAAGATCGAACCCCCGGCCGGCGATATGACGCGCCGCATGCCGGGCGGCGTGGGCAGCGACACGCCCGCGTACAACGCCGTCAACCGCGGCAAGCGCAGCGTCGTGCTCGACATCAAGACCGATGCTGGGCGCGAGGCGGTGCTGCGGCTGGTCGAGTCGGCCGACATCTTCATCGAAAACAGCCGTCCGGGCGTGATGGCGGATCTCGGCCTCGGCTACGACGCGTCCGCCGCGCGCAACCCGCGGCTGATCTACGCATCGATCTCCGGATACGGACAGACCGGCCCCGACCGCACCAAGGGGGGCCTCGACCTGATTGCACAGGCGGTCGCCGGGATCATGTCGGTGACCGGCGCGGCGGGCGGCCCGCCGATGAAGTCCGGCATCCCGCTGACGGACCTCGGCGCGGCGCTCTTCGCCGCCACGGGGATCCTGGCGGCGCTGATTCACCGGAACCGGACGGGTCAGGGCCAGTACGTCGACACGTCGCTCGTCGAAGCGGGCGTCGCGCTGTCGGTGTGGGAAGCCACGGAGTACTTTTCAGGCGCGGGGGTGCCCGGGCCGCTCGGCTCGGCGCACCGGATGGTGGCGCCGTATCAGGCGATCGAATGCGCCGACGGCTACGTGACGATTGGCGCGTCGAACAACCGCCTCTTCGAGCGGCTCTGCGGGGCGCTCGGGCACCCTGAATGGGCCGCGCTGCCGGAATTCGCGGACAACCCGAGCCGCGTGCGCAACCGCGCCGCCCTCGCCGAACGGATCGAATCGGTGACGCGCCACCGGCCGAAGCAGCATTGGCTCGAGGCGTTCCAGGCGGGCGACATCCCGTGCGGGCCGATCAACAGTTACGCCGACGTCTTTGCCGACCCGCAGATCGTCGCGCGCGAGATGGTCGTCGACGTCGAGCACCCGGCGCTCGGCCCGCTCCGGGCGCTCGGGTCGCCGATCAAGCTGAGCGCAACGCCGCCCGCCGTGCGCCGCCGCGCGCCGACGCTCGGCGAGCACACCGCGGACGTGCTGCGGGAAGCGGGCTTCGATGAAAAGACGATCGCTGACCTCCGTAGTGTGAGGGTGCGATAGTGCGACGGTGCGAAGGTGCGTCCGACGGTGCGAAGGTGCGACGGTTCGAATCACGCGTGGCACGCCAACTTATTTTCGGCGGGATCAATAGGGGTTAAGTACTTGAACGCGTGAGTGCTTACGCCGGTTCGAACAAACGATTGTCCGTCGAACACCACACCGTCAGGGAAGAACAACTGCTGGAGGCGTTGCCGCTGGTCGAGCGACGCCTGCACCCACAGGTCTGAGGCACGCGGCAAAACGCGCTCTGCGAAGGCTAGGATGCCCTCCACGTCGAACTTTTCGAGCTCGCCGGAGTGCTGGTCGATCTGCAGCAGCGTGAGTTCCTGGCGCAACTTGTCCTTGTGCCGGTCGTACATGTCGATGTCGATCGACTGAGCAAAAAGAAACGCTTCATCGAGTCGGTCGAGCTTCTGCTGAATCGCCTTCGTCCGCCGCTCAATGTCGGCAACGTCGCGACAGACCTCAGCCTTGCGCTGCTCCCAGGCACGCAGCACATGCTCTTTCACGAGCCGCATGTAGCCCGGAGTCGGTTGCAGCTCTTTCAACTCGTCGACGAACAGCCCTTCCAGCTTCCCTTTCGTGACATTTACGGCGCGGCACTGACGCCAGCAGTGGTAGTACCCGTAGTGGCCGTTTCGTCCCTTCGACCAGCTCGCGGTCAACGGCCTGCCGCAGGCCTCACACCGGACAAGACCCTTCAACGGGAACTCGGGCCGCGTTCTCAGGTGCTCGTGCGGATCGGTTCACTCACAGACTGCTGCCGTTTGGCTTGAGCACCGTGCTTCAGCCGGACGAAGAACGCGAGGAGCTTGTCGACGCCCCTAAGGGTCATGCGGTCGCGTTTCTGCCATTCCTACGACTGAAGCGCGGCCACACCGTCGCGGGGGTGGAATTCTTACCGCTTCGCGACGGGAGTGGGACGGTCCCGCCATCGCTGGAATCAGCGGTCGCGCCGCTCGACACGATTCTCTCAGGCTACGTCGATCGGCAGGGCAAGCCCTTCACGAACTGTGTCGTCGCCACGATCCCGGTCAAGGGATGGGACATCGATCGATCCGACTTCCCCGTGATTCAGTGGGCGGCGTCCCTGCTGTTTCTTGGGACTTGGGCAAGCAACAAGTACATGTCCCGATTTGGTGGCGAGTACGTGAACTCGACTACGTTCCGCCTTGTCGGTCAGGCTTACTCGGGATCGATGCCGTACTACATTTCGGTGGCCGCACGTCGACGGGACGGCGAGTCGTTGGACGGTGGTTACAAACATGGGAAGGTGACGTTTTCGCTTCCATTCCAATGCTCCGTCCGTAGTGAGGTAAAGGTTGATGAACCGTTCCTCGCGGCGCTTGACGCAGCCGTCGCCGCGGGAAGTCCAATCATTGAGCGGCTGCGAACCGCCTTGCCTTTCGTCGAGCTGGCAAACACCGATGACGACTTCTTGACTGAGCACGCGGAAGCACTTCTGATGGGGTCCGCGTTCGAGCAACTGCTCCGCGGAGATGGGAGCGCGTACAGGCTCACGCGGCAATTCGGGGATCTGTTTGCTGCATTTGGCAGCGTGACCGTCGCGGATGCACAAGCCACCCGACCCGACATTCAGATCAACCCGAGCCCGAGGGATCATTTCGCATGGCGGCTGTGGACGCGAGTAAGGAAGTACCCGCCACAGAATGCCCTTACGACGAAAATCGACAATGCCTTTGCCGCCCGGACTAGAGCGGCGCAGTTGAAGTGGTGGGTCCACCGGAAATGGATGGAGGAGCTGTACGGCATCCGTAGCAAGGTGGTCCACCGGGGCACCGCAGGCGGCCGACGCTGGGGCTGGGCCTTGTTCCATCACCTCGTGATGGCAGCGCACGTCTTCCCGCTCGTGGTGAAGCTACTGCTGCAACAGGAAGGCCACTACACCCTGACCGATGATGACCGCGTCGCATGCCTTGCGGTTGACAAGCTTCTCAAGTCAACCGATTGGCGGGCGGAAGACGAGGATGGCCGCGAGATCGACGACTCGTGGGCGAAGATTCTCTGGACGACCAAGTTGCACATGATCACCGAGCGTGCCGTCGAGAAACTCTCTAAGCAGTCCCGCATGGCGTTCAGGCCGACGACACGCCGGACCCGACACACAGTCCTAACCAGAGCGATGCCCGCTCACGGTAGAAGATGATCGCGAGCGTTCATCCAACGCGCGGTGCTCACCCTCGGCGAGGATCGTGGCACGCCGCCGTTCGTCTCGTTGCCCGTTGCGCGCAGGTCCTTCTGCCGGCGAAGTGAATCTCGATTGCCCACGACCCTAGCAAAGTTGGCGCGAGTCATTGCGGAGCCAGAAGTGCGATACTCGAACCACGCCAAGGAGGACACGGCTGAATGGAGATGCGGGAGTTCTTCGAGCGTGCGGAATTGTTTGATCGTCGCGGCCTTTTGGAGCGACGTTCGGGATGGACCGACCGACTGCCAGGCTCAAGAGCGCGCGTGATTGCGGCCGGCACGAAACGGAGTCGTTGGCACTGGTCATTGATCCTGCCAGCGCCGCTCGTCGAGCGATACCGTCTCTGGCTCGCGCGGCAGCGGTACCGGCTCGACATCGAGCAGATCAACATCGATGAGATCGATGACTTTGCGTCGATGGTCGAGGACACATCTGAAGTAATGCGCGCCATCCAGGAGAAGCACGCGATCCGGCGCCAAATGGCACGGTTCCACGTGGCAAGCCGTGAGCGTGTGATTCTCGAACGTCTGGCCCGTAGGTGGGACGTCGATGCGCCGCGCATGATCGACCGTGGCAACGTAAACGAGCAGGCAATCGCGCAGGTACGCCGCGCGGTCAGAGAGGCGCGCTGGACCTGGCGCATGCGGTGCGCGCAACTGTTGGTCCCTGCCCTGAGTCTCCTTGTGGCGCTCGCCGCCGTTCTCAAGTGACGCCGCGCGGATGACCGAAGACGAAAAAACCGCTCGCCACGAGGCCGCTCACGCTGTGGCCGCGTGTTGCATTACGACCTGCCTTGTGAACACGCGACGATCGGACGAGTTGGTATTTCGCTCGGCACGACCAGGCTGGGGGTCTCGAGGAATTACCACGCGGTTCCGTTGTTTTGCGGCCCCTTGGCTGAACGGGAGTGGACTGAGTTCACGGAGCAACCTTGGGACGCGTTCTTACAGCGGCCACACGACCCGGCGATAACGCTCGTCGGTGAGGATCGTAATGCCCTGGACTACCTCGAAGCTGGGTTCGGTTCTCTGCGAGCGCTGCAATCAGAGGCTTGGTGGTTCTTAAGCCAGCCAGTTGTTCAGCAGCAGATCGATCGCGTCGCAACCGCCCTTTTGGAGCGGAAGCGGCTATCGATCGATGAAGTGCGAGAGATCGCGCAGTTTACGGGTCGGTTGTGCTCGCCGGACTGGCTGGAACCGTAAGGCGGCGATGGACGCAGGCCTTGTCAGCTTTCTCGTGCAGGCGGCCGCCACCCTTTTAGGCGCGCTTGGGGCTTTCGAACTCGAACGTCGACGGAGGAACCGCGCGGAACGCCAGACTCGCATTAGTAGCCTGAGAACTGCGCTGTTCGTTAGGTTAGTGCTGTTCAGCGCGACTTCGTTCTGAACTTTCGCAATCAGGCACTCACACCCTACAGAGATCGACCGGATCGGCCATTTGCCGTTCGCGAGATCTGGATGACCCCACCTGCTGCTCGCCTTGACACTGAGCGATTGGGCTTCTTGCTCGATCACCACGGCGCGCTTTTGCAGCAATTGATGATGGTCGATGTGAAATACGCGTCCTTGTTGTCGATGATCGCCGCTCGAAATCAGTTACATGCCCAGTGTCAGCGCCAACTTGATGAGGCATACCGAGGCAACGGCGAAGAAGAAATCACGCTGGAGAGATTAGGCGAGGTCGCTGGACCGCTCCTCGCTACTCGGCTTCGCCAAATGACCGACGAACTCTATCGAGCGGTGGACGTGTTCGCTGGGAAGAACGCCGATGCGACTCGGGAACTTCGCAATTACGTCGGTAAGAAGTTCCCGAAGGAGCCTTTGTTTACGACGGAAGACGTCGAGCGCGAACCGCAGCGCCGCGGAGGCGGCGCTTCATGAGATCGACGTCAAAGCGAGAAGCCGCCAGACCGCCCGCTCCTGTTCGCTGACGGATGTCTTCGTGGCGCGGTGCCTTTGCCACGCTGAAGAAGGTAGTGATGGTGTTTACCGGTGCTTAGTGAAGCTGCTCAGCGGCGAGTAGTTCTCGGTGCTTTTCGCCTCTATTCCCGGCCTCGAAGAATCGCAGCCATGATGCGCGGATCGCGGTGACCATGGATCACCGCGACAATCCACAGGGGGTTCTCATCGGGCGCATAGGCGATGAGGTAGTCTCGTACACGCATGAACCGCAATGGACGACCGGTCAAATCTGGTCTCCGATGTCCTGAGTGCGGGAAGAAGACGAGATTCCTGATCGCCTCCAGGATGTCTTCTCGGACTCGACCCGCGGCCGATGGATTGTCGCTGGCGATGTCTTCCCAGATTTCAGTGATGTCGCGGGCGGCTTCGGGATGAAGATCGAATCCGCTGGCGGCCGTCATCGCCGCCGGCGTTTGAGCAGATCCTCTTCGCGCTGACGCAAGGTCTCGAAGAACGTCTCGCCATCAATCGGCTTCACGCGACCGCTCTTGAGATCGTCGTACCGGCTGTCGAGCGTCTCTCGCACTGAGGTCACGTGGTCGAGATAGCCAGCCAGAGCGTCCTCAACGATTTCCTCTGGCGCACGTCCGCTCGCGGCCGCGAGGTCGTTCAGTTTCTTGGCCGTTTCGGGCGTCACGTGAACTTCCATGCGGCTACTGTACGGCTTTCGCCTCCTGACCCGCAAGCGCTCAGGCGGCCTGTCGAACGGCGTCGATACGCTTCAGCCAGGACGCGATTTGGTTCCAACTGTCAGGTGGCAGGGACGCCACACCCCTCAGAAAATGGGCGCCGAGGTCCGCAACGCCTCGAGCGCCAAGCAGGTTGCGGCAGCCGTGCTACCTGCGTTGATGCGATCGCTCAGCCTGCCATGGCTTGACGCCCACCAGATCGTCACAACGCCCGCCGGCACATTCTGCGGGAGACGCAATTCCCCAGAGGTCTATTTTTGAGACATGGGTAAGAGATCGGGTTCGATCCCGCCGCTGTCGTCAACGACTGCCTCAACGCCGACAGCACGACGGACGCGGAATGTCAGCACCGTCGCAGCTCGCACCTCGCACTTTCGCACCCTCGCACCTTCGCACCTTCGAACCGTTTAGATCGCGCCCCGCGCCTTCGCCGAAGAGATAACCCGTTCGGCGGTAATCGTGCCGAGCAGTTGCAGCGCGTCACCCGGGAGGAAGACCGCCATCCCTCCAAGGGGCAGCGTCGAATCGGGGAAACGCCGCTCTGCCGCCAGCTCGAGAGGCGCGCGGTCGCCGACGAGCACCCGGTTCATCCCGGGGCCGGGAATCGTCCGGAGCAGCCGGCGCACCGCCTGCGGCGCGCCTGTCGCGCTCTCGTCGTCGGAGAGCTCTCTCGCGTCGCGCAGGCGGTCGGTACCGAACGCGATCTCGGCCGTGCGGCGCGCCTGTATCACGGGACTGGCAAGGATTTCATTGAGGGGCACGCGAAGCGCGTACAGCGCGCGGCCGAGGTCGCGCGCCCGATCCGCGCCGTCTGCCGGCAGGTATCGCAGATAGATGATCTTGCCGCCGTCCTGCATCGCGGCGATCAGGTGCTCGTCGGCCGATCGGCCGCCCTGACGGAGGCCTGCCGAAGCCTCTGGCGAAGGGGGCAGCGCCACGGCGCGGCGGCCGAGCGGGCCCATCGCGAGCAGCGCACACAGAAACGCGCGTCGATCCCCATCGGGTCGCACGCGCGCATTGTAGCGCCGCTGCGATGGCCGCGACGACAACGATGAGCAGGACGATCCGCAGCAGAGCTCGAACCATAGATCTCTCCTCCGTGCGGGAAGGTCGTGCATCGACCGTGCCGTATAATGGCGGCATCGTGTCGACTGACGAACGCCTTCGCGACGCGCTCGAATGCGCGCTCGCGGACGCGCGCGCGCGCCTCGAGCCCGAGCTGCGCACGCTGACGCACGAGCTGTCGGACGCCGCCGCCGCGAGGCTCGCGTCGGCGGCAGAGGCGCTCGACCGCGCGGACTCGCTCGCCGAGGTGCTGCGCACGCTCGTCGGCGCCGCCGCGCAGTATGCCGACCGGATCGGTCTGTTTCTCGTGCGCGACGGCCGCGTGCGTCCGTGGCACCTGCACGGCGTCGCGGAGGAGGCGCTCTCCACCGCCGACGCCGACGGCGTGGCCACGTTTCCCATCACCGTCGGCAATCGGGTGGTCGCGATCCTCTATACCGATGCGCCGCATGTGCGTGCCGGTTCCCTCGACGTGCTGACGCGGTACACGGGCCGCCTCCTCGAAGCGAAGACACTGCACATGGCCCTCGGGATCGCCGCGCGGTGACACGCGCCATCCGGATCTCGCTCGTCGGGCTCGTGCTGGCCTGCGCCGCCGGCGACGGCGTGGGTGCGGCCCAGCGGCCCGCGGGCGAAGCCGCCGCGGCCATCGCGACGACGAATCATCCTCCGCTGCCCAGCCATCCGTCGCTGTACTGGCTCGTGCCCGACTCGGCGCCCGGCCGCGCGGCGGGCCGTCCGGTCGAGGAGTCGCCGGCCGCGCGGTTCGCGCGCGGTGTCCGGCTCGTCGCGGCGGGCGATTTCGCAGCGGCGCTCCCGCTCGTCCGCGCCGACCTCGGCTCGACCCCGCTCGCGCCGTACGGCCGCTACTACACCGGCCTGGCGCTTCTCGGCTTGCAGCAGTTCGACGAGGCTGAAGCCGCCTTCGATGCCGCCGGCGACAGCGCGCGCGGCGCGCTGGAGGAGGCGGCGCCGCTCCGGATGGCCGAAGCCGCACTCGGCCGGGGCGACGCGGCGCGGGCGGCCGCCATCCTGAACGATCTGAGCGATGAGACATTGACCGCGCCCGAGGAGGTGTTCCTGCGCCTGGGCGCGGCGCACGAGGCGGCCGGCGATCCTGTGCGGGCGCTGCGCGCGCACCACCGCGTGTACTACGAGTTTCCGCTGAGCGAGCAGGCGCTCGCCGCGCAGGAGGCGATCGAGCGCCTCCAGACGCCGGCGCTCATCCCGCCCGATCGCTTCCGGCTCGAGCTCGATCGCGCCGAGCGGCTGTTCGCGGCGCGGCGGTGGGCGCAGGCGCGTCCGGCGTACGCCGAGCTGGCGTCGGCCGCCGCCGGCGACGACCGTGCGCTCCTCGTCCTGCGGCTCGCCTCGTCCGACTACTATCTCGGCCGGCACCGCGCGGCGAGGGACGCGGTTCGTCCGCTCCTCGGACGCGGGCCGCGTGAAGCGGAGGCGCGCTACATCCACCTGTCGGCGACGCGCGGATTGGGCGATCACGCCGGGTACGTGGGGCTCGTCCGCGGCCTCGTGGCTGATCATCCCGAGAGCAGCTGGGCGGAGGAAGCCCTCAACGACCTCTCGGGGCATTTCGTGCGCCAGGACGACGAGGAGGCTGCGGACACGGTGCTCCGCGAGCTGATGCGGCGGTTTCCGCGCGGACGCTACACCGACCGGGCCGGCTGGCGCGTCGGGTGGCGCACCTACAAGCAGGGCCAGTACGGTGACGCGGCGCGGATCTTCGAGCAGGCGGCGGCCGCCTCGCCGCGTGCCGATTTCCGGCCGTCGTGGCTCTACTGGGCGGCCCGGTCTCGCGACCGTCTGGGCAACCGCGACGCCGCCACGAGTCTCTACCGCGTGCTGGCGGCGGATTATCTGAACTCGTACTACGGCCGCCTGGCGGCGGCGATCCTGCGCGACCGGCGCGAGCCGCCGGTGACGCCCATCCTGCGGATCGATGCGGCCGGGGCGCCGGCGCCGCTCGTGCCGACCGACGCGCTGATTCGCGCGCTCGTGGGCCTCGAGCTCTACGACGCCGCACTCGGCGAGGTGGAGTACGCGCGGAAAGAGTGGGGCGATTCAGCGGCGCTCCAGGCGACCGCCTCCTGGATCCGGAACCGCCGCGGCCTGGGCCCGGGCGCGGCCGATCGGTTCGGCGACGTGCGCGGCGCGATCACGCTGATGCGGCGGGCGTATCCGCATTTCATGGCCGCAGGCGGCGAGGCGCTGCCGGCCGACATCCTGCGCGTGATTTTTCCGCTCGACTACTGGCCGCTCATCACCAAATACTCGGAGGCGCACCGGCTCGATCCCTATCTGATGGCGGCGCTCATCTCGCAGGAATCCACCTTCACACCCGACGTGCGATCCGCGGCCAACGCCGTCGGCCTGATGCAGCTCATTCCCGGCACGGCCCGCCGCTACGCGGCGAAGCTCGGGATGCGCTTCTCGCCCGCGATGCTGACGCAGCCCGAGACGAACATCCGCCTCGGCATGCGCTATTTCCGCGATCTCATGGACCGGTTCGGCGGCGCGCACTTCGCGCTCGCGGGCTATAACGCCGGCGAGCACCGCGTCGCGCGCTGGATCGCGGAGCGGCCGATGTTCACGCAGGACGAGTTCATCGACGACATCCCGTTCCAGGAGACGCAGAACTACGTCAAGCGCATCCTGGGCACGGCCGACGACTACCGGCGCCTGTACGGCGGCGGTAGCATCCGGGCGGCGGCGGCGGCGCGCTGATCGCATGGCCGACCTGCTCGAGCTGACCGCGGCGGCCGAGCCGACGCACTTCTGGTTTCACGGGTTCCGGGCGTATGTCGCGCCGATGATCCGGCAGATCGCCGGAGGGCGGCGCGACCTGTGCATCCTCGACGGCGGGTGCGGCACCGGCTACAACCTGCGGGTGTTGCTCGCTCCGTACGGGCGGACGTTCGGCTTCGACCTGCACGCCGACGCGATGCGCCGCGCGCGGGTGGGCGGCCGGCCGCTCGTGCGCGCCAGCCTGGCGCAGATCCCGTTTGCCTCCGCCACCTTCGATCTGGTGACGTCGTTCGACGTCCTCCAGAGCGTCCCGGACGATCGGTGCGCCATTCGCGAGCTGGCCCGGGTGCTCACGCCGGGCGGGCATCTCGTCCTGAACGTCACCGCGCTCGACTTCATGCGCGGCGACCACAGCGATGTCTGGGGCGAGCTGCGGCGCTACACGCCAGGGCGCGCCGCCCGGCTGCTCGACCATGGGGGCCTCGAGCCGGTCCGCATCTCGTTTCTCTTCGGATCGCTGCTGCCCCTGATGCTGGCGGTGCGGCTGGCGCAGCGTCTGCAGCGGCGGTGGCGGCCGCCGCGCGGCGACCTCGATCTGGCCGTGCCGCCGGCGCCGGTCAACGCGCTGCTGACGGGGATCGTGAAAGGAGAGGCCGCGCTGGCGCGCGGCGTCCCCATCCCGTTCGGCAGCTCCCTGATGATTGTGGCGCGGAAACCTAAAACCGCGCGATGACGCCGAAGTACGGCCCCTGCATCTTCAGGTCGCCCGTATCGTCGTCGACGACATAGTCGGCGATGACCGATCGGTAGCCGACCTGCGCGCCGATGCCGATTCGCGGGCTCGGCACGAATGTGGCGTTGATGTCGAAGTCGGTGAACTTCACGTCGAAGTCGCCGGAGCTGATCTTGAGGCCGGTGAATTCGCCGCCTACCGACACCATCGAGCCGAGGTAGCCGCGGCCGGCGACGCCGATCGTCGGCACGGGCGCGGTCGTGTCGGTGGCGGCGGTGGTGCGGAGCGCCGGGCTGTCGACCGACGCCTGGATCTTGTTGTACTTGAGGTCCGCCACGACCCCGAAGAAGCCGCGCTCCCGCCTGACGAAATCCCACTCATAGCCGAACGTCCACAGATTCCACTCGATGTCCGCCGACGCGGGCGTGTTCACCGTGAAGGTGCGGCCCTGGAACGTGAACGTCCGCCGGATGACCGTCTCCGGGTCGTAGCTGAATGTCGCGTAGCTGAGCCGGAACTTGTGGCTGCGGCCGAGCGCTACGCGGAAGCTGGGGAACGACGTGTCTTCGATCCCGAACTCCTGCACGAAGTCGATCTCGCTGGCGCTGGATCCGGCAATCCCTCCCGACGACAGCGTCAGCTCGGGCGAGGGGCGCCACGACATGAGTCCGAGCTCGACGATGTGATCGCCGGGTGTCTGCGCGGCGGCCGGCGCGGCCGTCAGCAGCAGCAAGACGCAGTACGGAAGAAGCGCAATCCTGTTTCGCATACGCGGGTTATCGGCACCGTGCGCGGAAGTCGCTAGAGGCCGGGCACTATACTGATGATCGATGTCCCCTCGGCGCCGGCTGCTGGCGTACATCCTCCAGCACCGCCGGCCGTTCCTCACGGGCCTCCTCTGCGTTCTCGTCACGACGGCGGTCGCGCTCGCGAGCCCGTGGGTGCTCAAGCTCGCCGTCGACGACCTCGAACGCGGAGTGGACGCGCAGAACATCCGCTTGTATGCAGCCGCGGTGCTCGGCCTCGCCACCATCGGCGGCGTGTTCCGGTTTCTCATGCGGCGGATCATCGTCGGCGCGTCGCGCAGCATCGAGTACGCCATTCGCAACGACTTCTTCGCGCACCTGCAGCGGCTCGACCTCGCATACTTTCAGCACCACCGCACCGGCGATCTGATGTCGCGCGCGACCAACGACCTCGGCGCCGTCCGGATGATGATCGGCCCCGCCATCATGTACTCGGCCAACACGATCCTGACGTGCGTGGTGGGCGTCGCGCTGATGATCTCGATCGACGCCCGGCTGGCGCTCATCGCGCTGGCGCCGCTGCCGCTCGTCTCGATTTCGGTGTGGTACTTCGGCGCGATCATCCATCAGCGGTTCGAGCGCATTCAGGAGCAGCTCGCCGAGATCAGCGCCATCACGCAGGAGACGCTCGCCGGCGTCCGCGTGGTCCGCGCCTACGGCCAGGAGGGGTTCGAGCGCGAGCGCTTCCGACGCGCCAATGAGGAGTACGTGCACCGGAACCGCGGCCTCATCCGGATCGAGGCGATCTACTTCCCGACGATGGGCTTTCTGATGGGCATCGGTGCGCTCCTCGTGATCTGGATCGGGAGCCGCGAGGTCGTGGCGGGACGCATGACGGTCGGCGAGCTCGTCGCGTTCAACGCGTATCTGATGATGCTGGCCTGGCCGATGATTGCGTTCGGCTGGGTCACCAATCTGGTGCAGCGGGGAATGGCGTCGTGGAAGCGGATGCTCGACGTGTTCGACACCCCGCCGCGCATCGCCGACGCCGCCGCGGCGCCCGTCGCGCGCCGGCTTGCGGGCCATATCGAGCTTCGGCGGCTCACGTTTGCGTACGGCGACCACGTCGTGCTCCGCGACATGTCCGCGTCGCTCCCCGCCGGCACGACCACGGCCATCGTCGGCGCCACGGGGTCTGGAAAATCGACGCTGCTGAATCTCCTTCCGCGGTTGCACGAGCCGCCGCAGGGCACGATCTTCATCGACGGCCTCGACGTTCGGGAGCTCCCGCTGGAGGTGCTGCGGGGCGCCATCGGCTTCGTTCCGCAGGAGCCGTTCCTGTTCGGCGCCACGCTGGCCGAGAACGTCGCGTTCGGCGCGCGCGGCGACGAGGACCACCGCCCGCGCATCGAGCAGGCGGCCGCGATCGCGCGGCTCGACAAGGACGTCGCCGCGTTTCCGCGCGGCTACGACACGATCATCGGCGAGCGGGGCATCACGCTGTCGGGCGGGCAGAAGCAGCGGACCGCCATTGCCCGCGCGCTGCTCGTGGACCCGGCGATTCTCGTCCTCGACGATGCGCTGTCGGCGGTCGACACCTATACCGAGGAGGAGATTCTCGGCCGGCTCCGCGAGGTGACGCGCGAGCGCACGGTCATCCTGGTGTCGCACCGGATTTCGACGGTCCGCGGCGCCGATCACATCCTCGTCCTGGATGACGGGCGCATCGTCGAGCGGGGGACTCACGAACAGCTCGTCGCGCGCAACGGCGTGTACGCCGCGCTGCACCGCAAGCAGCTCCTCGAGGACGAGCTGGCCGCGTCATAACGAACGCAGAACGCAGAACGATGCACGACGACGAAGTCATCGGCAAGGCGTACGACGGGCGGCTGATGCGCCGGCTGCTGACCTATCTCGCGCCGTACCGGCCGCAGGTGGCGCTGGCGATCGGCGCCATCATGGCGCACGCGCTGCTGGAGCTCGTGCCGCCGTACCTGACGAAGGTCGTCATCGACCGCTACATCCCGGCGGGCGACCTGTCAGGGCTGGGACTCATCGCGGCCGTGTTCCTCGTGACGCTCTGCGGCTCCTTCGCCTTCGAGTACCTGCAGACGGCGACGATGCAGACGATCGGCCAGCGCATCATGTTCGACCTGCGGATGGAGATCCACGGCCGGCTGAATCGCCTCGACCTGCGCTTCTACGACCGCAACCCGGTCGGGCGGCTGATGACGCGCGTGACGACCGACGTCGATGCGCTGAACGAGCTGTTCACGTCGGGCGTCGTCCCGGTGATCGGCGATGTGTTCACGCTGGTCGGCATCATGGCGGTCCTGGTGTGGATGGACTGGCGCCTCGCGGTCGTCGCGTTTTCGGTGCTGCCGCTCATCGTGCTCATCACGCAGTGGTTCCGATCGAACGTCCGCGAGTCGTACCGGACCGTCCGCGTCTGGATCGCGCGGATCAACGCGTACCTCCAGGAGCGGATCACCGGCATGAGCACGGTGCAGGTGTTCCGCCGCGAGGCGCGCGACTTCGCCGCCTTCGACGACATCAACCGGCATCATCGCGACGCCAACCTGCGCTCGATCTTCTTCTACGCGGTGTTCTATCCGGCCATCGAGCTCGTGAGCGCCCTCGCATCGGCGCTCATCATCTGGGTCGGCGGCGGATGGGTCATCGAGGGCTCGCTCACGCTCGGCTCGCTGGTGGCGTTCCTGCTGTACGCCCAGCGGTTCTTCCGGCCCATCAGCGACATGTCGGAAAAGTTCAACGTGCTGCAGGGCGCGATGGCGTCGTCCGAGCGGATCTTCACGCTGCTCGACACGCCGGTGGCGATCGCGTCGCCCGCCCATCCGGTGCGTGTCGGGGCGGAGCCCGTCGTCGCTTCAGCGAGGGCGGGTGCGATTGCGTTCGAGCATGTGACGTTCGCGTACGTGGAGGGCGAGCCGGTGCTGCGCGACGTGTCGTTCCGCGTGGAGCCGGGGGAGCGCGTCGCCTTCGTCGGCGCCACCGGCGCCGGCAAGACGACGATCGTCAACCTGTTGCTGCGGTTCTACGACGTCCAGGCAGGGCGTATCACGATAGACGGCGTCGACGTCCGCGAGATGGATCTGGCGCAGCTGCGGCGCATGGTCGGCCTCGTGCTCCAGGACGTGCACCTGTTCTCGGGGACGATCGCCGGCAACGTGCGCCTCGGCGACGAGGCGATCACGGATGCCGCCGTGCGCGCCGCCGTCGAGGCGGTGCACGCCAACGTCTTCGTCGACCGGCTGCCGCAGGGGCCGGCCACGCCGGTCGTCGAGCGCGGCGCGACGCTCTCGGTCGGCCAGAAGCAGCTGCTGTCGTTCGCGCGCGCGCTGGCCTTCAACCGCCCGATCCTGGTGCTCGACGAGGCGACGTCGAGCGTCGACACGGAGACCGAGCTGCTCATCCGCGACGCGCTGAAGGTCATCATGCGCGGCCGGACGACGCTCGCGATCGCACACCGGCTCTCGACGATCCAGGGCATGGATCGCATTCTCGTGCTGCACAAGGGGCAGCTTCGCGAGTCGGGCACGCACCAGGCGCTCCTTGCCGCGCGCGGCATCTACCATCGGCTCTACCGGCTGCAGTTCCAGGCCGAGCCCGTTCGCCCCGGCCTTCTCGACGAGAACCCGGCGACCTCGAGCGCCTGATCGGCCCTTGATTGCACCGTCCAAGCCGACGTATCCCGTCGGAGTGTAAGCTTGGTGATGCGCATGGGCAGGGACGACGAGCGGCCGTTCGAGGATCGGCGGGCGGCCGGCCGCGCGCTGGTGGCCCTGCTGCGGCACAACGCCGACCGGCCCGACGTGGTGGTACTCGCGCTGCCGCGCGGCGGCGTACCGGTGGCGTTCGAGGTAGCGCAGGCGTTCGGCGCGCCGCTCGATCTGTTCCTCGTTCGCAAGCTCGGGACGCCCGGGCACCGCGAGCTGGCAATGGGCGCGATCGCGTCCGGAGGCGTCCGCGTGCTCAACGACGACGTGGTGCGCTGGTACGGCATCACCCCCGCCGACATCGAGGCCGTGGCGCACGAAGAGCAGCGCGAGCTGGAGCGCCGTGAATCGGCGTACCGCGAGGGCCGCGAACCGGTCCCGCTGGAAGGGCGCACGGTGATCCTCATCGATGACGGCCTCGCCACCGGCTCGACAATGCGCGCCGCCGTGCAGGCCGTCCGGCAGCACCGGCCGGCGCGGGTCGTCGTGGCAGTCCCCGTCGGCGCGCCGCAGACCTGCGATGAGCTGTCCGCGATCGCTGATGAGGTCGTCTGCGCCAGGACGCCTGAGCCGTTTGCCGCCGTCGGCCAGTGGTATCTCGACTTCGATCAGACGACCGACGCGGAAGTGCGCGATCTGCTGCGGGCGCACGCCCGCACCACGTTGACCCATCAGTAAGCTGCGGCCCGGCACCTCCGTTGCTTTGCCGTATACGGAGGTTCCTGATGAACATTCGTACACCGCGAACGATGTCTGCGTTTGCTCTCGTGGGTGCGCTCGCCACCGCGGCGTGCGGTGCGACGAGAGCCACGGCGCCCACAACCGCGCCGCCGCCGGGTCCGGTCGAGACCCAGTCGAGCGAGCGCGGCATGATTCCCGTCGGCCAGGAGCTCGACGTCCGGCTGCAGAGCCCGCTGAGCTCGGAGACGTCGACCGTCGAGCAGCGCTTCGAGGCGACCACCGTCGTCGATCTCATGCAGAACGGCCGCGTGCTCGTGCCGGCCGGATCGATCGTGCGCGGCGTGGTCTCGGGCGTCCACCGGCCGGGACGGATCGAGCGCACCGGCAGCCTGACGCTCTCGTTCGATCAGATCGTCGTGCGGGGGCGCGAGATCCCCATGCGCGCCATGGCCACGGAGCTCTTCCAGAGCGGCGGCATTCGTGAGGAGGCCGGCACGATCGGCGCCGGCATCGGCGGCATCGTCGGCGGCATCCTGGGCGGCGTGCAGGGCGCGGTGATCGGCGCCGTGATCGGCGCCGGCGGCGTGATTGCCGCCACCGAAGGGAAGGACGTGCACCTGCAGGCCGGCTCCATCATCCGAATTCGCTTCGACACGCCCGTGAGGGCCGAGTGAAGCCGGAAGGTCGATATTCCGGTACGTAATTACGGGAGGGGCACCGGTGCCAGGTTCGAGGGTGCGAGGTGCGATGGTGCGTCCGAGGGTGCGAGGGGCGACGGTTCTGTTCGTGGTTCGGCCGCACTCTCGAACTTCGCACCGTCGGACGCACCCTTCGCACCTGTCGCACCATCGAACGTCGCACCTTCGCTCCTCGCCGCTTCGCGGCGCCGGAACAGCCGATCGACCAGACTTGGCGTGCTCGCGCTGGGATTCCAGCCCAGCCGCAGGACCGTGACCTCGATGGGGCGGCGGCCGAACGCCAGCGCCTCGTGACAGCTCCACATATAGATGTCGAGGACGCGCCCCTGCACGCGCGGGCCGGTATCCATGATCGTGTAGACACCGTTGTACTTCACGGTATCGGTCGAAATGTTCACGACGCTCCCGACCGGCAGAATGGCCGGGTCGGACGCCGCGATGCCCGTGCGCACGCCGACGCCCGACGCGGTCGTCGTGCCCTTGCAGTATGCGGTGGCGGTGAAGACAAGACGTGCCCCCGGCGTCGGCAGTGTCGGATCGACGATCCCCTGCGGCGCCGCGTCCCGCGAGTCGAACATGCTGACCTCGTACAGGAGCACGAAGGCGAGGCAGGCGACGCACGTCACCGCCAGCTTTCGCCAGAGCGATCGCGAAATGAGGTGCCGCCTCATCGGAAGTGTTCGAATCCCCCGGGCAACTCGTGCACGCCGGCCGAGGTCCGGAGCACGACGCGCCGCTCGCGCGTCACGACGCCGATGCGCGTGATCGGGAGGCCGGCGAGCGCCCGCTCGGCGCCGCGCAGCCGCCCGTGATGCGCCGGGCGCACCGTGAAGAGCAGTTCGTAATCGTCGCCCCCCTGAACGGCCGCCGCGAGGGCATCCCCGCCGCGCGCCTCGTGCCAGCGGCGCACGGGCTCGGCAATCGGCAGCGACGCCGCGTCGAGCTCGATGCCGACGCCGGAGGCCGCGGCCAGCTGGCGGACGGCGTCGGCCAGCCCGTCGCTCAGATCCATGCACGCCGAGGCGGCGCGGTGGCCCGCGAGCGCGAGCCCGGCGCGCACGCGCGGCTCGGGACGCAGATACCGCTCCTCCTGCGCGTTCATGGTCGGCGTGCCTCCCTGCCGCAGCGACTCGAGTCCGGCGAGCGCGTCGCCGATCGTCCCCGTTAGATATACCCCATCGCCGTGCCGGGCGCCCGATCGCAGCAGAATCCGGCGCCGTCGCACGGTACCGATCGCCGTCACGTCGACGATCAGCGGACCTGGCGAGCGCGAGACGTTGCCGCCGACGACAGCGACGCGGTGCGCGTCGGCGTGCGCGAGCAGGCCGTCGAGGAGCCCGTCGATCGCCGCCACGTCGAGCGCGTCGGGCAGGATGAGCGAGAGCAGCGCCGCGCGCGGCCGCGCGCCCATCGCGGCCAGATCGCTGAGGTTCACCGCGAGCGCCCGGTGGCCGATGGCGTCGGGCGGCACGAACCGGCGGTCGAAGTGCACGGCTTCGACCTGCACGTCGGTCGTGAACACGTCGAGCGTGCCGCGCGCCGGCTCCACGACCGCCGCGTCGTCGCCCGGACCCACGACCAGCCATGCAGGCGCCGTCAGCCGCGCCGTGATGCGTTCAATGAGCGCGCGCTCGCCGAGATCGGCAACGGTGAGAGTGGGCAAACTGAAAGGGGAAGGCAGCCCCGCTTTGCCGTGTGGGGAGGTCGAATGAACCTGCGAAAAGCAGGTGGAACCGCTGTTGTCGGCCGCGCTTCAGGCTTCCTCGCCTCGGAGGCATGCACACCGCGCGTCCTCGCGGCTCGCTTGGGGTTTAACGTTGGCTCAGACGAGCCTCCGAAAACCATCACGAGCAAAGCAGGAGCTTCGGCAATCTTAATCCGCGATCGGGGCCGGGTCAAGATGCGTAACGTGTTGATGCGATGAGACTTACGACGCGGCTAGCGCCTGGTCGAGAAGCTGCTCGATTCGGAGCGTCCGCTCGCTGAGTTCACCGTGCGAGCTCGACTGTGTCTGGCGCGCCCGGAAGCACTCGTCGGCCAGATTGAGCGCCACGAGAATCGCGAGCGTCAGCATGTCCGTCGTCGGTGCGGCGTCGGAGGCCGCGCGCATTTTTTGATCGACGTACGCGGCGAGCTCGATCACGTACGCCGGGTCGAGACCGCTGCGGATCGGGTACCGCTGGCCGCCGATTTCGACCGTGACGACCCCGGCCATGCAGCGGGCCTACAACGCCTCGAGGTGCGACAGCATCTCGGAGACGCGCTGCCGGATGGCCTCGCGCTCGTGACGCAGCGCGTCGAGCTCGGTGCTCACGCCCTGCACGTCGGCGAGGCGCGCGCGCAGCGCCTCGATCTCCTGCGTCAGCCGCGCGTTTTCGTCCGCGGCGTTCGCCTGCTCGGTGCGGAGCCTGGTCACGACGTTGACCAGAAGCTTCACTTTCTCCTCGAGTCGATCGATCGGGTCGACATCGATCGTACGCGCCACTGCCTGCTTTGCCATCCGCGCCTCGCGTGTGAGGGAAGAAACCTGACGCGGAGATGGTAGCACAGCTCCCACTAACCTCGATTTTCACACCAGTGAAACAGATAACGCGGGCGTGTGCAACGGAGC
>CAZGLC010000071.1:0-19022 GCA_964526235.1 uncultured Bifidobacteriaceae bacterium
GGTCACAACCGACCACATCTCGCCGGCCGGATCGATCAAGGCCGACAGCCCCGCAGGGAGATATCTGATCGAGCGCGGGGTCGCGCCGTCGGACTTCAATTCCTACGGCGCGCGCCGCGGCAATCACGAAGTGATGGTGCGCGGGACGTTTGCCAACGTCCGCCTGCGCAATCAGCTTGCCCCCGGCACCGAGGGGGGGTGGACGCAGTATCAGCCCGGCGGCGAGGTCATGACGATGTACGACGCCTCGGTCACGTACGGCGAGGCGGGCGTCCCGCTGCTCGTGATTGCGGGCAAGGAATACGGATCCGGATCCTCGCGCGACTGGGCGGCGAAGGGCACGCAGCTGCTCGGCGTGAAAGCGGTGATCGCAGAGTCGTTCGAGCGTATTCACCGCAGCAACCTCGTGAACATGGGCGTGCTGCCGCTCGAGTTCAAGGCGGGGCAGCATGCGGCGTCGCTCGGGCTGACCGGCGCCGAGTCATTCGATCTGCTGGGCGTGGCGAGCGGCCTCGTGCCGCGCGGTGACGTGCGCGTGGTGGCCAGGCGCGCCGACGGCACGTCGCGCGAGTTCACGGCGACGGCGCGCATCGACACGCCCGAGGAGCTCGTCGCGTTTCGCCACGGCGGGATCCTCCCGTACGTCGTCCGTCAGCTGATGAGCCGTACGTAGGTCGGGTCTCGAGGAGGGAATGCCATGGAGCCGATCGTTGACGATCTCGTGCGCCGCTTCGAGCGCGGCGCGCTGACGCGCCGGCAATTGATTCAGGGGATCTCGGCGCTGGTGGCCACGGCGGGGACCTCACAGGGGGCCGCCGCGCAGCCGGGCCCCCTTCGCGGGATGGGGATCGATCATGTGTCGATTCTCGTGACCGACCTGCAGCGCTCAGCGGCGTTCTATCGGCGCGTCTTCGGGCTCACGCCGGTCAGCGAAGACAAGCCGAATCAGATCCTCCGGCTGGGCACGAATCGGACGATCGTGTCGCTCCGGCACGAGGGGCCGTCCGGCATCACGGATCACTTCGCGATTACCGTCGAAAACTTCAACCGGGACGCGGTCACCGAGCAGCTGACGCAGCACGGCCTGACGCCGGCGCAGAATGTCCAGTTCGGGTTTCACATCAAGGACCCGGACGGCGTCGTCGTCCAAATGGTCTAGATGCACGCGCCCGAAAGTTGTTCATTGCCAATCCAGATCGTTAATATTGACAATGCTACCCATCACAATTGACAATATAAATGCCTAACATTGACAATTGTGAACGGTCTAACATTGACAATATTAGCGTTAATTATTTACAATGTCTTTGGATACAAATCAATGAGCCGAGTCCGGGCGAGGGGAGAGGAAATACGCCGCTTCATCTTGGACCACGTCCAGTCTAACCCTAGCAATATCAGTAAGTTAACAACAGACAAGTTTGGCATTACGCGCCAAGCAGTGAATAACCATCTTCACCGGTTGGTCGTGCAAGGGGCGCTACGAGAGAACGGAAAGACCAGGAGCCGCATCTATCAACTCGCCCCCATGCTTGCATGGAACCAAAGCTATTCGACTAGCAGCGGTCCAGCCGAAGACGTGGTTTGGCGCAATGACATCGCTCCAATCTTGGGGAACATCCCAGAGAACGTCGGCGACATCTGGTCGTATGGATTCACCGAGATGTTCAATAACGCGCGGGATCATTCGGGCGGAACCTCTATCCATGTATCAATCACGAAGACGGCGGCGACTACGGAAATGCTGATCATGGATAACGGGGTTGGCATCTTCCGCAAAATTCAAGCGGCCTTGAATCTGCTCGACGAACGTCATGCAATCTTCGAGCTTTCCAAGGGCAAACTGACGACAGATCCGGCCCGTCACAGTGGCGAGGGTATCTTTTTCACTTCACGGGTCTTCGACGGTTTTGAAATCCTTTCTGGAGGCGTATTTTTTAGCCATCTTTTTGGAGAGGAAGAAGACTGGTTGTTGGAGCGACTGAATCCATCGAGCGGCACATCGGTTTTCATGAAGCTGAACAACCACACAGCCCGCACGACGAAAAAAATCTTTGATCAATACACAGCGACCGATGACGACATGGCTTTCAATAAGACGGTCGTGCCCGTCCAACTAGCGCAGTATGGCAACGACAAACTGATCTCACGGTCGCAGGCGAAACGCGTGATGGCGCGCGTGGATCTATTCAAGAGAGTCATCCTAGACTTCAAGGACGTTCCGACTATCGGGCCGGCGTTTTCAGACGAGGTGTTCCGTGTCTTTCCGCTTGAGCATCCAGGCATCCAACTGATTCCAATAAATACCAATTCTCAAGTTAAACGGATGATCCTGAGGGCGAAAACGGCAGGACTAGAAACTAGTCCGAGCCTTAGCGCGCTGCTCGCCGACGAGGGCGGCGAGACGTCTTGATGGCTGGTTTCTGAGTGAGCGGTTCCCCTGTCGCCTGCCCAACAACTTGGCGGGCGACTGCAGCAAAATCGCGCGCTTCCGGCGTAGCTTTCTGTTTCGGCGTACTTCCTCGGGAAGGCACGGCTAATCATCGCACGGCCGAACCGCCTTCGCGAGGCAGCAGATTTTCAAATTGACCCACGACCCGCGGTCGGCTGAAGCCGGACGCCACGTACTCTTGGTATCGTGAAGGCGTGGCGCTGACATCGGCGGCCATCAAGGCCCGGGCGCGCGAGCTCGGGTTCGATCTCTGCGGGGTCGCGGCTGCCGACACCTATCCCGAACTGGCCTTTCTGCGCGACTGGCTCGCCCGCGGCTATGCGGGCGAGATGGCCTACATGGCGCGCACGGCGGACCGTCGCGCCGACGTACGTGCGGTCGTGGCCGGCGCCCGCAGCGTGATCGTCACCGGCACGCTCTACAACACCGTCCCGCCGTACGCCGGCGCCGAGGTTCCGCCCGAGATCGCGCGCATCTCGCGGTACGCATGGGGCGACGACTATCACGATGTGCTCACGACGCGTCTCGACGCGCTCCTCGCGTGGATGCGCGCCGAGGCGTCGGCGCCGTTCGACGCACGGGCGTACGTCGATACCGGCCCGGTGCAGGAACGCGTCTACGCGCAGTACGCGGGGCTCGGCTGGATCGGAAAGAACACCTGTCTGATCAATCCCGAGCTCGGGTCGTGGCTCTTCCTCGGCGACATCATCTGCACGCTGCCGCTCGAACCCGACGCGCCGGGACTCGACCAGTGCGGCGCGTGCACGCGCTGCCTGGACGCGTGTCCGACCGGCGCGCTCATCAGCCCCGGCGTGCTCGACGCGACGCGCTGCATCTCGTACCTCACGATCGAGCTCCGCGGCGACATTCCAGCGCCGCTCCGGCCGGCGCTCGGGAACCACGTCTACGGCTGCGACATCTGTCAGGACGTCTGTCCCTACAACGAGGCGGCGCCGGTGTCCGCCGATCCCGCCTGGCAGCCGCGGCCGGGCCTCGATCGGCCGCGCCTCATGGATCTGTGTGAGCGCTCGGATGACGAGTGGCGGGCGCTCCTCACAGCGAGTCCGATGACGCGCGCGAAGCTCGAGGGCCTGCGCCGGAACATCGCGGTCGCAATCGCCAACAGCAACACGGAGTAAGATCGTTTCATGTCGTCCGCGGCGCCGCTCCTCCTCCTCTCGATGCCCCAGATGGCCGATCCGAACTTCGCGAAGACAGTCGTCCTGCTCTGTGACTACACGGATCAGGGCGCGTTCGGCTTCGTCGTGAACCGACAGATGGACGACCCGGCATGGCAGGTCATCCGAACCGAGCCGCCCGTGCGGATCGATCCCGACGTGCGACTCTGGGTTGGTGGTCCCGTCGACCCGCAGCGCACCTGGGTGCTGATGGCGGAGGGCCAGGGGCCGGAAGATGAACAGCGCGAGGTCTCGCCGGGCGTGCTCCTGTCAGTCTCGCGCGAGCTCACGCTCCAGTTGCTGCAGGCGCCGCCCACGTCTCGTGCCCGCGTGCTGGTCGGGTACGCTGGCTGGGGGCCGGGTCAGCTCGACAAGGAGCTGGCGGCATCGGCGTGGCTCACGGCGTCGGTCGATCCGGGATTGATTTTCGGCGTCGCACCCGATGAGATGTGGGAGACCGCGATTCGCCGGCTCGGCGCCGAGCCGGCGGCGCTGCAGACGAGCCCCGGCGTGCACTAGCTGGTTGGTGGTTGGTGGTTGGGAGTTCAGTGATTCGCGTCCTTGCGGGCGTTCTTCTCGCGGCCGTGCTCACCGGGTGCCGCACCCCGCAGCCGCCTCCATCCACCACAGAGTCTCACATCGATCCGATGCTGCAGCAGCTCCACACCATGACGGCGCGCTTCGCGCCGGTCGATCTCACCGCCGATCTCTCGGCACTGGCGCCCAACGAGCGCCAGGCGCTCGCGCGGCTCATCGATGCGGCGAAGGTCTTCGACGCGCTCTTCCTGCGGCAGGTCTGGGCCGGCAACGAGGCCATGCTGCTGACGCTCGCCGGCGATCGGTCGGAGCTCGGACAGGCGCGCCTGCGGTACTTCCTGATCAACAAGGGGCCGTGGTCGCGCCTCGACGACGACGAGCCGTTCGTCCCCGGCGCGCCGCCCAAGCCGCCGCAGGCGAACTTCTATCCCGCCGGCGCCACCAAAGACGACATCGACGCGTGGCTGAAGACGCTGCCCGCCGCGGAGCGCACCCGCGCCACCGGCTTCTTCACGACGATTCGCCGCGGGCTCGACGGACGCTTGATGTCCGTGCCGTACAGCCTCGACTATCAGGGCGAGCTCGGACAGGTGGCTGCGCTCCTGCGCGAGGCGGCGGGGCTGACCAGCCAACCGACGCTGAAGCACTACCTCGAAACGCGCGCCGACGCCCTGTTGACGAACGACTAATACGCGAGCGACGTGGCCTGGATGGAGCTCGATGCGAGCATCGAGCCGACCATCGGCCCGTACGAGGTGTACGAGGACGAGTGGTTCAACTACAAGGCAGCCTTCGAGGCGTTCATCACCATCAAAGACGAGGCCGAGACGGCGAAACTGACGCGGTTCGGCGGCGAGCTGCAGGAGATCGAGAACAACCTGCCGATCGATCCGATGTTCCGCAACCCGAAGCTCGGCGCCCTGGCGCCGATTCGCGTCGTCAACACCGTCTTCTCGTCGGGCGACGCGAACAGGGGCGTGCAGACGGCCGCCTTCAACCTGCCGAACGACGAGCGCGTCATCAAGGAACACGGCAGCAAGCGCGTGATGCTGAAGAACAACCAGGACGCGAAGTTCCGGATGGTCCTGCAGCCGATCGCCCGCGTGGCGCTGTCACCCGCCGACCAGGCCAACGTGACGTTCGACGCGTTCTTCACCCACATCCTGATGCACGAGCTGATGCACGGCCTCGGCCCGCACAACATCACGGTCGGCGGCCGCGCCACGACCGTCCGGCAGGAGCTGCGGGAGACCTACAGCGCCATCGAGGAAGCGAAGGCCGACGTTTCGGGTCTGTTCGCGCTGCAGTTCCTGGTCGATCGCGCCAAGCTCGATACGGCGTTGGGCCAGACGATGTACACAACGTACCTGGCGTCGATGTTCCGGTCGATCCGGTTCGGCATCAACGAGGCCCACGGCCGCGGCGTCGCCATGCAGCTCAATTATTTTCTCGACAACGGCGGCGTCACGGTGGCGGCCGACGGGACCTTCAGCGTGAACGCCGAGCGCATCCGTCAGAACGTGATCGACCTGACGCGCGACATCATGACGATGCAGGCGGTCGGCGGCTATGACGGCGCGCGGCAGATGATCCAGAAGCTCGCGGTGGTGCGGCCGCCGGTGCAGACGGTGCTGGACCGGCTCCAGGACGTACCGGTCGACATCGCGCCGCGGTTTGTCACCGCGGCGCAGCTGGAAGAGACGTCGCGGTAGGTGTGTAGATGAAATCGCCGCTATCAGGATAGAGAGGAGGAGCCATGATGCGCCCACGCTCGTTCGTCGTCGTTGCGGCCGCGGCACTCGTCAGCGCGGCTGTCGCGGTGCCGCTGGCCGGCCAGCGCGGAGTCAAGGTCGACGTGGAATTCACCGAGTGGAATGCCTCGACGCCGAATGCCCATCCGCACGATCCCGCGTTCGGCCTCGACGGCACGCTGTGGTACACGGGTCAGGTCGCCCAGACGCTCGGCCGCGTCGACATGGGCACGGGCCAGGTGCGCGAGTTCCCGTTGCCGGGACGCCACGGACCGCACGGCCTCGTGTCGGATCGCGACGGCAACATCTGGTACACCGGCAACGCCGCGGGGCTGATCGGGAAGCTGGATCCGAAGACCGGCCAGGTCACGGAGTACAAGATGCCGGATCCGGCGGCACGCGATCCGCACACGCCGATCTTCGACCGCAACGGGATCCTCTGGTTCACCGTGCAGGGCGGCAACTTCGTCGGCAAGCTCGACCCGAAGACGGGCGCCGTCACCCTCAAGCAGCCGCCCACGCCGCGCGCGGCGCCGTACGGCATCGTCGTGCTCTCGAGCGGGACGCCCGTGTTCGACCTGTTCCGCACGAACAAGATCGGGACGATCGATCCGAAGACGATGGAGATCACGGAGTACACGCTGCCGGAGGGCGCGCGGCCGCGGCGCATCGCGGTCGACGCCAATGACGTCGTCTGGTACACCGACTACGCGCGTGGATTTCTCGGCCGCCTCGACCTGAAGACGAAGCAGGTCCAGGAATTTCCGTCGCCGGCCGGCCCGCGGTCGCAGCCGTACGGCATCAGCGTCACGCCGGACGGAGCCGTGTGGTACAGCGAGTCGGGGGTCGAGCCGAATACGCTCGTGCGGTTCGACCCGGCGACGAAGGCGTTCCAGACGTGGAAGATTCCCAACGGCGGCGGCGTCGTACGGCATATGGTGACGGCGCCGAACGGCGACCTGTTGCTCGCTTACAGCGGCGTCAACAAGGTCGGCCGGGTGCGCGTCCGCAAGACCACCTAGCGGTCGTTTGACGTAGAATCCGCGCTGGACGAGACCTGGTGGAGGGTGTGATGAGAAAGACGTGCGTGATACTGGTGTGTGCACTCGTGGCGGCCTCGACGGCCGGCACGGCCCAGAACCGCGGGGCCGCGCGGGGGGGAGCCCCGAATGGAGAGTGGCGCACCTACGGCGGAGACCTCGCCAACACGCGCTACGCCGCCCTCGATCAGATCAACAAGGGCAACTTCGGCACGCTCGAGGTGGCGTGGCGCTTCAAGTCCGACGCGCTCGGGCCGCGGCCGGAGTTCAATTTCCAGTCGACCCCGCTGATGGTCGGCGGCAAGCTGTACACGACCGCGGGCACGCGCCGCGCCGTCGTCTCGCTCGATGCCGAGACGGGGGAGATGCTCTGGATGTACAGCCTGAATGAAGGCGCGCGCGGCGACAGCGCGCCGCGGCGGCTCTCGGGCCGCGGACTGTCGTACTGGACCGACGGCCGGCAGGAGCGGATTCTCTACGTCACGCCCGGCTATCAGCTGCTCGCGCTCGACGCGCGCACCGGCCGGCCGATTCCCGGCTTCGGCAGGAACGGCATCGTCGATCTGAAGCTCGAAGACGACCAGGACATGGACCCGGTGACCGGAGAAATCGGACTGCACGCGGCGCCGGTCGTGTCGGGCGACGTCATCGTCATCGGCGCCGCGCACCTGCCGGGCAGCATTCCGCGGCGCCGCGACAACGACAATGGGTACGTGCGCGGCTACGACGTGCGGACCGGCAAGCGGCTCTGGATTTTCCACACGCTGCCGATGCGCGGCGAGGCCGGGTACGAGACCTGGGAGAACGGCTCCGCCGAGACCAACGGCAACACCGGCGTCTGGTCGCAGATGAGCATCGACGAGGAGCTGGGCCTCGTGTATCTGCCGGTTGAACTCCCGACGGGCGACTACTACGGCGGGCACCGGCCAGGCGCCGGCCTGTTCGGCGAGAGTATTGTCGCCGTCGAGCTGAAGACGGGCAAGCGGCGCTGGCACTACCAGCTCGTGCACCACGGCATCTGGGACTTCGACATCCCGTGCGCGCCGATCCTCGTCGACATCACCGTCAACGGCCGGCTGATCAAGGCGCTTGCGCAGCCGACGAAGCAGGGGTGGGTGTACGTGCTCGATCGGACCAACGGCCAGCCGGTGTGGCCGATCGAGGAGCGCGCGGTGGAGGCGTCGACGGTTCCGGGCGACAAGGCGAGCCCGACGCAGCCGTTCGTGACGAAGCCGCCGGCATTCGCCAAACAGGGAGTGGCCATCGACGATCTCATCGACTTCACGCCGGAGCTGCGGGCCGAGGCGGTGAAGCTCGTCTCGCGCTACAAGATCGGGCCGCTCTTCACGCCGCCGGTGGCGAGCACGTGGCCGGGGCCGCTGGCGACGCTGATGCTGCCGTCGACGACGGGCGGCGCCAACTGGCAGGGCGGATCGCTCGACCCGGAGACCAACTATCTCTACGTCTATTCGACGAATCAGATCTCCGATCTCGGACTGATTGAAGCCGACGGCAAGCGCTCCGACATGCGGTATGTGCGCGGCACGGCGGGCGACCCGGCGGCGCCGCCGCGGCCGCTGCCGGCGGCCGGCGCTGCGGGCGGCGAGGCCGCTCCGCCGATTACGGTTCAGGGCCTGCCGCTCGTCAAGCCGCCATACGCCACGATCACCGCCTTGGATCTCAACAAGGGCGATCTGATCTGGCAGGTACCCCACGGCGAGACGGCCGACAACATCCGGAATCACCCCGCGCTCAAGGGGCTGACGATCCCGCGCACGGGGCGCATCGGACGCATCGGCGTGCTGACGACCAAGGCGCTGCTCATCGCGGGCGAAGCCGGTTTCTTCACGACGCCGGCCGGCCAGCGCGGCGCGATGCTGCGGGCGTACGACAAGGCCAGCGGACAGGAGGTCGGCGCGGTGTACATGCCGGCGCCGCAGACCGGCTCGCCGATGACGTACATGCTGAAGGGCCGGCAGTACCTCGTCGTGGCGATCGGCGGCGGCAACTACAGCGCAGAGCTGCTGGCGTTCCGCGTGCCGCAGGAAGCGACGACGACGTCGAATTGACGCCGATGCTGGTCCGGGCAGTCACGGCAGCGGCGCTTCTTCTCGTCGTCGGGGCGTCAGCCCGGGTGCGGGCGCACGACATTCCCAACGACGTCGTCGTCCAGGCGTTTCTGAAGCCGGAAGGACAGCGTGCGCGGCTGCTCATCCGCGTGCCGATGCAGGCCATCCGCGACGTCGACATCCCGCAGCGCGGTCTCGGCTATCTCGACCTGACACGCATCGAGGAGGCGCTGCGCACCGGCGCGACGATCTGGATCGCGCAGCAGGTCGCGCTCTACGAGGAGGATGTGCGTGCGGGCGCGCCCGAGCTCGTCGCCGTGCGCGTGTCGCTCCCGTCGGACACGTCGTTCCGCGAGTACGAGACGGCGCTGGCGCACATGAGCGGCCCGCCGCTCCCGGTGAACACCGATCTGTACTGGGAGCAGGGGATGCTCGACGCCTGGCTCGAGTACCCCATCAGGTCGGATCAGTCGCGGTTCGCCATCGACCCCGGCCTGCGCACCCTGGCGCTCCGCGTGACGATTGCGCTGCGCCTGCTGACCCCGGACGGGCGCATCCGCGCCTTCGAGCTGCACGACGACCCCGGCGTGGTGCGTCTCGATCCGCGGTGGCACCAGGCGGCGGCGCGGTTCGTCGCCTCCGGCTTCGAGCACATCCTCGGGGGCATCGACCATCTGCTGTTCCTCGTGTGTCTCGTCATCCCGCTGCGCCGCGTGCGGACGCTCGTCCTCGTGGTGACCTCGTTCACGGTGGCGCATTCGGTGACGCTCTTCGCGTCGGCGTACGACATCGCGCCGGGCGGCCTGTGGTTTCCGCCGCTCGTCGAGACGCTCATCGCGATGTCGATCGTGTACATGGCGATCGAAAACATCGTCGGGGCGAAGGTGAGCCGCCGCTGGATCATCACCTTCGCGTTCGGACTCGTGCACGGGTTCGGGTTTTCGTTCGCGCTGCGCGATTCGCTGCAGTTCGCGGGCTCCCATCTGCTGTTGTCGCTGCTGTCGTTCAACGTGGGCGTCGAGCTGGGGCAGCTGCTGGTGCTGGCGGCGGTCGTGCCGGCGCTCAGCCTGGGCTTTCGGTACGTGGTGGCCGAGCGCATGGGGACGATCATCCTGTCGATCCTCGTGGCGCACACGGCCTGGCACTGGATGACGGAGCGCGGCGCCCAGCTGCTGGAGTTCCCGCTGCCGGGGCTCGATGCCGGGCTGCTGCTGTGGATGGTCCGGGCGGCCATGGTACTGGTGGCCGGGGCGGCGCTCGTCTGGGCCGTGCGCGCGCTGGCGAAGGCGAAAGCGGAACGATCGGGTCCGGCTGAAGCCGAGTTGTAGTAGCATCCGGGGACACGAGGAGGCAGATATGGCGACAAGGCGCGTGCGCAATGGGGTGTTCCTGACAGCATGTGTGCTCGGTGTGCTGCTCGCCGCCGACTTCGCGCTGCAGCGCGTCGTGGCGCAGACCAACGGCAACACCGTGCGCGCGCCGCGCTTCGAGGTCGACCCGCTCTGGCCCAGGCCGCTGCCGAACCACTGGCTCCTCGGCTCCACGATCGGCGTCTGGATCGACGAGCGCGACCACGTCTGGATCATCCACCGCAGCTCGGCGACGCTGAGCAACAACGAGCGCGGCCTCGAGCAGAAGCCGCCGACCGGCGAGTGCTGCGCGGGGGCGCCGCCCGTCATCGAGTTCGACCCGAACGGCAACCTCGTGCAGGCCTGGGGCGGTCCCGGGCAGGGCTACGAGTGGCCGCAGTCGAACCACGGCATTTTCCTCGACCACCAGGGGAACGTCTGGATCGGCGGCAACGGCGCCGGCGACTCGCACATCCTCAAGTTCACGCGCAACGGCAAATTCGTGGCGCAGTACGGGAAGGCGGGCGTCCACCGGGGTCCGACCAATGCGGAGGGGCTCTCCACCTACGCCGGCGACAGCAACGACCGGCAGAACTTCGGCCGCGTCGCGAAGATCTTCGTCGACGCGCGCGACAACGAGGCGTACATCGCCGACGGGTACCTCAACAAGCGCGTCGCCGTCCTCGACGCGACGACCGGCATGATGAAGCGTTACTGGGGCGCCTACGGCAACAAGCCGGATGACACGAACCTCGGGCCCTACAATCCGGACGCGCCGCCCGCGCAGCAGTTCCGCAACCCGGTCCACTGCGCCGACCTCTCGAACGACAACCTCGTGTACGTCTGCGACCGCGCCAACGACCGCATCCAGGTGTTCCAGAAGGACGGGAAGTTCGTGAAGGAGGGGTTCATCGCGCGCCGGAGCCTGGGAGAAGGGTCGGTGTGGGACGTGGCGTTCTCACGCGATCCGCAGCAGACCTACATCTTCCTGGCCGATGGTCGCAACCACAAGGTCCGCATCCTGCGGCGCGACACGCTCGAAGAGCTGACCTCGTTCGGCGACGGCGGCCGGCAGCCGGGCCTCTTCTACGGCGTGCACAGCATCGCGGTCGATTCGAAGGGCAACCTGTACACGACGGAGACGTACGAAGGGAAGCGGATCCAGAAGTTCGTGTACCGCGGGATCGGCAACGTCCCGCGCATCCAGGGCGCGGTCTGGCCGCGCTCGTGAGGGGTGTCTAAAAGTACCGCTCCGGCACGACGACGGTATCGCCGGGCCGGATGATGTCGGTGAGGCCGGCGCGGATCTCCTGGCGCGCGCCGTCGATCGTCCGCACGATTTCGATCCGGCTCGTGGCGCCGCGGTCGGTGACGCCGCCGGCCAGCGAGAGCGCCTGGAGCACCGTCATCTCCTCCTGCCGCACCGGGTACGCGCCCGGGCTCTTGACCTGGCCGAACACGTAGACCTCTTCAGCGCGCGGCACCAGAATCGTGTCGCCGTCGTTGAGCGGCACGTTCATCGCGATGTTGCCGTTCTCGAGCTCGGCCAACCGGATGCGCACCGCGCGGTCCTCGCGCGATGCCGTGGGATCGTCGCTCGCCGGAATGATCACGACCTCCGGTCCCGCCGTCGGCAGCAGCGAGTCGGCCAGCGCGAGCGCCTCCACGAGGCGCATGGCGCCCGAGATCGGCAGGACGCCCGGCTTCCGCACCTCGCCGAGGACGTAGACCTTCCGGCTGCGATACTGGGTGACCCCGACCGTGATCTGCGGGTTCTTGAAGAAGCCGCCGGCCACGAGCTGCTGCCGCAGCGACGCCTCGAACTGCCGCAGTGTCATGCCGCCCGCCCCGACGCGCCCAAGCAGCGGAAACGTGAACGTGCCGTCCGCCTCGACGACAAACCGGCCCGACAGGTCGGCTTGGTCGTATGAGGTGACGACCAGCGCATCCTGCGCGCCAATCACGTAGTCGGCCGTCTGGCCGCCAGCCGGCGGGATCGACCGCTGCCGGGCCGCCGCCGATGTGGCCGCCAGGAGGACCAGAAGGGCGACAAAGGCGCGCTGTGTCATATGGCGATCTTTCGTCGGGACGCGCCCGCTGATCCATCCGGTCGGCAGGGGACTCTCGCGCCGTCGACGGGGTATGCCCTGTCCCGGCAGCAGGGTAAATCGCAGCAAACCGTTGATCCTGGGGTGTTTCCGGGCCGCGGTGTTCCTGAAAAAGAATTCAGGTACTCTTCAGAGGCGCCCTCCGGCGCGGTTCGACTAGTATGGGAACGTCACGGAGGGTGCATGAAGCGTATGCTGGCTGCGATCGTGGCGGCTGGAGCGTGCGCGGGGGCCGCGCAGGCGTACGCGCACCACTCATTTCCCGACATCTACCTCGAAGATCGCACGGTCACGATTCAGGGCGAGCTCGCCCAGATCGTCCTCCGCAATCCGCACTCGTTCGTCCACGTGGTCGTCAAGGCACGCGACGGATCGCTCGTCCGCTACGCGGTCGAGTGGGTGGGGGCCACCGAGCTCGGCGGGCAGGGGGTGACGCGGGAAACGCTGAAGCTGGGCGACTACGTGATCGTCAGCGGCTGGCCGGGCCGCATTCCCACCGAACACCGCGTGCGCATGACGAGCCTGCGCCGTCCCAAAGACGGCTTCGGCTGGACGATGCGCGATCGCGGGATGTAGGGCGGGCCTTTACGGCCCGCCGCAACTCACGGGATCTGACCGACGGCCGTCTGCACCTGGAGCTGGCCGTCCTCGCCGGGCCCGCCGTCCGACCACGCGACGATCAGCTCGTTGCCGCGGAGACCCATCCGCGGGAATCCGCTGGCGCGGCCGCCGCTGACGCCGGCCACGGGAATCGGCGCCGACCGCGCGCCGGTTCGATCGACGCGCCGCAGCCGGACGCTCGACGCGCCCTGCGCATATTCCACCCACGACGCGATGGCCGAGCCGTCCTCGAGCAGCTCGACGTCGACGCGGCCGAGCGAGCCGCCATCATCCAGGCGGATCGGCATGCCCCAGGTGCGTCCCGCATCGCTCGAGAAGGCGGCGTACGCCTGACCGAGCTCGTTCTTCACCGTGAACCAGGCGGCGACCACGTCGCGCCCCCGCGCGCTCAGCGTTGGACCGTTCACGGGGCAGAAGTCGATCTGCCAGTTGTCTTTTGCGACGAACGTCGCCGGCGTCCACGTGCCGCCGTCGAGCCGCGAGACCGCGATGTCCCGCACTTCCTCGTCGCTGCGGTCGCGAAACCCGGTGAGCACCCCGTCGGCGGTCAGCACCGCCGTCGTCTGGCAGCACTCACACGCCCTGTGATCGATCTCCACGTCGGCAATCTGCTTCCAGCCGGCGTCGTAGGCCGCGTAGCGCAGCGTCATCGTGCCGCTCGTCGGGTCGTTGTCGAGGAACTCGCTGTTGCGTCCGTCGAGCCAGACGACGCCGAGCGTGTTGCCGGGCAGCTCGACGAGCGAGGCGAAGCCGTGCTGCGTCTCTGTACCGTCGTGGTGCGGCATGAACGGCTTCGCCCACGTCTTGCCGTTGTCGGTCGAGTAGGAGAGCAGCAGGTTGTACGACTCGCGGATCGGATCGATGTTCTGGAGGAACTGCGCGACCAGCGTCCCGTTCCCGAGCCGCATGACGGAGGGGACGTCGGCGTAGCTGAGGAACCAGTTGTCCCCCGACGCGGCCGTGACCGGCGCACTCCAGCCCGACGCGCTGCGCTCGGCAAATTTCAGTGATGTCGTTTTGCCCACACGCTCGATCCAGCTGAGGACGAGACCGCGATCGGACGTGCTGATCTGCGGCTCACTGCTGGCGGCGCCCGCCGGCGTGGCAACGCGCTGCATGGCGATCGTCCATTCGGCCGGATCGGTGGTTCGTCCGCACGATGCGGTCGCGGCGACAAGGGCGGCAGCAAGTACCGGCAGCAGGATTCGTGTTGGCATGGCTCTGCCCGCACAGCATACCATCGGGGGGATGGGGTCGCGATGTTCGAGCTAGTCCTCGTGGCGTCGGCCGTTGCCGGGGGCGCGATCGCCGGCGTCGCCGGGTTCGGCATCGGGAGCCTCTTGACGCCCGCCATGGCGTGGCAGCTCGACGCCCGCCTGGCGGTGGCCGCGGTGTCGATCCCGCACGTCGTCGGGACGGCGTTCCGTTTCTGGCTCCTCGGCGGGCGGATCGACCGGCAGGTGCTCTGGAGCTTCGGCGTGATGAGCGCGGCCGGGGGCCTCATTGGCGCGCTCGTGCAGGAGCAGGCGACGACGCCGCTCCTGATGATGATCTTCGGGGGGCTGCTCCTGTTCTCCGCCGCCGCCGAGCTGACCGGGCTCGCCCAGCGCATGCGCTTCGAGGGGCCGATCGCGTATGCGGCCGGCGCGCTCTCGGGACTCCTCGGCGGGCTCGTCGGCAACCAGGGCGGCATCCGGTCTGCCGCCCTCCTCGGCGTCGAGTTGCCGAAGCACGCGTTCGTCGCCACGGCGACGGCCGTCGGCCTGATGGTCGACGGCGCGCGCGTCCCGATTTACCTCTGGTACATGGGAGAGCCCATCCGCCAGGTTGGCGCGTGGGTGGCGTTGGCCACGGCCGGCGTGCTCGCGGGCACGGTGCTCGGGCATCGCGTGCTCGCGCGGATCCCCGAGCGCTGGTTCCGGCGGACAGTGGCGGTCATCCTGGCGCTGCTCGGCGCGGCGATGCTGGTACAGGGAGCGGGGAGGACACCATGACGGGCCTGCCAGTTGTGTGCACGCTCACCCCGGAGACGATGGCGACTCGACGGGCGCAGCTGCTGCCCGGTCTGTTTCGCCGCGCGCAGGCCGTCGACGCGACGGAGGATGGATTCCGCCTGCGGTTCGACTCGTCGGCCGAGACACTGCACGCGGTCGCGGCGGCGATTGAAGCCGAGCGCCACTGTTGCCGCTTCCTGCGGTTCGAGCTGCTGGTCGAGCCGAACGCGGGGGCGCTGGTGCTGGCGCTCGGCGGACCGCCGGGCACGCGGGAGTTCATCGCGGCGCTCTGTGATGTGTGACGGCCTCAAAGGGAGGGAGCGATGGAAAAAGACGTCGTCTGCGGGATGCAGGTCGACCCGGCGAAGGCGGCGGGCACGAGCGTCTACAACGGGAAGACGTACTACTTCTGCGCCAAGGTGTGTAAGGCGAAGTTCGACGCCAACCCCGCGCAGTACGTGAAGTAGCGTCAGAACACGACGCGAAGCGCGGCCCGGGCCGCGCGCGGCGGCTGGACCGCGGTCGGCCGGCGGAACGACGGGTCGGTCGCCACGTGCTCCTCGACCTCCTCGGTCGTGTTCAGGAGGTTGGTCGAGCACGAAGGTGTGTTTGGGGACGTCGCGTACTGGCGCACGGTCGGTGAAGAATACGGGGAGCCTCTGATTGTGACCGGTTCTGTCCGACTGAGGCGTCTGCCTCCTCGTGTCACTCAGCGAGGCGGCCGGGGTGGAAGCTACAGCGTCGAGCCGGGGTTCGCCCTCGAAACACAGGTCGTTCTGATCGCCGGAACAACGGGGCACGCCCTGCTGTCCGAGCGCTTGCCTCGTCAGGTGCGCTACGGGTCGGGCCGCCGTGCATCGCCATCGTTGATGTACGCGGCCATGATCGACAGCCTGATGCCCGACGTCGTGCGCGCGGTGTTGGCCCGGGACGCGGAAGCGGATGACGAGGTCGAGCCGAAAGAATGATTGAGATCGCGTGGGATCCCGTGGCGCATCTCGGCCCCATTCCGATCAATTGGTACGGACTGGGCTGGGGCGCCGCGTTTATCGCGACTGCGTTGCTCGTGCGGCGCTGGGCGCCACGGGTATCTCTGGCGACCGAGCACGTGGAAGGGCTTCTCCTGTGGACCCTGGTCGGGTCGCTTGCAGGCGCACGGCTCTATTTCGTCGCCTAGAACGATCCCGCAGGCTATCTACACGACCCATGGCGGATTCTGGCCGTGTGGGAGGGTGGCCTCGCGTTCTTCGGTGGCCTCTTCGGGGCGATGCTTGCCGCGCTTCTGTACGCGAGGCGGGCTGGCGTGTCGTTTTCAGGCGCGGCAGATCTGTTTGCGCCTGCGATCCCGATAGCGGCCGCCATCGGACGTGTCCCGTGTGGCCTGGCCGGGATGGACTACGGGACGGCCACGGCACTGCCGTGGGGCGTCGTGTACACCCACTCGGCGAGCTACGCGCCGCTCGACGGCGTGGCCCGCCACCCCGTGCAGTTCTATGAGGCGGGTGGAGATCTCGTCATCGCGGCCGTGCTGCTCCAGATGCGCGGCAAGGCGCCGCAGGGCGGACTGTTCCTGCTGTACGTGCTGCTGCTCGGCGCCCTCAGATTCGGACTGTTCTTCCTGCGGGGCGATGTCCCGCCCGTGGCGCTCGGCCTCACGAACGGTCATTGGACCGCGATGGCCATCGTGGCCGTTGGACTTCCGGTGTTCCTCCTCATGGCCGCACGGCATCGCCACCGAGGCAACCCGCGTGCAGTCCGGTTCAGAAAGGATGCGACTGTGGCGCGTTGAACCGCGCGAACCTACGCGCCAGCGGGAGCCGTACGGTGAACGTCGAGCCCTCGCCCGGGCGGCTGTCAACGGTCACTGATCCGCCGTGCGCTTCCACGATTCGCCTGGCGATGGCGAGTCCGAGTCCGGTGCCACGGGAGCGTGCGTCCGATCCAGAGACGCGATAGAAGCGGTCGAAGACGCGGGGCAGTTCCTCGGGCGCGATGCCGACGCCCGTGTCGGATACTGTCAGAACGGCGTCGGATGGCTCCGCGCGGAGCTGCACGCGAATCCGGCCCTCAGCGCCGGTGTACTTGACGGCGTTGTCCACGAGGTTGAGCAGGACTTGTTTCAATCCAACGCCGCTGCCCCACACGATGACGCCGGGATCGATGGCCGTGTCGACCGAGATGTGCTTCGATTCAGCGAGGGCTTCGAGAATCTCGGCGGCCTCCCCGGCCACCTCCGAGAGGTGCACGGCGCCGTGCTCGCTCGCCCCGGGTCCAGCGTCGGCCAGGCTCAACGCCCGCAGATCGGCGAGGATGGCGGTCATTTCATCGATTTCCTCGCCCATGTCGGTCAGGGCACGCTGATAATCCAGGGGCGTGTGGGTCGAGCCGAGGGTCACGTCCGCGGTTCCTTTCATGACGGTCAGCGGTGTCTGCAGTTGGTGGGAGATGTCCGCCGTGAACTGTTTCAACGACGAGAAGGCTTTCTCGAGTCGCGCGAGCAACCGATTCACCGTCGTCACCAGACTGTCCAACTCCGCGTCCGCGGGCACGTCCAGCCGGCGTGACAAGTCCGTGGCCTGAATGGCCTGCAGCGTGTCGTTCATGGCTTTCATCGGGGCGAGCGCGCGGCCCGCGATCACCCAGCCGCTGAAGCTCATGAGCACCAGGATGACGGGCACGAGCAGGGCACAGGCGATGGCTACCGCGCGCAGTGTCTCGGGGACGTCGCCGAGTGGCCGACCGAGTTGAAGGTACGCCCGAGCAGGCGTACCAATCGGAACGCAGATGAACCGGACGGGCCCCGTGCGTTCGAGTTCGGCCGTGAAAAACTGTGGCGCCTCCACGCCGAGGGCGGCGGCATGCACGAGCGCTTCGTGTTCCCCGATGTTCGGCTCGATGATCTCCAGCAGCGGCGATCGATACAACAGGTCTCCTCGGGGATTCCGAACGATCAAGAACTCCTCCGAGACCTGTGAGGGAACGAGTGCGGGCACTGCTGGTTCTTGACGGAAATCGACGCCGCCGAGCGCGTGCGCGGCCCGGTCGGCTTCGATCGCGAGCTCGGCGTCATGATGGCGATAGAGGCTTTGCGAGAGGGCCTCGTACAGGAGCACCGAAAACAGGACCAGGCTCATCGCAAGGATGCCAAGATGCCAGGCGATGAGCCGCCCACGGAGGCTCTTAAGTCTCACTGACCTGTTCCTCCTCCCGGAGGATGTACCCGACCCCGCGAACGGCATGAATGAGCCGAGGCTTGCCGGAGGCCTCGGTCTTGCGCCTCAGATGATTCACGTACACATCGATCACGTTCGTGAGGCGTTCCCAACTGAAGTTCCAGACCTGCTCGGCAATCATCGCCCGAGTCAGGACCTGGCCGGCATTGCGCATCAGGTACTCGAGGAGCGCGAACTCCTTGGCGCTCAGGTCGATTCGTCGGTCGCCGCGCCTGACGACACGGGTGACAGGATCCAGGCTCAGGTCTGAGACCTTCAGGGGCCGCAGCGCGGATGGTTTCTGCCGTCTGAGGAGTGCCTGCACGCGCGCGGTGAGCTCGGCAAACGAGAACGGCTTCGACAGGTAATCGTCGGCGCCGGTCTGCAGGCCTTTGACGCGGTCTTCGACGACGCCACGGGCGGACAGCATCAAGATCGGCACGTCCAGACCCGCGGAGCGAAGGTCCTCGCAGACCGCGAAGCCGTCCATCTGGGGCAGCATGATATCGAGGATGATGAGGTCGTATGTCGTGGCGCGCGCGCGCTGAACGGCGTCCTCTCCGGTGCCGGCCACTTCGACGTCGAGGGACTCCGCAGCGAGTCCCTGTTGGATGGAACGCGCGAGCTTCGGGTCGTCTTCGACGAGAAGGAGCCGCATGAGATGTTCGACTTAGCATCACATTGGCGCGCGCCAAGAACAATTAACTTTCA
>CAZGLC010000072.1:0-1966 GCA_964526235.1 uncultured Bifidobacteriaceae bacterium
CGCGACGGTGCTGGACGCCAATCTGGACATCACGCCGTTACGCCAGACAGTCGACAGCCCGCAGCACCGCGCCAGCGTGAGTACCCGCCTCGACTACCAGTTGCATCAGAACAATACGCTGGTGGGCCGCTACACGAACACCCGCATCGGCCGCGAGAACGCGGGTGTTGGAGAGTTGTCGCTGCGTGTGCGCGGGTACAACACCTCGGAAACCGAACACCTGGTTCAAGTGACAGACACAGCCGTGCTCAGCACGCGGGCGATCAACGAAACACGCCTTCAGTTCGTGCGAACCTCCACGCAGTCCCGTGGCGACAGCGCCGTGCCCACCATCAATGTCAGCGACGCCTTTATTGGCGGCGGCACGGACATCGGGCACTCCGTGATCAATCAGGATCGATGGGAAATCCAGAACCACACCTACTACGTCGCCGGTGCGCATACGCGGCGATGGGGCGCGCGCGTTCGTGCCGTGACGATTTCTGATGTCTCGCGGCAGAATTTCGGCGGGACGTTCAGGTTTTCGGGCGGCACAGGACCACTGCTGGACGGGAACAACCAGGTCGTGCGGAACGCGGCGGGTCAGCCTGTGTCGATAGCGCTGACGGCGCTCGAACGGTATCGCCGCACTGTCCTGTTCCACAGCCAGGGTCTGACGGACGCGCAGATCCGCGCGCTGGGCGGCGGCGCCAGCCAGTTTTCCATCACGGCCGGGAACCCACGAGCGGACGTCAGCCAGGCGGACCTTGGCGTGTATGTGCAGGATGATTGGATCGTGCGGCCGGACTTCAGGCTCAGCCTTGGGCTGCGCTACGAATGGCAAAACAACATTCATTTCTGGAAGGACGTTGCGCCACGGCTGAGTGTTGCCTGGGCCCCGGGTGTTCCCAAGAGCAGGAAAACTGCGGTGCGATTCGGCTTCGGAATCTTCTACGATCGTTTCAGCGAAAAGCTGACGCTGCAGGCCGTCCGGCAAGACGGGCTGAATCAGCAGCAGTACCAGGTTCGGAATCCGGATTTTTTCCAGACGCTCTCCCCCATCCTGGCGCTCGGGGATCAGCTGCCGGTCACCATTCGACGGGTCGCTTCGGATTTGCGCGCGCCCCACGTCACCCAGACCTCGATTGGCATCGAACGCCTGCTGCCGTTGAAGACGACGGTCGCCAGCACGCTCACGATCTCCCGCGGCTCGAACCTCTTGCGCTCGCGCAACATCAACGCGCCGTTCCCGGGAACGTTTGTACCGGGAGATGTGACAAGCGGGATCCGGCCCTATGGTCCAGGCAATATTTTCATGTACGAATCGAGTGGCAGTCTCAGGCAAAGCCAGTGGAACACCAATGTGAGCAGCCGCTTCCACCAAAAGCTCACGCTGTCCGTCCTGTACGTCTTGAATGCCGCGACGAGCGATACAGACGGCCCGACGACGTCTCCGGCCAATCCGTTTGACGACAGCACCGAGTACGGGCGTTCGATCCTGGATGAGCGGCACCGCCTCGTCGTGACCGCGACGATCGCAGCGCCCGGAGGGTTTCAGTTCAGCCCATACATCGTTGGTCGTTCGGGAGCGCCGTATAACATCACGGCAGGCCGAGACATCAACGGCGACACGTTGTTGACAGAACGGCCCGCACTAGCCGCCCATCTCAACAACCCCGGAACGGTCATCACGCGCTTCGGTGCGTTGGATCCGAATCCCCCGCCTGGCGAAGAGATCATGCCGCGCAACTATGGCAGGGCGTCTGGCTACTTCACGGTAAACGCGAAATTGAGCAAAACCCTGGGATTTGGCACGAGCAAGGCCCCACCGTCCAAGGGTGCGGCAGCGTCCAAGGTTGAAAAACCCTACAACTTCACCCTCTCCGTGTCTGCCCGGAATCTGTTGAACCGCGTGAATCCGGCGACGCCCATCGGCAACCTCGCCTCGCCCGTGTTCGGGACCGCAACGTCGCTCGCAGACACCTAT
>CAZGLC010000072.1:2066-7190 GCA_964526235.1 uncultured Bifidobacteriaceae bacterium
CGGCAACCTCGCCTCGCCCGTGTTCGGGACCGCAACGTCGCTCGCAGACACCTATGCGCCGGCTCCCGGAGCAGGCAACCGGCGGGTGGAAGTGCAGGTGCGGCTGAAATTCTGACGTCTGTCACCGCAGCCGCCGTCGACGATGCGATCACAGCTCCCGGGCCATCGCGCGGCCGGCCACCCACGCCGACGACCACGACCACTGAAAGTTGAATCCGCCCAGACGGCCGTCGACGTCGAGCATCTCCCCGACCAGGTACAGCCCGTCACAGCGCCGTGACGCCATGCGCGCCGGATCGATCTCGTCGAGCGGAATGCCTCCGGCCGTCACCTCGGCCACGTTGTAGCCCCGGCTGTCGCGGACGGCGAGCGGCGACGCCAGCAGCGCGCGAATGAGCCGGCGCCGCGCGTCCCGCGACAGATGCGCCAGCGTGATCCCCTCGGCGCCGGCGGCGCGCGCCCACGCGTCGGCCACCGCCGCCGGCAGCCGCGTCGCAAGCACGGTGGCCGCCAGGGCGCGCGGGCGGGCACCGGCCTGCTGCTCCATCCACGCCTCGAGCGTCTCGAAGGTCTCGCCGGGACAGAGGCTGAGCACCACGTCGACGAGCCGACCCTCGAGCCGGGCGCGGTGCCAGTGCCGCGAGGCGTTCAGCGCCACCGGACCGCTCGCGCCGACGTGCGTCCAGAGCAACGCGCCGTCGAGCGCGATGGCCGGACATCCGGCGGCGCGAATCGTCAGCCGCGCCGGATGTGCGATGCCGGAGAGCCCGGCATGCGTATCCCCGTCGAGCACCAGCGGCGCGAGCGCAGGCGTCGTCTCGATGTAGCCGTGGCCCAGGCGCGACGCCAACTCGTACCCCGCCCCATCGCTGCCGGTCTTCGGCAGGGAGCGTCCCCCGGTGGCCAGCACCACGGCGCGGGCATGGTGCTCCTGCCCTGACGCGGTCGCCACGACGAAGCCTCCGGGCTCGCGGCGCACGTCGATCACACGCTCGCCGGATTGAAGCTCCGCCCCGACGCGCTCCAGCTCACGCAGCAGTGCATCGAGCACGTCCCGCGCACGATTCGTGTCGGGAAAGAGCTTGCCGTCCTCCTCCTCGTGCAGCGCGACGCCGATCTCCGCAAAGAAGGCCGCCGCCCGCGACGCGGGAAAGGCCCGCAGCACGTTGCGCACGGCGCGCGCGGGACCTCCCCAGAAATCCCGCTCCGTGACGATTGTATTGGTGACGTTGCAGCGGGATCCGCCGCTCACGAGAATCTTGGCCCCGACGCGCCGGGCGCCGTCGAGGCAGATCACGTGAAGCCGGGGTGCGTGGCGCTTGCAGAAGATGGCCGTCGCGAGCCCTGCCGCGCCGGCCCCCACGATGACGACGTCCGCCACGGCGGCTAGCCGGGCCGTGCGTGCTCGCGGCCCGGCATCACGACGACCTGTCCCGGCGCGTGCAGCGCCTGCGCACAGCGCTCGCCCTTGACGACGATCGTGCCGACGACGCGGCCGAGGAAGTCACGCGCGGTGCGCACCTGGCAGCCGCACGGCAGCGTCGTGCCCGGCGTCTCGCGTGCCGCGTCCGTCATGAGGGACACGATATCACTGAAGACCGGCCTGGAGGCCTGAAGGCCTCCGGCTACCGATCGACGATGGGAACTATTTCCTGCAGGACAATCGCGCGGTTTCTGGGACGGGGCGGGCCTTTGCCTATCCTGAGAAAGTGCGGACCGACCTGGCACGCGCTGCGTTGACGGGCGTGTGGGCGCTGCACTACGCTGTAGTACATGGCTCGCAAAACAGAGATATACACGTGGAGGCTGTCACCGGCCATCAAGGCGGGCTTGGAGGAGACGGCACGGAGCCAGCGCCGAACGGTCGCTCAGCTCCTCGATGAGATCGTCACGGAACGCCTTGGGGTCGACGATCGCCGGGGTAGGACGGACCAGGAGCATGATCCGGATCTGCCGGACCTCCAGGTGCTGATGCGGAAGTATCGTGACCGGCCGATGGACTTCGCGGACGCCACGCTCGTGCACCTGGCGCAGCGGGAGTCCCTGTCCACCGTGTTCACGATCGACCACAGTGACTTCGCGACCTACCGCATCAGCGGACGCAAGCGGTTCCGTCTTCTGCCGGCGGCGTCGCCTCACTATTCCCGCTAACCTCAGCAACTGGTGAAACGTGACGCGAGATGACGCGACGCCCCCCGACTCGATTCCTGGAAGTTTTAATGGCGATCCGGTGCTTCTCCAGCAGAAGCGGCCGCGTGCGGTGCGCACCTGGCAGCTGCACGGCAGTTTTAGGGGTGCGGATGTTGCGCGTAGTGCTGCCGCAACAGGTCCTTGCCGTAGTCGTTGCCGTTCGGGGTCCGCACGACGGTGTGGATATGGTTCCGGCTCGGTCCTCCGGGCGCACCGGGACGCACCGGCGGCTGATGGTCGAACTCGATGAGGATGACGGGGCTCTGCACGCGATAGTAGAAGACACCCTCCGGGTCTGCGGATCCGATCCACGCGAAATACGTGCTGTCGATGTGCCGGCGGACCTCCTCCATCCGGAGGCGGGCGTGCCCGTCCTTCTGGTTGCTCACGTACTCGTCGATGAGATCGAGGAGCTGCTCGCGCTGGCGGCCGGTGAGCGTGGTCGCACGCACGCCGGCGTACTCGAGCACCACGTTGTCCTTGTAGGCACCCGTCAGCGTGTTCGCCCCGCCCTTCTCGCGGCCGATGATGGCCTGTGCCCGCTGCGGTCCGTCGAGCGCGGCGAGCAGACGCCATCCTTTGTCTTGCTCATCCTGCATCGCGACGGTGCCCTGGAACGGGCCGGCCTCCGCGCGGACGGGCTCCGACCCCATGAACGTCGGCGTCATCACCACCTGATCGCCCAGCACGAAGTAGTTGATGATGCAGTGATGCCCGTCGAGCTGCCATCCCCAGGGCTCGGTTTCCGATGGCGTGCCCATGATCGTGATCCAGTACTTCCACCGGCCGAAGGCTTCGAATCTCCCGGACAGCTCCGCGAATACTTCGTTGAGCTTCATGATGTCGTCGGTCTTCTTCACGCCCCTGGCGCTGAGACTGGCGCGGAGCAGGCCGAAGACGAGATCCCGCTGTGATTCGGACATCTCCTGCAGCGACACCCCTTGGCGGGCCGGTTGTGGCGTGTTGATCCACAGCCGCCACTCGCGGTCGTCCACGGGGAACGAGATCCTCGTGCGCTGGTCGGCGCTCAGGCCGTTCAACAGTAGTTGCGCGGCGGTGCGGATCGGCGCGGTCGCCACACCGGTGTGACGGATCGGAAACAAGCCCGGCGTCACCCGGCCGTTCGTCGTCACGCCCAGAAACGGCGTCGCCAGTTCCCGCTTCTGCTCCTCGGTCAGACCGGCAAGCGGATCCGGGCCCTGCGCCAACCCATCGACGACGATGGCGGCGGCGCCGGCCGCAACCAGGCCAGACAGGACGGCGACGCGGATCCTCCCCACAGGTTGGCTCCTCTCCTTGGTCGCCGTGCTACTTCATCGGCGAGTAGTCGGTGGCCTCGAGGAACACCGAGTCGACCTTGACGGGGCCGACACCCGATTCCTTCGCCACGGCCGTCCATTCGGTATCGGCGCGGAAGCCGTCCCAGCTCTTCTTCGCCGCCTCACGGCCCGGATGGGCCAGCAGGTAGATCAGCGTCGTCTGCGACAGCGGCGCATCCATCGGCTTCCCGTACCAGACGTTGGTCATGCCGTGTCGCTGGAAGATTCTGAGCGTGTGGTTTCTGAACCGCGCGTGCAGCAGATCGAGTTTGCCTTCGGCCGGCGTATACGTCCGCAGCTCGAACACGCGCGCGGCGGCCTGCGCGTGCGCCGCGGATTCTCCAGGCATCACGCCGCGGGCGGCGAATCCAGCCACGAACGCCGTCGTCAGCGCGAGCGACCTCCACATCATTTTCTTCATCGCCAGTCTCCTCTGCTCAATCGAGTATGTGCCACATGTTCACCGCGGACAGGCACTCTTATACACCGGCTCCAGACGCCCGTGCATCGGGAGCGGCAGGGGCGTCGGAATGGTGGATCTCGCGCTGGGTCATTTTCCCCCGGGGTCCATTCCGGACATGGGGACGATCCCGTGTTGAAGGAGATGTGTCACAATGTGCACATGAAGACGATCTCCATCCGTGAACTGCACCTGAAGACCGGCCGGTGGGTCCGCCATGCTGCCAGTCGGGGTCCGATCGTGGTCACCGATCGCGGTCGTCGCATCGCGGCGCTTCAACCATTTGACGCCTCCGTGACCGGCCGGCCTCTCCCCAACCGAGAGGCAGCGATCCGCAAACGGTCGAAGGTCCCGGTCGATTCCGCCGTGTACCAGTCCGAGCTGCGTGAGGATCGGTGATCTATTTCGACGCGGCGTACGTCGCCAAGTGCTACCTCAATGAGCCGGGCGCGGATCGAGTCCGCGAAGTGGCCTATGGCGCGGACGGCCTCGCATCCTGTGAGCTGGCTCGAGTGGAGTTTGCATCGATTCTCAAGCGGCACGTCAGAGAGCACCACGTGACTCGCCGGGAAATGACGGCGATCTTGAAAGACTTCGCAGAGGATGAGCAGAGCGGTGTGTGGCAGTGGTTGGGGGTGACTTCTGAGCTGCTGGAAAAGGCCCGCAACGCCGTCCTCGACATGTCGAGCACGGTCTTCCTCCGATCCGGTGACGCGCTGCACCTGGCGTGCGCCGAGGAGCATGGCTTTCGGGAGGTCTACACGAACGACCGCCATATGTTGCAGGCGGCACGGCACTTCAACCTGACCGGCGTGAACGTTCTCAGCGAGAACGGCTGAGGTATCGACGGAGCCGAATCACTTCGCCGCCTTGGATCATGATGCGCGGCCGGCGCCTCGAGCGATCAGCGGCGGCGTCTGCGCTGGCGCGTCCGGCCGACGGAGACGCGCTTGCCCCCACGCAGCGGTCTACCGACGGGTATGGCCAGCGTGACCTCGTCCACGCGCCCGGCCATGACCTCGCGGCCACGCCGGGTCAGGCTCAGCGTGCGGTACTTGTCCGCGGAGGCGTCATGCAACCCGCCCGCGCGCGCCGCCTCGATCCACCGCTCGATCGTGCGCGGTGGCTCGTGACGGAGCAGCCCGACGCGGCACG
>CAZGLC010000072.1:7290-18966 GCA_964526235.1 uncultured Bifidobacteriaceae bacterium
CACGAGCGTCAGGCCCGCCAGCCGCACGGCGGGCAGCTGAAACCCGACAGACTTCCCGGATCCCGTCGGCATGACGGCGAGCAGATCGCGCCCGTCCAGCACCGCCTCCACCAGGTCGCGCTGCCCCGCGCGGAACGACGCGTGCCCGAAGTATTGCTGGAGGGTCCCGAGGGGATCGGCCGCTGGATCAGTCATGTCGGCTCACGCCTCGCCGCGTGCCACAGCCAGTCGGGAATCGGCGGAACGATGAAGTCGTGACGTCGCTCTATGCCCAGTCTTCGATACGTAGACCGGGAACCCTGCCGAACTCTCTCACATTGTGCGTAATGAGCCGAACGCCGAGGCTCAGGGCGTGGGAGGCGATCAGTAGGTCCATCGAGCCGATCGATTGGCCCTTCTTCTCAAGGGTCGCCCGCAGCTTGCCGCAGGCGACCGTCGCCGATCGATCGAACGGCGCCACTTCGAGCGGAGAGATGAACTGGTCCAAGGCTTCTCGGTTCTTGGTGGGGCGACTGCTCTTGCTGACACCGTATTCGAGCTCGGCGAGCGTGATGACCGAGATACCGATGTCTCCAACGGCATGTGAGGCGAACCGTTCCAGAACTGAGGCTGGATGTTCCTTGATGATATGGATGCAGATGTTCGTGTCGAGGATCAGCTCCATCAGAACGCCCGGCGGCGATGCTGTACCGGCGGCTGCCGACGACCTTCCGCCATGAAGTCATCGGTGAACTTCGTCAGGCTGTTGACGAGGGCCGCCCACGACTGCTTCTTGGGCCGGAGAATGAGCGACTCCCCTTTCCGGCGAATCTCAACCTCCCCACTGTCCAGTTGAAATTCCCTCGGAATCCTGACGGCCTGGCTGTTGCCGCTCCTGAACACCTTCGCTGTCTTCATCACGAGTGCTCCACGTACATACACAAGGATATACGAGGTGGCGAGTCGCCGGCCAAAGACAATCTGGTCTGGGCACCTGTCCCAGCCCGAGCGCCTCCGGCTACCGCTCGTCGAGCGGGACGACGCGCTGCGGGTAGGCGGGGCCGATGTAATCGGCGCGGGGACGCATGAGACGGTTGTTGGCGTACTGCTCGAGGATGTGCGCGGTCCAGCCGGAGATGCGGCTCACGGCGAAGACCGGCGTGTAGAGATCGATCGGAATGCCGAGCGCGTAGTAGGTCGACGCGGAGTAGAAGTCGACGTTCGGGTTCAGCGTCTTCTCGCCCGTGACGATCGCCTCGATGCGCTGGGACATGTCGTACCAGGCCGTGCTGCCGGCGCGCGTGCCGAGGTCGTGCGACATGCGCCGCAGGTGCGTCGCGCGCGGGTCCTCCGTCCGGTAGACGCGGTGCCCGAAGCCGGGGATCGGGTCATTTCATACTGTCTAGCTATGCGGTCTTCCGGGGCCGGCCTCCCAGTCGGCCATTCACTCGAGACGCGCGCGCTTTGCGCCGGCTCCGACCCGCGCCAAGCAGGGCGCCCACACCAACGATACGCACCGTCGCCCGCCGACGGTCGGACACACGGGCGACCCGAACCTGGCTCGTCGGCACGCTGTCCGGATGCGCCTCGAGATACGCCGCCAGTGTCCCACGAATCGCCCGCTCAGCCTTCGTCCGCGTGTCGGCGGCCGCGAATACCGGCAATCCCGGCACGTAGGCGCTCACGGCGCCACTTGCCTCGGTTTCCATCACAATGAGGTAGTACGTCGTCATTGAATCCCAGCCTCCCGAAGAATCCGGTTGCCCAACTGGCCGGCATCCTTTTTCGTGTGGACGGCAACCCAGATCTCCTTCCCTGTCGTGGCGTGCTTGAACAGCCGGTGACTGCCCTTCCCGATCCGTGCTTCGGCATAGCCGGCGGCCTTGAGTTTCCGGATCACCTCGCCCCACGTCACGACCGGAGAATAACCTATCGATAGGTTCATGGCAAAGAAACCGGCGCGGATTGACTCCTGCCTGCCGGATCCCGTCGGCATGACGGCGAGCAGATCGCGCCCTTCCAGCACCGCCTCCACCATTCCGTCTGGCGTCTGGCCATCTGTCCCGGGGCCCGAACGCCTCCGGCTACCGCTGGTCGAGCGGGACGACGCGCTGCGGGTAGGCGGGGCCGATGTAATCGGCGCGGGGACGCATGAGACGGTTGTTGGCGTACTGCTCGAGGATGTGCGCGGTCCAGCCGGAGATGCGGCTCACGGCGAAGACCGGCGTGTAGAGATCGATCGGAATGCCGAGCGCGTAGTAGGTCGACGCGGAGTAGAAGTCGACGTTCGGGTTCAGCGTCTTCTCGCCCGTGACGATCGCCTCGATGCGCTGCGACATGTCGTACCAGGCGGTGCTGCCGGCGCGCGTGCCGAGGTCGCGCGACATGCGCCGCAGGTGCGTGGCGCGTGGATCCTCGGTCCGGTAGACGCGGTGCCCGAAGCCGGGGATCTTCTCCTTGCGCGCCAGCTTCGCGCGGATGGCCCGATCGACCCGGTCGCCGGTGGCATCCTGCCCGAGCTCGATCAGCAGCCGCATCACGTCCGCGTTGGCGCCGCCGTGCAGCGGCCCCTTGAGCGTGCCGATCGCCGCCACGACCGCCGAGTAGATGTCGGTCAGCGTCGCCGCGGCCACGCGACCGGCGAACGTCGAGGCGTTCAGCTCGTGGTCGGCATGGAGCGTGAGTGCCACGTCGAACGCGCGGATCGACGCGGCATCGGGGCGCTCCCCTGTCAGCATGTAGAGAAAGTTCGCCGCATGGCCGAGCACCGGATCGGGCGCAATCGGCCCGCCGCCGGCGTGGAGCCGCCCCCACGTGGCGACCGCCGATCCGATCTGCGCCGTCAGACGCACGGCCTTGCGATACTGCGCGGCCGGCGAGGCGTCGGCCGCCTCGGGGTCGTAGTGCGCGAGCGCCGAGGTCACCGTCCGCAGCGCGTCCATCCCGTCGACTGGCGGGAGCGAGCGCATCAGCCGGACGATCGCCTCGGGCAGCGGACGCGCGGCCGCCAGCTGCGACTGCAGATCGCCCAGCTCGGCGCGTGCCGGCAGCCGCCGGTGCCACAGCAGCCAGCAGACCTCCTCGAAGGTCGCCGACGAGGCGAGATCGTGAATGTCGTACCCGCAGTACGCGAGCACGCCGCGCTCGCCGTCGAGATAGCAGATGGCCGAGGAGGTCGCGACGACGTCCTCGAGCCCCGCTTTGGGCTTGTCCGTGGTGGTCACGCCTATTCCTCGACCGGTCTCAGCACGACGCCGCCCGGCGCGTACTGCTGCACGATCGAGAGAAGGCCGGTATACAGGAACCCGATCTGGAAGAGGACGAGGAACGGCACCGTGCCGTAGATGCCGTTGGCGAGCGCATAGAACACCGTGGCGGTGAAGTAGAGGCCGAGCGCCACCTCGATCATCGGCTGTACGGCGACGCTCTGCCGGTATTTCTTGCCGATCCATTCGTCGGCCTGGCCCTCGATGCGGTACTTCGGCGTGCGTGCGAACTCGGTCTCCTTGCGGAAGAGCGCCTCGAGCACCGCGCGCGTGTTGTTCACGGTGAGGCCGATGCCGATCGACATCAGGAACGGCAGATACTTCAGCCGCGTCGTCCAGTCCTTGTGCAGCTCGCGCTGGCACACCATGTAGAAGTTGGCGACCGACGCCGTCGCCGCGAAGAACAGCGGCACGTCGATGAGCAGCATCTCGTACCAGCCCATGTTGTAGCGGATGACCATCGACGGCGCCATCAGCACCGAGAGCACGCACATGAGCGGGTAGTTGAAGTTGGCGGTCAGGTGGAAGAAGGCTTCCGCCTTCACGCCGAGCGGCAGGTTCGAGCGCAGGATCCGCGGCAGCACCTTGCGCGCCGTCTGGATCGATCCCTTCGCCCACCGGTGCTGCTGCGACTTGAACGCGTTCATCTCGACCGGCACTTCGGCAGGCGCGACGAGATCGGGCAGGAAGATGAACGTCCAGCCGCGCAGCTGCGCGCGGTAGCTCAGATCGAGGTCCTCGGTCAGCGTGTCGTGCTGCCAGCCGCCGGCGTCGGGAATCGCCTCGCGCCGCCAGATGCCGGCCGTGCCGTTGAAGTTGAAGAAGAGGCCGGACCGGTTGCGGCCGCCGTGCTCCAGCACGAAGTGGCCGTCGAGGAGGATCGCCTGGATCTTGGTGAGCAGCGAGTAGTCTTCGTTGATGTGCCCCCACCGCGCCTGCACCATGCCGACCTTCGGGTCGGTGAAGTAGTGGATCGTGCGGCGCAGGAAATCAGGCGGCGGAACGAAGTCGGCGTCGAAGATCGCGATGTAGTCGCCGGAGGCGGCCGTGAGCCCCGCCTCGAGCGCCCCGGCCTTGAAGCCGCGGCGATCGGTGCGGTGCAGGTAGGTGATGGAGACGCCCGCCTCCGCGTGGCGCCGGACGGCGCGCTGCGCGATCGCCACGGTCTCGTCCGTGGAGTCGTCCAGCACCTGGATCTCGAGGCGCTCGCGCGGATAGTCGAGCCGGCACACCGCATCGATGAGCCGGTCGGCCACGTACATCTCGTTGTAGATCGGCAGCTGGACGGTGACGGGCGGCAGGACGTCGAAGGATCCGGCGGACACCGGCGGCCGATCCTTGTGCTTCATGTACAGGTAGACCAGGTAATAGCGGTGCCACCCATACACGGCAAGAATGACGAGCACGAAAAAGTAGGTCGCGAGCGTGAGCGTTTCGAACGGCGTCATACGGTGGGACGAACCACACCAGGCACAGTGCAATGATTATACTGCCAGCCCATGACCGATTCTGAGCTGCAGGAGTTGCTGCACCGCGTGCGCGAGGGCGGCCTCGATCCGTCGGCCGCGGCCGCGCGTATCTTGACGGCCATGCGCGCGGCGCCCTTCGTCGATCTCGGCTTCGCGCGCGTCGACACGCATCGCGAGATCCGGCAGGGTTTCCCCGAGGTCGTGCTGGGTCTCGGGAAGACGCCCGCCCAGATTGCCGCCATCGCGGAAACCATCGCCGCGCGCGGGCAGACGCTGCTCGTGACGCGCGCGCAGCCCGACGCCTACGACGCCGTCCGCGCACGCGTGCCGGGCGCCGAGTACCACCCCGACGCGCGCGCGATCACCTTCGCCCAGGGACACGTCGACGCGGGCCGCGGGACGATCGCGATCCTCTGCGCGGGCACCTCCGATCTGCCGGTGGCCGAGGAAGCCGCCGTGACGGCCGTCGTCATGGGCAACCGCATCGATCGGATGTACGACGTGGGCGTCGCCGGCCTGCACCGCCTCCTGGCCGAACACGAGCGGATCCAGACCGCGCGCGTGGTCGTCGTCGTCGCCGGCATGGAGGGCGCGCTGCCGAGCGTCGTCGCGGGGCTCGTGAAGGTGCCGGTGATTGCCGTGCCGACCAGCGTCGGCTACGGCGTGAGCTTCGGCGGCGTGGCGGCGCTGCTGGCCATGCTGAACAGCTGCGCGAACGGCGTGGCCGTCGTCAACATCGACAACGGCTTCGGCGCCGCCTGCATGGCCAGCCTGATCAATCACCTCTAAGTGCCCGGCGAGGTCACGGCCGAGTACCCCGGATTCTGCGGCTTCCCGAGTCCCGTATAGCGCAGCCGATAGTACCGCTGCCCGTCGTTCACCTCGCCGATGTAGAGATTCCCCTTCGAGTCGGGCTGCGACGCCAGACTGTGCAGGTGGAAGAACTGCCGCGCGTTGTGGCCGCCCTGGCCGCCGAACGTCGACAGCACCGTTAGCGACGCGCGGTCGAGCGTGATCAGCGCCTTGTTCGATCCATCCGCCACGAAGAGATACCGCTGCTGCGGATCACGGGACAACGCAAAGTTATGGACGGTGCCCTCGTTCTGCAGCGTGTCGCGGTTGACGAACACCTCGCGCACGAAGGATCCGTCGAGCCTGAACACCTGAATCCGGTCGTTCGACCGGTCGCCCACGTAGACCAGGCCGTCATTCGAGACGACGATCGCGTGGACCGGATTGGCGAAGGACGGCTGCGGCGGCCCGGTGATGAGCTGCGGCCGCGGCGGGATCTTGAGCGTGTCGTCGGGCGGCTTGCCGTACGCGCCCCAGTGCCGCCTGTACGCGCCGGTATTGGCGTCGAAGACGATGACGCGGCGGTTCGTATACCCGTCGGCGACGAAGAGCTCGTTGGTCTTCGAGGAGACGACCATCGCCGCGGCGCCGTGCACGTTGGCGGTGTCGTTGCTCCCCTTCGCCTGATTGCGCTTGCCGATCTGCATCACGAACTTTCCGGTGTTCGTGAACTTCAGGATGTGGTTGTCGCCCTTGCCGTTGCCCGCGACCCACACGTGGCCTTTGTCGTCGGCATACACGCCATGCTCGGTCGTGGGCCACTCGTAGGCGTCGATCGGACCGCCGAACGCGCGGACGAACCGGCCGTTCTGATCGAACTCGAGGACGGGCGGCGCCGGCGTGCAGCAGCGCGAGGCCCTGGGGGTGTCGGCCGCCGTCCGCATGGTGGGCGCGATGCTCGCCGGCCGGTGCGCGATCCACGTGTGGTCCCGGTCGTCCACGCTGATGCCGCCGATCTGGCCCGTCGTCCACCGATTAGGCAGGTCCTGAAAGAACAATGGGTCCCAGTCGAAGTTCGGCACGCCGCCGCCATTGGTCTGCGCCACCGGACGCTCGACGGTCACCAGGCCGATGCCGATCGCGAGCGCCGCGACGCCAATGGCTGAGAGCAGATGTTTCATGAGCAACTCCGGGCCGGATTATAGGGTGAAACCTGCGATCGGTTTACACTGACCCCTCGATGACTCCGGGGGCGCTGCGGGCACTCGAGTTCGATCGGATGGTCTCGGTGCTCAGCGGCCTGGCGGTCACGCCGACCGGCCGCGAGCGGCTGGCGGCGCTCCAGCCGCTGAAAGAAGAGGCGGCGGTTGCCGCCGCGCAACGAGCCACCACCGAAGGCGTCCGGTTCCTGGCCGACCATCCGGGCTTCCCGCTGCGCGCGCCGTCCGATCTCGGGGTCATCCTCGACGCGCTCGGCGTCGACAGCCGCGCGCTCGAGCCGCTGCACCTCGTCGCGCTCGCCGACTACCTGGACTCGATCGATCAGGCGAAGGCGACTGTCGCCAAACTTGACGCGTCATTCCCGGTGCTGCACGCCACGGTCGGCGCGTCGGCCTCGTTCCGGAGCGAAGCGGCCGCCGTGCGCCGCGCGATCGCCCCGTCCGGCGAGGTCGTAGACGAGGCGAGTCCGGCGCTGGCCTCGATTCGCGACCGCCTGCGCAAACAGCGCGCGCGGCTGCGGACGACGCTCGACGCGTTTCTGCGCGGGCGCGAGACGGCGAAGTATCTGCAGGAGCAGGTCGTCACCGACCGCAACGGCCGCTACGTCCTGGTCGTGCGCGCCGAGCACCGGTCGGCGATTCCCGGGATCGTGCACGGCGCGTCGGCCAGCGGCGCCAGCCTGTTCCTCGAGCCGCTCGCCACCGTTGAGATCAACAACGACATCGTGGCGCTCGAGGAACAGGAGGCCGAGGAGGTCCGGCGCATCCTGCTGGCGCTGACCGACGCGTTCCGCGATCGCGGCCCGGATCTGGACCGCACGCTCGAGGCGGCGACGACGCTCGATACGATTCAGGCGCGGGCGCGTCTGTCGCAGCTCGTCGACGGCATCGAGCCGGCCCTCGCGCACGACGGCGCGGTGCTGCTCGTCGGCGCGCGGCATCCGCTGCTCATAGCCGGGATCCGGGATCGGGGATTCGGGATCCGAAACGCCGCTCCGCACGATCGAACCCCGGATCCCGGATCCCGGACCCCGGATCCCGTTCCGATCGACATCCGACTCGATCCGCCGGTGCGCGTGCTGGTCGTCGCGGGGCCGAACACCGGCGGCAAGACCGTGGCGCTCAAGACGACGGGGCTGCTCGCCGCGATGGCGCAGGCGGGACTGCACATCCCGGCGGAAATGGGATCGCGGCTGCCGGTGTTCCGGTCGATCTTTGCCGATATCGGCGACGAGCAGTCGATTGCCGCGAACCTGAGCACGTTCTCCGCGCACATCTCCAACATCGCGTCGATGGACCGCGATCTGGAGCTGCCGGCGCTCGTCCTGCTCGACGAGGTGGGCGCCGGCACGGATCCGGTGGAAGGCGGCGCGCTCGGCATCGCGATGATCGATCGCTTCCGCCGCCGCGGCGCGCATCTCATCGCCACCACGCACTACGACTCGCTCAAGTCGTACGCGGCGACGACGGACGGCGTGGCAGGCGCCGCGTTCGGGTTCAATCCGGAGACCTTCGCGCCGACCTATCGGCTGGTCTACGGCTCGCCGGGACGGAGTCTCGCCATTGAGATTGCCGCGCGCCTCGGCCTGCCGCAGCCGGTCATCGCCGCGGCGAGACAGCACCTGAGCGAGCCCGAGAAGCAGCTCGCCGAGCACCTGGCGCGCGTCGATGAGGACCTGCGGCAGCTCGCACAGGAACGCCGCGCCATCGAGCGCGAGCGGGCGCGCGTGGCCGAGAGCGAGAAGCAGGTGCAGGCGCGCGAGGCGTCGGTAGACGCGCGCGAGGAGAAGGTCCGGCGCCGTCTCGATGCCAAGCTGGACGATCAGCTCCGGGACGCGCGGCGCCAGATCGACGCCGTGATCGACGGGCTGAAGGCGCGCGCCGCCGACATGTCGGCGCGCGCGGCCGTGCGGCTCAACCCGGGGCCCCCACCGGGCACGCCTGCCCGGTGGGGTGGGAAAGGGAGCGGCACGCTGCGCGCGGCGGGCCTGAGCACGGGAGACGTCGGTGACGCGCGCGCGGAAGCCCGGGCGGCGCTCGACGCGATGGCGGAGCAGCGCGATGAGCTGTCGTCACGCCGGGCGGGTCCTCCTGGACCCGCCGAGCCGGAGACTCCACCCGCCCCGCTCGCCCCCGGCAGCCGCGTCATGGTCGGCGCGCTCGGTCTGGAAGGCGTGGTCATCGAGGTGCGCGGCAGACATGCCGAGGTCGACGTCCGCGGCAAGCGGCTGCGCGCGGCGCTGCGCGATCTGCGCGTCGTGGACGCCGGGTCTGCGGCTCGACGCGATGCCGGCTCGCCGCCAGACCCGGCCTACGTACGAGTGAACGTGGAGCTGCAGCCGCGCCAGGGATCGCTCTCGGAGCTGAACGTGATCGGCGCGACGGTCGAGCAGGCGACCGATCGGCTCGCGAAGTTTCTCGATCAATCGCTCGTGACCGACGTCCGCGAGCTGCGGATCGTGCACGGGCACGGCACCGGGCAGCTCCGGCGCGGGATCGCCGCGTTTCTGAAGGAGCACCCGCTCGTCGAGCGGTTCGAAACGGCCCCCGAGAATCAGGGCGGCGGTGGCGCTACGATCGTCTATCTCAAGGACTAATGGCACGTTTCAACTGATGTACTCCGACCTACGACAGCCCTTCGTCGCCGATTCTGCTGGCCGCGACATCGGCGCGGCCAGTCCCGACGTGGGAAGGAAGTGCCAGTAGTGGGTCTCTTCCCGCAGCAGTTCATCGACGATCTCAAACACCAGGCCGACATCGTCGTCGTGATCCAGGACTATGTGTCGCTCAAGAAGAGCGGCGCCACCTACAAGGGGCTCTGTCCGTTTCACAGCGAGAAGACGCCGTCGTTCCACGTCAACCGCGACCGGGGATTCTTTCACTGTTTCGGCTGCAATGTCGGCGGCGACGTCCTCAAGTTTCTCGAGCTCCACGAGAAGGTGACGTTCCCTGAGGCGGTCAAGCTCCTCGCGCAGCGGTTCGGGATGACGGTACCGGAGGTCGAGCAAAGCGAGGAACAGCGCGCCAGCACCGCCGAGCGTGAGAACCTGCTCAAGGCGCACGAGGCGGCGGCCGCCTGGTTCCGCGAGCAGCTCGCATCGGCCGCGGGCGCGCGCGTGCGGAGTCAGATTGCCGCGCGCGGCATCAGCGACGCCACCGCCGACGCGCTCGCGCTCGGCTTCGCGCCGCCGGCGCGCGACGGGCTGAAGCTGGCGCTCCTGAAACAGGGCTTCTCTCAGGCGCTGCTCGTGCGCGCCGGCCTGCTCGTCGCGCGAGACGAGGGCAGTGCGTCCGACCGGTTCAGGAACCGGCTGATGATTCCCATCGCGCGCGACACCGGATCGGTCATCGCGTTTGGCGGACGCGCCATCGAGTCGGACCAGCAGCCGAAGTATCTGAACTCGCCGGAAACACCCATCTACTCGAAGAGCCGGACGCTCTACGGCCTGCACCTCAGCAAGGCGGGCATCCGCGAGGCGGGCTTCGCGGTGATGGTGGAGGGCTACTTCGATTTCGCGCAGGTCTATCAGGCGGGCGTCCGGTCGGTGGTCGCGTCGTGCGGCACCGCGCTCACGCCGGCGCAGGCTCAGCAGTTACGCCGGTTCACCGGACGCGTCGTGCTGAGCTTCGACCCCGACGCCGCCGGCCAGGGGGCGGCCGCCAAATCGTGCGAGATGCTGGTCGCCGAGGGCTTCGAGGTGAACGTGGCTATACTGCCCGCCGGCGAAGATCCCGATATATACGTACGAACCCACGGACGCCAGGGCTACGCCGAACGCCTCCGCACATCGAAACCGTATTTGGACTATCTGCTCGATCGCGCCGCCGCCCAGCACAACCTCAGAAATGCCGAGGGCCGGGCGCGGTTCGTGGCTGAGGTCCTGCCGGTTGTCGAACGCATTCCCGATCGGACGCGTCAGGAGCTGTTCGTCGAGGCGGTGGCCGGCCGGGCGGGCGTTGCAGGCGAACTGATACGGGCGCAGGTACCGAAGGCGGCGGCCCGGCGCGGGGTGCCCCTCCCGGCGCGCGAGCTGCCGGGGCTGGGGCAGGTCACCAAGGCCGAAAAGGGGCTGATCTGGTGGCTGATCCACCGTCCGGAGCCGGCCCTGGACGCCCTGCGGATGCTCGATCCGGAGGATTTCGAGGCGCTGGCGTGCGGGTCGGTGCTGGATCTTGCGCGGAAACTGGACCATGATAGGAGTTTCTCCCCATCCGTGCTGCTCGAGCGTCTAAACAACAGCGAGGTCCAGCTCGTAACTGGTATAGCCAGCGAGGCCGAGCCCCACGTCCACGACGCCGCCGAGTGCGGCCTGATCCTCCGCCGCCTGCGCTACGAGCGCGAGCGGGCGGCCCTGCAGCGCGAAATCGACCGCCTGCAGACGGCCGGAAAGGAGCCGGGCGAGGAGCTGCAGGAATTGCTGGTGCGGAAGTACGAGCTGATTCAGCGCATCGAAGGGTTGTTCTAGGGAGGGATCCGATCTTGTCGATTGAAGAAAAATACACCGAAGTCGCGCAGCTGATTACCGTCGGCAAGGAAAAGGGCTACCTTCTCTATGACGAGGTGAACGAGCTGCTCCCGTCCGAGATCACGTCCTCGGAGGAGCTGGACGATCTGTTCAACGCCTTCGGCAGCGCCGGCATCGAGGTGGTCGATTCCGACAAGGCCTACCGGGGCGACAAGGATTTCGACCGCGACGGGTCGGGCGACGAGCCGGAGCTCGATCTCACGCCCGGCGCGCTCGACAAGACGAACGACCCGGTGCGGATGTACCTCCGCGAGATGGGCACCGTCCCGCTCCTCACGCGCGAGGGCGAGGTCGCCATTGCCAAGCGCATCGAGCGCGGCAAGCTCGCGGTGATCAAGTCGATCTCGCGGACGCCGACCATTGCGAAGCGCATCCTGCTGATGGGCGATCAGCTGCGCGTCGGCGAGCGCACGATTCGCGAGCT
>CAZGLC010000073.1:0-18908 GCA_964526235.1 uncultured Bifidobacteriaceae bacterium
GTCGGTGTCGAAGGGCGAGAAGGGGCTCGGCGACTACACGATTCCGCCGTCGAATCGCTTCGCGGCCGACGGCGACCCGCGGACGCTGGGCGAGATCTACGCCTACGGCTTCCGCAACGCGCACCGCCTGTCGTGGGACATGACCGACGGGACGATGTTCGCCGTCGACATCGGCATGAACCACATCGAAGAGGTCAACATCGTCCGCAACGGCGGCAACTACGGCTGGATGAAGCGCGAGGGCATCTGGGAGAACGGCGTGACCCGCGCGGGCGGCCTGCTGAACCAGCTCTACCCGCTGCCGATGGACGTGCTCACCGGCAAGACGAAGGAGCCGGAGGCGTTCATCTATCCGGTGGCGATGTACGACCACAACGACGGCCAGGCGATCTCGGGCGGCCTGACGTATCACGGGCGCGGCGCCGCGCTCCGCGGCAAGTTCATCTTCGGCGACATCCCCCGCGGCCGGATCTTCGTGGCCGACACGGCGGCGCTGAAGAAGGCCGACGACGGCGTGCCGCAGACGGTGGCGCCGATCGAGGAGATCCAGCTCTACACGCGCGACGCGGCCGGCACTCGCACCTACGTCACGCTGCGCGAGCTGATCGAGGCGACCAACGGCGCGACGGTCACGCGCGCCGACCTGCACCTCCATCGCACGCGCGAGGGCGAGATCTTCGTGACGTCGCGGCAGGACGGCACCGTCCGGATGCTCGTGCCCGACGCCGGCGGCACGACGACGTCGTCGGCGGCGCGCAGGTAGACGGGGTCTGACCCCGAAGGGAGAATTGTGATGAGAGCGGTCGGGTGTCTCCTCATCGGCGTGATCCTCGCAGTGCCCGCGCCCGGTGCGGCGCAGGAAGAAGCGGTCCTGACCGGCACGATCAGCGACATCACGGGCGGCGTGCTGCCCGGTGTCACGGTGACGGCGGTGCACGCCGCGACCGGCAACCGCTTTCTGGCGGTCACCGACGAGCGCGGGATCTTCCGTATCCCGGTGCGGGTCGGGGGCTTTCAGCTTGCCGCCGAGCTCCAGGGATTCACGACGGTGACGCGCGGCGGGATCGAGCTGCTCGTCGGGCAGACGGCGACCGTCGATCTCCAAATGGCGCCGTCCTCCGTGCAGGAAACCGTCACGGTCACGGCGGAAGCACCGCTCCTCAGCGTGACGACGTCGAGCCTTGGCGGGAACGTGGATCCGCGGCAGGTGCAGGAGCTGCCGGTGCAGGGGCGCAACTGGATGTCGCTCGCTATGCTCGCGCCGGGCAGCCGCATGACCAACCCGAACGGCGTGACGCCGATGCCGGACAGGAACGTGGGTGAGCAGCGGGAATTCCAGCTCAGTCTCGACGGACAGAACATCGCTGGGGAGCTCGGGTACGGCAGTCAGCCCAGGTACTCGCAGGATTCGATTGCCGAGTTCCAGTTCCTCTCGAACCGATTCGACGCGACCCAGGGTCGGTCGTCGGGCGTGCAGGTGCGCGCGATCACCCGGTCGGGCACCAACGCCCTCTCCGGCTCGGTGCGAGGTAACTTCCGGGACAGCCGCTTCAACGCGAAGAACCCGGTGCTCGACCGCGTCGTTCCGATCGACAACCAGCAGCTCGCCTTCACACTCGGCGGCCCGCTGCGCCGCGATCGCGTGCACTACTTCGCGCACTTCGAGTACGAGCGCGAGCCGCGGACGAGCGTCTGGAACACACCGTTCCCCGCCTTCAACGCCGAGCTGGAAGGGAAGCAGACGGTGAAGATGGGCGGCATCCGCCTCGATTACCAGCTCTCGCCGCAGACGCGCGTCATGGGGAAGTTCTCCGAAGCGCGCGTGTGGCAGCCGTTCGGCGTCGGCGGCAACAATCACCCGGCGGAAACCGGCTGGCACAGCGACCTCAATCGCGAGTATCTGGCGCAGTTCACGCAGGTGATCGGCAACCGCGCGGCCAATGAGATCCGCGGCGGCAAGACGCGCTACATCTTCAGGGACGGCAATATCACGACCTGGAGCAACCACTGGCAGCGGGGGATTGGCGTCAACACCGGCTCGCCGCGGATCACGTTCACCGGCTTTACGATCGGCGGCAACCGCTTTTTCCCGCGTCACGGCGCCCAGGACATCTGGATGATCCGCGACGACTTCACGTTCTCCTACGACCTGGGCGGCCGCCACGACCTGCGCGCGGGCGGCGAGTACCAGCGCTATATCGACGACGGGAACAACTGTCAGTCGTGCATGGGGATTATCGACGCGCGGGGCGGACCGCTCCCGTCGGTCGCCCAGATGCAGGCGTGGTTCCCCGATCCATTCAATGCCGACACGTGGAACCTGGCGGCGATTTCGCCGCTCGTGCGCACCTACGACATCGGCATCGGCGACTACAGCACGCACGACATCCGTCCGCAGATCGCGGCGTGGGTACAGGACGATTGGCGCATCTCGCAGCGGCTGACGCTCAATCTCGGCATTCGGTACGATCTCAGCAAGAACGCCAGCGGCAACGAATACGACATTCCGAACCTGCATCCCGCAGGGCAGCCCGACGACACGAACAACGTGCAGCCGCGCGTGGGCTTCGCGTACCAGTTGAACGAGCGCACGGTGCTGCGCGGCGGGTCGGGCCTGTATTTCGGCGTGCCGCTCTCGGTCGAGACATTCTGGGTGGCGCAGATCAACCGGCTGCGCGTGCTGCAGTTCACCAACGACGGCCGGGCGAACTTCGCGGCCGATCCCCTCGGCGGCCAGCCCGTGCCGACGCTCGCGCAGGCCGACCAGCGGTTTTGTCACGTGCGGAATGTTCCCGGCTGCCTCCGCCTGGCGATCGGCGAGCTGATTGCGCCGGATCAGTACAGCCGGCATCTGGCGCGCACCTGGCAGAACTCGATCGGCGTGCAGCGCCAGTTCGGCGCCACGATGGCGGTGGACGCCGACTATGTCTACACGCAGGGGCGCAACGAGAAGGACATCCTCGAGAACGTCAACCTCACGTTCAATCCCGCGACGGGCGCCAACTATCCGTTCTCCGACGTCTCGCGCCGCGCGCTCCCGCTCTACGGCCTGATCTCGATGTCGGCGCGGACCGGCCGGTCGAGCTATCACGCGCTGCAGACGTCGTTGACCAAGCGCCTGAGCAACCGCTGGCAGGCGGCGGCCACCTACACGCTCTCGGGCTTGTGGGACGCGGAGTCGCGGCCGTTCACGGGGCTGCAGATGGTGTCGTTCGCGACGGCGCCGGACCTCGGCGGCGAGTTCACGCTCGGCGCCACCGATCTCCGCCACCGGGCGGTCTTCAACGGGATCTGGCAGGTGGGGCGCGGCTTCCAGGTGAGCGGCCTCTACTACCTGGGCGTCGGCGAGCGCGCGCAGCACGTCTACGGCGGCGACCTGCGCGGCCTTGGCGGCGGGGGCGGCAACCAGGCGCTCCGCCGGCAGCGGCTGCGCCCCGACGGCACCGTCATCGCGCGCAACAGCTTCACGCAGCCGCGGCGGCAGCGCGTCGACCTGCGCGTGCAGCAGCGGATTCCGCTCGGCGGCCGCGTGGCCATCGATGGCATCGCCGAAGTGTTCAACGCGTTCAACGCGCCGAACTGGACGCTCGACAGCAACCAGGCGAGCCGGCAGTACAACCAGCGGATCCTGGGCGAGAACCGCACCGCGCAGCTCGGATTCCGGCTGACGTTCTGAAACCGTTCGGATCGTTCGGGACGTTCCGTACGACGCGACTATTCCCTCAGCAGCCCGGGCCAGTTCACAACGAGGGTGATGGGAGCTGAAGTCGTCTGCTCCACAGGGGTAATCACCAGAAACCGCTGGCCGTCGGCTGAGACATCGTACGCGTAGCGGGTGTCGACGGTTTTCGCGCGCGTCTGGAAGAGTGTGCGTACAGGGCCCACTTCAAACGCGGACCCCTGGCCGTTGACTTGGGCCGCCATCAACTTGTTGTCGGGGGCGAGGTAGAAGATCTCATGACCGTCGCGCCGCCATCGTGCGAGGTTGCCCCCGCCCGTCGAGATCTGCCACTTGCCGGCGGACGTGGGGAACGATGTCACGTACACCTCACCCCGGCCTGACTCATCGGACCTGTACGCGACCCACCGCCCGTCCGGAGAGAATCGGGCCCACGCCTCGTTGAAGCGAGTCTGCAGGAATGCGAACGGCTTTCGGTCGCCGAACAACGGCAAGGCGTACAGATCGTTTCCCGTACCTGGAGTGCCGGCCGCAGAGGCATACAAGAAGAACCGTCCGTCGGGACTCCACCCGTAAGGAAACTTGCCGAAATCGCCCGCCGCGAGGAAGACTTCATCGGCACCGGACCCGCTGGAAGGTTTCTGATACAAGTCGAGTCGCCCAGCACGAGCGGAGTTGAAGACGATCCGACTGCCGTCGAGGGACCAGATCGGTACAAAGTCGTCCGACGGATCGAATGTAAGCCGCGTCCGCAGGCCGCGCGGCGCATCATAGAGCCAGATGTCGCGAGTGCGTCTCGCGGGATCGCGGATGCTCACCGACGCCCGAGTGCCATCAGGGGAGAGCGCCAGATCGGCGTAGTCAGCCCGATCCCCGAGCACGTCGATCTGTGTGCCGGATCGGTCAAACCACACGAGCTCTGACAGGACTTCCTCGGAGCCGGCCTGATAGGCGAGGATGCCGGCATCCGAGACGGTGAACGCACCCGGCTGCACCTGCTCGGCGACGGGCAGCGCCTCGCCCAGCAGTTCGAGGCGAGCGAGATCGAATGCCTGTGCCATGAGCGTCGCGCCGCGCTGCCACAGCAGGTAGCTCTGCGCATGCTTTGCAGACGTCAGCCCGGCTGCAGCGGGCACGGGTCCGCCTGGCACAAGTAGCTTCCGTTCGCCCGAGTCGATCGATGCGACGTAGATCCCAAGCAAGTTCCGGGTCGCGAGGCTGTAAGCCGAATACAAGAAATGCACGCCATCCGGCAAGAAAGAAGGAAGAAAATATTCCCGTTGCTCGCTTGCTTCGTCGGGCGTTGTGACGACGGATGGCGTGCCACCCGAAGCTGATACGCGACGGAAGCCGCCCTCAGCCGAAGCTATCGTGGAAAACAGAATCACATCATCCCGGTTCCAGCTGGCGCCAGACGGCGTGCCAGAAAACTCGCAAAGCGTCACAGGGGCGTCACCGGCGGCGCCAATCTTCTTAAGCCTCCCACCTCCCGTATATCCGGTGGGCAGGCTGACTGTGCCAGTGAAGAAGCCAATATACCGGCTGTCGGGCGACCAGAACGGCGCAAGGGCGTCTTCGGTGCCCGCGAGCGGTTCGGCGGTGAGCCCGTCCAGCGGCCGCACCCACAGCATGGCTCGCCCATCTGGACCAGCAGCGGTAAACGCGAGCCGCCGCCCGTCCGGAGACATCGCGAAACGCCGTGCGGCGATCGGGTCCGAAAGGACTGCGTTGGCCGGCATGGGAAGCGTCGACCGATACGCGTGCACGTCCGCCGGCGCGCGCTGAAGGTATGCGGGGGCACCTAGCGCCAGCGCGGCGACGATAGCGACGAAGAGACTCGCTGTGACTACCCACGCGAGTCGCTCGCGCGATCGGCGCGGCCGAGCAGCGGCGGACACGCTCACGTCGGATTGTTCCGATGTCGCCGACAATCCCTCCAAGGCGAACGCGAGATCGCTGGCGGTCTGGAACCGCCCGGTCGGCCCCTTTTCCAAACAGCGATCGACGATTCGCACGAGCGCCGGGGGAATGTGCCGCTCGGCCGCCGGCAAATCCGGCGGGTCTTTGTCGAGGATAGCGCTGATGGTGTCGGCCGTCGTCGGCCCCCGAAACGCGCGCTCGCCCGACAGCATCTCGTAGAGAATCGCGCCAAACGCGAAAACGTCCGCCCGGTGGTCGGCCCGCTGCCCGCGCAGTTGCTCGGGCGCCATGTAGCCCAGCGTGCCGAGCACCACGCCGGGCAGCGTCCGCGGCGAGGTCGTCGGCAGCACACTCGGGCCGGCCACGGCCGGCTCGGTCTCGGTCAGCTTGGCGAGCCCGAAGTCGAGGATCTTGATCCGCCCGTCGCCGGTGACGAAGAGGTTCTCCGGCTTCAGATCGCGATGGACGATGCCCTTCTCGTGCGCGGCTGCGAGCCCGTGGGCGATTTGGACCGCATACTCCACCGCTTTGCGGACGGGCAACGGGCCGCCCTGCAGCCGCGCGCGGAGCGTCTCGCCGTCGAGCAGTTCCGACACGATGTACGGCGCGCCCTTGTGCCGGCCGACGTCGTGCACCGCGAGGATGTTCGGGTGATTGAGGGCGGCGGCGGCCCGCGCCTCCTGCTCGAAGCGCTGGAGCCGGTCGGGATCATCCGCTACGCCGGCAGGGAGAACCTTGATCGCGACCTCGCGGCCGAGGCGCGGATCGCGTGCGCGATAGACCTCCCCCATGCCGCCCGTTCCCAGAAGGGCGACCACCTCATACGCGCCGAGGAGCGTGCCGCGCGCCAGGGACATGAATTGTCTGGAAAGATCGGCAAATTATAGCCGAGTAGCAACCGCCGTGATCTCCACCAGCAGCCGGGCGCCCGGGATGCCCGTCGGCGCGGCGCGCGTCGTCCGGCACGGGCGCCAGTCGCCGAAGCGGTCTTCCATCCAGCGCGCCCCGCGCACCTCCCCCGTGCGGTTCATGACGACGATGTGCCGCCAGGTCAGGCCGGCCGCCTGCAGCATCCGGTCGATGTTGGCGGCGATCAGCTTGTCCTGCGCAGCCAGGTCGTCCGGCAGCCGGTAGCTCCCGGGGTTCCACGGGTCGACGGCCGGCGGATACGCCGTGACGGCGGGGAAGTAGACGAGGTCGGCGTCGCGCGTGACGCGGATCGCCGGCGCCTGCGGCAGTTCCCGCAGGGCGACGCCCTGCCGGAGCAGAATCGGCTCGATGCCGGGCACGGCGCCCTTCGTCGTGATCGGGACGTGCGGGGCGGCCGCGGTGATCTGGTAGAGGACGCCCGCCCCGGGGACGCCGGTATCGGCGACGCGCAGCATCGTGCTGCACGGCCGCCACGACTCGCCGTATTGCGCGTTGACATTCATGGCGCCGCCCGCCGGCGCGTTCCAGTTGACGTTGAACACGATCTGCTGCCACGTGCTGCCTGCGGCCTTCAGCAGCCGGTCGAGGTGCTCGGTGGCGACGCGGCCCCGTTCCGCGGGATCGCCTGGAACGGTGAACGATCCGGGAGTCCACGGATCGACGTCGGGCGGATACGCCGTCAGACCGGAGAAGAAGACGAGGTCCATGTCGGGGCCGATTTCGATGGCGAGCGAGAACGCCTGGCGATCGGCGACCTCGGGCCGCGGCACGACCGGGCGCAGACCCTTTGCCTGGCGGCTGCCGCGCGGGTCGACCCACATCTCGATCTCCAGCCGCGCCTGCGGCGACGACAGCCCGCTCACCTGGTGAATCGTCTGCGGCGGCCGCCAGTCGCCGAAATAGCTGCGGAACACCGCTTCGATCGCGGGCGACTCCTCCATGCGTGTCTGGTACCGCGTCACCTTGACGACGTTGCGCCAGCCGAGCCCCAGCCAGTCGAGGATCTCCTTGTGGTTGCGCAGCGTGAGGCGCGTCTGCAGCCGGATGTCCTCGGGCTGCACGACTTCCTCGCGCGGATCGTGCGGATGCTTGTGATAGAGCTCCATCGCCGTGCCGCCGGCGTGCGGAATAATCCCGCGCGCGAGCGGGACGCGCGTGAATGGCGCAGCGCCCGTGCCCGTCCGCGTCTGCCCTTCGACTTCGCTCACGGCGCCCCGAGCGCTCGTCGAGGGGTGTGCCGTTGCCGATGCTCGGAGCGGCAGCATCGCCGGAATGGTGGCGAAGGTGCGAAGCAGCGTCCGGCGATCGATGAAGACGGCCATAGGAGCACAGTATAGGATCTCTGCTGTGAAGGATGCCGTGATTGTGTCGGCAGTGCGTACGCCGGTCGGCCGCGCCGGCGGCGCGCTCGCGGGCGTGCGCGCCGACGACCTCGCCGCGCTCGTCGTCCGCGCGGCGATCGAGCGCGCCGGCGTCGATCCGGCCCGCATTGACGACGTGATTCTCGGGTGTACGAACCAGGCGGGCGAGGACAACCGCAACGTCGCGCGGATGGCGGTGCTGCTGGCGGGATTGCCGGTGGAGGTGCCCGGGCAGACGGTCAACCGGCTCTGCGGGTCCGGGCTGCAGGCGGTGGCCAGCGCCGCGCAGGCGATCAAAGCCGGGGAGGGAGAGGCGTTCGTCGCCGGCGGAGTCGAGAGCATGACGCGGGCCCCGTACGTGATGCTGAAGCCGCCGGCGCCGTGGAGCCGCGAGACGCCCGCGGTGGCCGATACGACGGTTGGCTGGCGGTTCGTCAACCCGCGCATGCCGAAGGCGTGGACGATCTCGCTCGGCATGACGGCGGAGGTCGTGGCGCGGCGCTACGGCATCACGCGCGAGGAGCAGGACGCGTTTGCACTCGAGAGCCAGCGCCGGGCCGCGGCGGCGTTGCATGACGGCATATTCGCCGACGAAATCGTGCCGGTCGACGGTGTGGCGGCCGACGAGCATCCGCGGCCTGACACGTCACAGGAGAAGCTCGGTTCGCTGACGCCCGCGTTCGACGCACAGGGGACCGTCACGGCTGGCAACTCGAGCGGCATCAACGACGGCGCGTCCGCACTCGTCGTCGCCGCCGGCGGAGTGTCAGGTGCGCGGCCGCTCGCGCGCGTCCTCACGACGGCGGTCGCCGGCATCGATCCGTCCTGCATGGGTCTCGGGCCGGTGCCGGCCGTACGCAAGGCGCTCGCGCGCGCCGGGCTCACGATCGACCAGATGGATCTGGTCGAGCTGAACGAGGCGTTCGCGGCGCAGGCGATCGCCTGCATCCGGGAGCTGGAGCTCGACCCCGCGCGTGTGAACGTCCATGGCGGCGCCATCGCGCTCGGCCACGCGCTCGGCTCGTCGGGGTCACGCACGCTCACCACGCTCGTCCATGCGCTGGCCCGGCGACAGGCGCGCTACGGGCTCGCGACGATGTGCATCGGCGTGGGGCAGGGGATCGCGATGATTGTCGAACGTACGTAGGTACGTAGGCCGGGGCTGCGGATGAATGCAGCAGCAGCCCCGGCGACGCCGCCCGGCGGGTCTGCCGCTTCCTACCGCGCGGCGGGTCTGCCGTTTCCTTCGCTGAGCAGACCCGCCCTACGTACTACACGCGATCGAGCGATCCGGCCTGGTCCTTGAGAAACGGCAGCGTCGCGAGGCTCACCAGCGTCGTCACGAACGCATACGTCGCAATGGCCGTTGACGTTTGAAACGTGAGAAAGAGATACGCCGACACCGCAGGCGCGGGGCCGCCGGCGGTAATCGCGGCCAGATGGTAGCCGAGCCCTGAGCCGGTATAGCGGCGCGATGCCGGGAAATTCTCCGAGATGATCGCCGCCTGCGGGCCGTACTGCAGGTCCTGCAGGATCCCGTCGACGAACAAGCCGAGAATCACGAGCGGCACCGACCGGGTGTTCACCAGCGCGAAGAGGACGAAGACCCACAGGCCGGTGCCGATGCAGCCGATCCCGATCACACGTGTTCGTCCAAAGCGATCCGACAGGTGGCCGGCGAGCGGCAGCACGGCGAGTGACCCGACGGCGCGAATCGACACGGCATCGAGCAGGTCGCCGCGGGCCATGCCGAGCACCTGCGTGCCGTACGTGAGGATGTACGTCGTGGTGATGTAGAACGGCGCCAGCTGCCCGGTCCGCAGCAGCATCGTCAGCAACACCTCGCGCCGGTTCGTCTTCAACACCTCGACGATCGGCGCGCGGAGGATCTTCTTCTCCTCCTTGATCGCCGTGAACACGGGCGATTCGAGCGTGCCCAGGCGCACCCACAGGCCGATGGCGATCAGCGCGATGCTTGCGAGAAACGGCACGCGCCAGCCCCACTCGAAGAACGCCGCCTCGTCGACCGAGGCGCTCATGATCGAGAGCGCGCCGTTGGCCATGATCGCGCCGAGCGGCGACCCCATCTGCGCGAAGCTGGTCGCGAAGCCGCGGCGCCCCGGCTTGGCCCACTCGCCGGCCATGAGCACCGAGCCGCTCCACTCGCCGCCGACGGCAATGCCCTGCATCGCGCGCAGCACGGTGAGCAGCACGGCGCCCCAGAGGCCGATGCTCTCGTAGGTGGGCAGCAGGCCGACGATCGTCGTCGACACGCCCATCAGCAGCATCGTGACCACGAGCAGCGCCTTGCGGCCGATGCGGTCGCCCCAGTGGCCGAAGATCGCGGCGCCGAACGGGCGCGCGGCGAAGCCGGCGAAGAAGGTGGCGTAGGAGAGGATGCTGCCGAGCGCGGGGTCGAGGTTCGAGAAGAACAGCCGCGGAAAGATCAGCGCCGCGGCGGCGCCGTACAGGTAGAAGTCGTACCACTCGACGGTCGTGCCGACCGTGGAGGCAACGACGGCGCGGACGAAATACCTGCGGCGGACCTGCTCGTCGAGCGCAGTCAACGGGCGGGCTTCATGCCGGCCGCTTCGAGCGCGCGGGCGGCGGCCGCGCTCGTCAGGTACGCGACGAGATTCGCGGCCGCGTCGGGCGCATGCGCCCGCGCAGCAATGCCGGCGGTCATGACGACCGGCCTCTGGAACGGGGCGGGAAGGAGCCCCAGCACCGCCACACCCGGCACGCCCTGGATCTCGCTCAGCGGCAAGAGCACGAGCTCGTGTTCGCCGCGGGCGACGGTTTCCGAGGCGACACCGGGGACGCGCTGCAGGACGATGCGGGTGGCGAGCTGGTCGCGGATGCCGAGCGCCTCGAGCATCGCGAAGTTCGCGGCGCTCGCGGCGCCCCCGTCGGTCCAGGTGAGCGAACGCGCGGCCAGCAGGCGCCGCCTGATCGCATCCGGCGTGCTGATGTCGGATCGCGGCGCACCGGCGCGGACGCCGACCGCCAGATCGATCGACGCGAGAGTTTTCCGTGACCCGGCGCGCAGCGTCCCGTCGCGAATCAGGCCGTCGACCAGCTCGGGCGTCAGGATCGCCAGATCGAACGCCTCGCCCCGATCGATCGATTGCTTCAGCGCCGCTGAGGATGAGAACCGAACGGCGATGCGGCGTCCGACCGCGCGCTCTGCGTCGGGCAGCAGGCCCTCGAGGGCTGCGCGAATGCCATTCGAGGAGAGCACGCGCAGCGGCGCATCCGCCGCGCTCTGTGCGTCTGCCCATCCGCCACCGAGCGAGAGCAGTGCGGCCGCGATGAGACCCGACGTGCGCACGCGCGGATTATATGCTGTCGGGCTTCAGGTCTTGGGCTTTGGGCTTCGGGCTATGATGGACGACTTGATGAACAAAGTGCTCTCGGGCGCGGAGGAGGCGGTGGCCGCCATCCCCGACGGCGCCAGCATCATGGTCGGCGGTTTCGGGCTCTGCGGCATCCCGGAAAACCTCATTCGCGCGCTCCACGCGCGAGGCACGCGCCGGCTGACGATCATCAGCAACAACGCCGGCATCGACGGCTTCGGCGTCGGACTGCTGCTGGCCGCGAAGCAGATCGCGAAGATCGTTGCGACCTACGTCGGCGAGAACGCCGAGTTCGAGCGGCAGATCGAGAACGGCGAGCTCGAGGCCGAGCTCGTGCCGCAGGGGACGTTCTGCGAGCGCATCCGCGCGGGCGGAGCAGGCATCGGCGGGTTCTACACGCCGACCGGCGTCGGCACCATCGTCGCGGAAGACACAGAGACGCGTGTCATCGACGGCCGCGCGTATCTGCTCGAGCTCCCGCTCCGCGCCGACTTCGCTTTCGTCAAGGCATTTCGCGGCGATCGCCTCGGCAACCTCGTGTACCGGAAGACCGCCCGAAACTTCAATCCGGTGATGGCCACGGCGGCGGAGGTCACGATCGCCGAAGTGGAGCAGCTCGTCGAGCCCGGTGCGATCGACCCCGATACCGTCGTGACGCCGGGCATTTACGTGACACACATCTTCGAGGGACGCGCGTACGAGAAGCGCATCGAGCGCCGCACGACCCGGTCGCGCGCGTCCGCCGCATGACGCCGGCCGAGAAGCGCGAGCGCATCGTGCGCCGTGTGGCGCGCGAGCTGCGCGACGGCGATTACGTGAACCTCGGCATCGGCCTGCCGACGCTCGTCGCCAACTACATCCCGGAGGGCATCGACGTCGTCTTTCACTCGGAGAACGGAATGCTCGGCGTCGGTCCGTATCCGCTCGACGCCGACGTCGACGCCGATCTGATTAATGCCGGCAAGGAAACCGTGGCCGAGCTGCCCGGCGCCGCCTATTTCGACGGCGCGGCGTCATTCGCCATGGTGCGCGGCGGGCACATCGACGTGACGGTGCTGGGGGGGCTGCAGGTCGATCGGGAGGGAAACCTGGCGAACTGGATGATTCCAGGGACCATCGTGCGCGGAATGGGGGGCGCCATGGACCTGGTGGCGGGCGCCCGCCGGGTCATCGTGGCGATGGAGCATACGACGCGAGGCGGCGAGCCGAAGATCGTCGAGCGGTGCACGCTGCCGCTGACCGGGACCCGGGTCGTCCACCGGATTGTGACCGAGCTGGCGGTTGTCGACATCACCCCGCACGGGCTGCTGCTCTCCGAAATCGCGGCCGATACCACCATTGACGCGGTGCGGCGGGCCACCGGCGCGCCGCTCACGGTCGGTCCCGACCCGCCCGTGGTATTTTCCTGAACACGCACTGAGATCGGGGGTTGCGCGCCCCGAGATCGGCAGCGCGCTTTTGGGCGCGCTGAGGTAGAATTCCCCGATTGCCGAGGAGGGCTTTTCTGCTATGAAAAAACTGAGCGCCGCTGTGGCGGCATTAATTGTTGTGCTCGCGGTCGTCGGCTACGCCCAGAACTCCCCGAAGGGCGGGGGCGACATCACCGGGCCGTACGAGCTGGTGGCCGGCTGGCCGCAGAACTGGTGCGGACCGGGCCACGTGATCGGCTCGACGTCGGGCATCTGGGCCGAGTCGCCCGACCGCGTGCTCATCTTCTCGCGCGGCTGCCTGCCGGAGCTGAAGGAGCCCGGTGATCTGGTTCCCGAGCGCAACGCCTCGGGCTACGACCTGTCGCAGAAGGATCCGGCCCGCCACCCGCGGTGGGATCACATCGTCAACTTCGTCGACCGGAACGGGCGGCTGATCGAGTCGTGGGAGCAGCACAACAAGATGTTCCGGCGCCCGCACCGCGTCCTGGTGAGCCCCTACGATCCAGAGCGGCACTACTGGATCGTGGACGACGGCATGCACGCCATTTACAAGTTCACCCGCGACGGCAAGCTCGTACAGACCATCGGCACCCCGGGGGTGCAGGGCAACGACGAGTCGCACTTCGCGCGGCCGACCGACATCGCGTTCCTGCCTGACGGCAGCTTCTTCATCAGCGACGGCTACATCAACACGCGCGTCGTGAAGTTCACGCGCGACGGCAAGTACGTCACCTCGTGGGGCATGCGCGGCAACCCGCCCAACGAGACGCGGCCGAACTACATGAACACCGTGCACGCGATCGTGGCCGACAAGCAGCGCCGCCTGTACGTCAGCGACCGCGCCAACCACCGCATCCAGGTGTTCGACGAGAACGGCAAGTTCCTCGACGCGTGGACCGGCGTCCCGCTGCCGTACTCGCTGCTGCTGACCGACGACGGGTTCCTCTGGTCGGCGTCGGGCCAGACGCAGAAGTTCACGAAGTACGACCTCAACGGCCGTCTCCTCGAGGCATGGGGCACCTTCGGCACGATCCCGGGGGGATTCTGGGGCGTGCACCAGTTCCATGTGGACAGCGAGGGGAGCCTGTACACGGCTGACGTCCACGTCGGGCGGCCGCAGAAGTTCCGCCCGCGGCCGAACCTGCCGGCGTCGGAGCGGGGCCGGCTGATCACGCCGCCGATCCGTCCGGTGCGCGCGGTCACGACGTCGTCCAGCAACTAGTTTCGGTGCGACAGCCCGTGGGCCGGGTCCGCAAGGACCCGGCCTCCTCGGCGGGTTCACGACCCGTCTGCGTTCTCCACTGCGAAGCTGCGCGAGAGTGACGGCGATGCCGCGTGTCGTACGAACCGTGTTGGTCGCCGCGTGCGCCTGTGTGTGGCTGGCGACGATCGTCGAGACGCAGGTACCGGCGCGTCCCGCGTGGCTGGAGCCCTATCGCGACATCGCCGCGCGGCTGACGCAGACCGCCACCGGCGATCAGTTCGCGTGGCGCCGCCTCGCCGATCTGACCGACATGTTCGGCCATCGCCTGAGCGGGTCCGAGAATCTCGATCGCGCCATCGCCTGGGCCGTCGAGACGATGCGCCGCGACGGGCTCGAGAATGTGCGCGCCGAGCCGGTCATGGTGCCGCGCTGGGTGCGCGGGCACGAGAGCGCCGAAATCACGTTTCCCCCGAAGCACACGATCGCGATGCTCGGCCTCGGCGGATCGATCGCCACGCCGCCGGGCGGCACCGAGGCGGAGGTCGTCGTCGTGGGTGCGTTCGAGGAGCTGCGCTCGCGCGCCGCCGACATCCGCGGGCGGATCGTCCTCTTCAATGCGCCGTTTACCACCTACAGCGATACCGTGGCGTACCGCACAGGCGGCGCCAGGGCCGCGTCGCAGCTCGGCGCCGTGGCGGCGCTCGTGCGGGCCGTCGGCCCGACCGGGCTGCGGACGCCGCATACCGGGAGCGTGCAGTACGGGCAGGGCATTGCACCCATTCCGGCGGCGTCGATTTCGGCCGAAGACGCCGATCGCATCGCGCGGCTGAGCGCGCGCGGCGTGCGCGTCCGCCTGCGCCTGACGATGGAAAGCCGCAGCGAGCCCGACGTCGAGTCGGCGAACGTCGTCGGCGAGCTGCGCGGGCGCGAGCGGCCGGAGGAGATCGTGCTGCTCGGCTGCCATTACGATTCCTGGGACGTCGGCACCGGCGCCTCCGACGATGCCGTCGGGTGCATCATCACGTGGGAAGCGGCACGGCTGATGATGAAGCTCGGGATCCGGCCGCGGCGGACCGTCCGCATCGTGCTCTTCACCAATGAGGAGAACGGGCTGCGGGGCGCCACCGCCTACGCCGCGAAGCACGCGGCGCACGCGAGCAATCACGTCTTCGCGCTCGAGGCCGATTCGGGCGTCTTCGAGCCCGCGAGCCTCGGCTTCTCTGGGAGCGCGGCGGCGCGCAACATCGTCCGCGACATCGGCACGCTGCTCGCCCCGCTCGGCATGAGCGAGATCGTGGCGGGCGGCGGCGGCGCCGACATCGGCCCGATCGCGCAGGCCGGCAACGCGCCGATGATGGCGTATCTGGGGAACCCGAGCCGCTACTTCGCGATCCATCACACCCCCGCCGACACGGTCGAGCGCATCGCGCCCGAGGAAGTCTCGAAGGCGGCGGCGGCGATTACGGTGATGGCGTACGTGATCGCGGAGATGCCAGAGCGGCTGCCGAAATAGCGATTCGTCGTTCTATGTGTCCCGTTTCGTCTCGTCCCGCCGGCTCCGCCAATACTCCCTGAACGCGCGCAGCCGCGGGAGCGACTCGAGGTCCTTCGTGCGCCGCGCGGCTTCCTTGCTGGCGATGATGTCGTCGATGTCGCAGACCGGAAATCCCTCGACGATCACGCGGCGGCGCCACGCATCCTCGAAGCGCTCGATACCGTCGGGAGCGAAGACCAGGTCGAGATCGAAGGGGCCGTTCCGCAGCTGGACGAAGTCCTTGCCCCGCTCGATCTCCTCGGCCTCGCGGTCGGTCAGGCCGAAGCCCAGCGCCCGCAGCGCCTGGACCAGCGCGCGGGCGTTCGCGGGCGCCTTGTCGACGAACAGGTCGGCGTCCTGGGTGGTATCGGGGAAACCAAGCAGGATCGCCCCGGACTTCCCGATGAAGAGGTAGCGGACGCCGTGCCGGGCGAGCGCGTCCCGGACCTCCTCGGCCTGCCGATACTCAAACGCGCCCATAGCCGAGCCACGCCGGCAGGTTCGCCTCGCACCAGCGTCGATACGCCTCCATCGTGTCGAAGGACCGATAGCCGGCATCATCGAGCACCGGCTTGTAGGTGTGGATGAAGGCGTACCGAAAACGAAGCGCCAGCGGACGGCGCGCGGCCGCCTCGAAGTCGGCCATCCACTCGCGCATGGGGTCGGCCGCCTCGGGCGCCGCGCCTGCGGGGTCGGCGTTCACGGTTTCAGTATACGGGAGCACTCACAGACCGGTTCCGCGTTCTCCGTTCCGGGTTCCGCGTTCGTGTTCGACGTTCGGGTTCCATGTTCCGGGGTTCGGGGTGCTTGGAACACGAACCCGGAACACGGAACTCGGAACGCAGAACGTTCTAGGTTCCGAACACGCGGCGGTGGAGGTCGGCGAACCGCGGATCGGACCGCAGGTCGTCGAGCGCGATCGAGCAGCACGTGGAGTTGTGCGTCAGCGGCGTCTCGCAGCCCCGCCCTCGCGAGCACGAATCCGAGCCAGCCGATGGCATAGGGCATTCCGTGTGACTCCGCCACGGCCTGCTCCAGCGCCGCGCGGGCCTCCGTCAGACGTCCGAGCGCCGCCAGGCTCAAGCCGCCCCACACGCGCGCCCACCAGAAATTCGGGACCAGATCGAGCGTGGCTCCAGCCTGTGCGACGGCGTCATGGTGCCGCCGGCTGCACATGTAGATGCACGCGAGCATCGAGTTCCAGAAGGGCATCCAGGGATCGAGCTCCACGGCGCGCTTTCGTGCCGCGATGGCTTCTTCGAAGCGGTTCTGCATGGCCAGGCAGAGCGAATACACCTGACAAATATGCGGATGCCTGGGATCCATCCGCATGGCCGTCTCGATCCGCTGCTGGCCTTCGGACCAGCGCCACAGCCAGAGTGCCTGACAGATCCCGAGGATGGCGTGCGCCTTGGCGAACTCGGGGTCGAGCCGGATGGCCTTTCAAACATCGACGCGCACACGGCGGGATCGGGTTCCACGCCCACACCCGCGCTCGCGCCATGCGAGTCTGCGAGCCCGAAGATGGCGGGCGGGTACTGCGGGTCGATTTCGAGCGCCTGCTGAAAGAGCTCTGCTGCCCTGCGGAAGCCTTCGTTCGTCCACTTGTGCCAGTGGTACCGGGCCTTGAGGCACAGGTGATAGGCCTCGATGTTGTCGGTGCCTCGCTTCACGAGCGCGGCATCCGCGTCGCCGAACAGCTTCACCTTCAGCGCGCCGACGATGGCTTTGGCGATCTCATCCTGAATGTCGAACACGACTAACGCATAACACGGATTGCAACGTGGCGCGCAGGACCCTGAGTCGCCGCCCGGCCCGACCGGTCCTTCGTGGCCGGCGTCTTCTGGCGCGCGGTCTTCTGGCAGGACGAGCGGACGACGGTCCCGTACGATGCGTGGGTCGAAATCAGCTTGGCTTGCTGGGGCCCTTGAACTTCTTGAGCGCCTTCGTCGTGTGCCGGCGGACGATTCGGTCGATGAGGACGGTCGGGGCGTCAGTCTGTTGCTTGATGTGACGCCCGACCTCGGTCAACGGCGCCGACGTCTGAGTCGAATCCCGCGCGATGCGACCGCGCTCTTTCTCGATGGCGTGCGCGATCGTCGCCCGACGATCTGGAGGAAGCGACTCATAGCTGTCGTACACTCCGTCGCCGTACGCGTCCGACAGGGCCGTATGGAGCAACGGATACACGGACGAGACAATGTGCTGTCCCGTACCGTCTCCGAGTGCTTCAAGCGCCAGCTCACCGTGGTTGGTGAGGACCAAGTGAGCCTGAAACGTACGAAGTTGTACGATCGGGCAGCCTTCGGCGTTCCCCACCTGATCGAGCTCCACGATCGCGTCCTCCGTGTTTCGGGCCCAGACGACCGAACAATCGCCGTTCGGCCAGCGACACAGAAACAGCGGCATCCCACACCTCTCTTCGCCGCGCGCGGCGACGTGGCAGTTTAGCTCACCTGCCAGACGGGTTCTCGGACGGCAGGCGCGTCGACGTGGCGACCGCGTCGGGGAGGTGGACGTTTTTGCCGCGGGCGGCCCGGCGCGAGATGGCAGTAATTGCAACGGCCAGGCGTGCGAGATGTCGTTGGCGCGGAGATTTCGCTGGCACGGGATTCGCACATCCGCGCGCATGACGCCTCCCCCGAAGCTGTTGGATCGTGTGCGTGACGCCGTCCGCACCCGTCACTACAGCCGCCGAACTGAAGAGGCCTACGTCGCCTGGATTCGGCGTTTCATCGTCTTCCATCACAAGACCCACCCCGCACAGATGGGCGCGGCCGAGATCTCGCGATTTCTCACATGGCTCGCGGTCGATCGCCGGGTCGGCGCGTCGACCCAGAACCAGGCGCTGAGCGCGGTCGTGTTTCTCTACAAAGTCGTGCTCGGCCTTGAAGTAGGCCGGCTCGACGAGGTGCCGCGCGCCCGGCTACCGGTCCGGGTGCCGGTTGTGCTCGGCCGCGACGAAGTCAGCAGCGTCCTGAAGCAGTTGACGGGCACGATCTGGATCATCGTCGTCATCCTGTACGGGGCTGGGCTCAGAATCCAGGATTGCCTCGGGCTCCGCGTCAAGGACATCGACTTCGACCGGCATCAGATTGTCGTGCGCCGGGGCAAGGGTCAGAAGGACGTCCGGACGATGCTCCCGGTGGCGGTCAGGGATCGGCTGCGAGTGCACATAGAGGAGGTAAAGCGTCAGCACGAGCGCGATCTGGCGCGAGGACTGGGACGCGCGGTGTTGCCGTTCGCCCTCGATCGCAAGTATCCGAACGCTTCAACGGACTGGGCCTGGCAGTTTGTCTTTCCCGCCGCGCGGATCTGCCGCGATCCGCGGTGGGGGCCGCCCTCCCGCTTTCATCTGCACGAGTCCGTGATCCAAAAGGAGGTTGCGGAGGCGGTGCGCCGAGTGGGGCTCACCAAACGGGTCAGCCCGCACGTGTTTCGGAGCGTGTCGGCATAGTACCCACCTTTAAGACATGCCTGATTTCAAAGGCAAT
>CAZGLC010000074.1:0-18886 GCA_964526235.1 uncultured Bifidobacteriaceae bacterium
GGACCAGCAGACGATGTGGGTGCCGAACCGCGGGTCGAACAGCGTGTCGGTGATCGACGGTGTCATGGGCGGCCCGCCCAAGTTCAAGGTGACGGCGATCCCGGTGCCCGGGAAGACGCCCGAGGGCCTCGACCTCTCGCCCGACGGCCGCGAGCTGTGGACCGCCACGCGCGGCGACGGCGGCGTCAGCATCATCGACACCGCCAGCCGGAAGGTCGTCCACACGATGAACCTGAAGCTCACTGACGCGAACCGCCTGAAGTTCACGCCCGACGGCAAGGTGCTCATCGTCGACGGCGGCACCGGCACGCTCGTGATCCTGGACGGGAAATCGCGCAAGGAGATCAAGCGGCTCCAGGTGGCGCCGGGCGACAGCGGCGACGGCGGCATCTTCGTGATGCCCGACGGCTCGCGCGCCTACGTCGGCCTCCGCGACGACCACAGCGTCGTCGTCGTCAACCTGAAGACGCTCGAGATCGAGACCCGCTGGGCGATGGGCCCCGACTCCGGACCGGGCTGCATCATCCTGGCGACGCTGCAATAGAGGTGCTCCTGTGATGCGCTGGTTGGTGCGGATAACGGTTTGCGTGGGGGCGATCGGCATGCTCATGCCGGCGCCCGGCGTGGGGCAGACCGCGGCGACGTCCTACACGCCGCCGCGCACGCGGGAGGGGCAGCCCGACCTGCAGGGCGTGTGGCAGGTGCTCAACACGGCCGCGTGGGATCTCGAGGATCACGGTGCGAGCCTCGGCGTCCCCGCGGGGCGCGGCGTGGTGGAAGGCGGCGCGATCCCGTACCAGCCGGCGGCGCTCAAGAAGAAGCAGGAGAACTTCGCCAATCGCGCGAAGCTCGACCCCGAGGCGAAGTGCCTCGTCCCGGGCGTGCCGCGGATGACGTACATGCCGTATCCGTTTCAGATCGTGCAGCAGGCCGACAAAGTGTCGATCCTCTACGAGTATCTGCACGCCGTCCGCTACATCTACATGAACGGCAACCCGCATCCGGAGGGGCCGATTGAATGGTGGATGGGGGACTCGCGCGGCCGCTTCGAGGGGAACACGCTCGTGGTGGACGTGATCCATTTCAACGACCAGACCTGGTTCGATCGCGCCGGAAACTTCCACAGCGCCGATCTGCACGTCGTCGAGCGCTACACGCCGACCGGTCCCGATCACCTGCTCTACGAGGTCACCATCGAGGACCCCAAGGTGTTCACGCGGCCGTGGAAGATCAGCATGCCGCTCTATCGGCGGCAGGAGCGGAACGCGGAGCTGTTCGAATACCAGTGCAATGCGGACCTCCTCGAGCAGGAGTGGAATAATCCGAACTCGACCTTCTTCGAGAAGCGCTAACGGGCGCGAAAGCGAGGTGTGACGTGAGCCGTCGTCTTCTCTCCGTAATCACGGCGGTCGCGGTATCGGTGCTGCTGCTCGCGCAGCAGCCCGCGTCGGGACAGGCCGTCTGGGCGAGGGACACGCCGAAGCTGCCGATGGCGACGACGTGGCAGGTGGCGAAGAAGCAGCTTCCGCCGTACACGCCGCCGCGGACGCCCGACGGCGTGCCCGACCTCCAGGGACACTGGACCGGCGCCGGCGGCGACAACAACAGCTATCTCGAGGACCACGAGTACGTCGACCGGACGACGCCCGCGCAGGAGAGCTTCGTCTCCGATCCGCCCGACGGGAAGGTTCCCTACACGCCGTGGGCGCTCCAGAAGCGCATGGAAATACTACGGGGCCTGGCTCGCGGATGGCCGGGTGAGACCGGCGGACGTCTGCACGTCTCGCCGGGATCGTTCTGTCTGTTCTACATGCCGGTCTTCTCGTTCGACGAGCAGGAGATCGTGCAGCGCCCCGGCTCCGTGATCATGCTGAGCGACGACACGTATCGTGTGATTCCGACCGACGGCCGCTCGGCGCTCAGCCGGAACGGCAAGTTCTGGCTGGGGGTCTCGCGCGGCCGCTGGGAGGGCGACACGCTCGTCGTCGAGGTGACGAGCCTCAACGGCAAGGGGTGGTTCGACAGCACCGGCATGTTCTACAGCGAGAACACGCGGATGATCGAGCGCTGGCGGCTGGTCGACGCGAACACGATCGACTACGCGGTGACCATCGAGGACCCCACGATCTATACGCGGCCGTGGACGATGAACATCCCGAAGCGGCGCCCGGGCACCGGTCCGCGTGGCCCGAGAGGCGTGAGCATCGCATCGAGTCTGCCCGCGATCGAGAAGGACCCGTATGAGAAGGAAATGTGGGAGCGGGCGTGCTTCGAGGGAAACGGGCCGACCGTCGCGGGCGTCCGCTCGCTGGGCTACAAGTGGTTCAGCGGCGTGACACCGCCGAAGTAACGGCGCTCTTTCCGTGATGGGCCGTACGGCGATATCTGTGCTCTTCGGGGCGGTGTTCGCGCTTGCGCTGGCTGTTGGCGCAATTGCGCAGGAGGGTACGCTCCTCGTCGTGAACCGCACGGGAGGCAGCATCTCGCTCTTCGATTTTCCGACCAAGGTCGAGATCGCGCGTCTGCCCATCGGTCCGATTATTCCCCACGAAGTGGCGGTGTCGCCGGACGGCCGTCGCGCGCTGACGACGGAGTACGGCCCGGAGAACCGGCACGGGCAGCACGTCGTGCTCATCAACATTCCGGAGGCACGCATTGTCGGGCGGCTCGATCTCGGTCCGAACTCGCGGCCCCACTCGGTGGTGTTTCATCCGGACGGACGCCACGCCGTGGCGACGATGCAGAGCGCGGATCGGATCGCGGTGATCGATCTCGACGCGATGAAGGTGGTGCGGACGCTGCCCACCGGCGGGCGGGAAGGGCACATGGTGCGGCTCAGTCCCGATGCCGCGCGCGCCTACGTCACCAGCCGCGGCGCCGAGGGCACGCTGTCCGTGATCTTTCTCAATGAGAATCGGCCGCCCCTCGTCATCCGTACGGGCCGCGGCGCCGAAGGGATGGCGGTCTCGCCCGATGGGCGCGAGGTGTGGGTCGTCAATCGCCACGAGGAGACGATCTCGGTCGTCGATACCGCGTCGCTCGCGATTGTCGCGACGCTGCCGTCGCGGCTCGCGGCCGGCCGCGTCGAGATTGGCGCCAACGGGATGGCGGTGGTCCCGAACGGCGGCGCCGGCCGCATCGTCCCGCAGTACCTGCGTCTGTTCGATGCGAAGGCCCGCAAAATGCTGGCGGAGGTGCCGTTGAGCGACGGCACGCCTCGGGACGGGAACTTCGGCGTGCTGATCCGTGGGGACGTTGCGTTCGTGAGCGATCCGGACGTGACCGGCTCGATCCGCATGTACAACCTGCGCGCGTTCGGCACAGCCGAGCCCGAGGTCCTGGCGATCACCCCGACGCCTGACGGGATGGCCTGGTCGCCGCTGCGCGTCGGCGTGATGCGGTAGTTGCGAGCCGTGGCGCTCGCCCTGGGGCTGCTCACACCCTGCCGGCAAACTCCCGCGTCTCGGAGTGCACCTTCACCTTCTCGCCCTCCTTGATGAAGAGCGGCACGCGGATCTCGAGGCCCGTCTCGAGCGTGGCGCCGGCAGGGCCGTATATCGACGCTGGCTCCGACGTCGCCTGGCGCTACAATAGTGCCTGAGTACCGTCATGGCTGAAGACACTCTGATTCAGAAGATTCGAAACCTTCCGCCCGAACGTGTGGCGGAGGTAGAAGACTTCGTCGACTTCCTGACGGTTCGGGATCAAGGCCAGTATTTCACCCAGGTCGCCGCGCGTCTGTCCGAGGAAGCGTTCCGCGCCGTGTGGGACAACTCCGACGATGCCGAATACGACCGCCTATAGCTTCGGCGATATCGTTCTCGTCCCATTTCCGTTTACTGATCACACTGCCTCGAAGAAGCGACCGGCCGTCGTCGTCAGCGCGGATGCGTATCATCAGCGACGGTCGGACGTGATCGTCATGGCCGTTACGAGTCAGATTCTTCGGCCGGCCGGGGCTCATGGTGAAGTGTTGATCAGCGACTGGCAAGGCGCAGGACTGCCGAAGGCGTCTCTGATCAAACCCGTCCTGGCCACGATCGAGCAGCGGCTGATCCTGCGGAAGCTGGGAGCGCTTCAGGCCGAGGATGTTCAGGCCCTTCGTTCGGCGCTGCGGCAAGTTCTGGGATAGGACGGCATTGTGGCCTTCCCGCACCAGTGCGCGACACTCCTGTGCAGCCCCTTCGCTGGCAGAAATAATTGCGCTGTGCCATTGATTCGCGCCATCGCGCATTCGCTTCATCGGCGTGGATTCGCGTTCGTCCGACGTTTCCGTCCGAGTCTGGATACCCTGGGAGTCGCGGCATTGGTGGGTATACCAGAAGCAATAGACGGGTTACCCCTCGTCCAGTCAATCGTGCCTCGGGCCGTGACCTCAAGCGCCCCGAACGTGTACAGCGGAAACTGTGGACATGGCGAATTTCCACTCCACACTGACTTTGCGCATCGGGATCATCCGCCAAGGTATGTACTCCTGCGTTGTCGTCACCATCCGGCCACCCGTCATACCGGAACCGATAGTGTGTTCTGGCGGGAAACAACCGACCGTGACGTCGCCGTGGCACAAGGACGGAAAACCGTCGTGATCACCCGCATCTTCACGGGGCCGGACGGCCTGGCCCACGCCGAAGATATCGAGCTGACGCTGAACGCCCGCGGCGTGTCGGACATGCTGAACGCCACGGGAGCCCAGTTCAGCGTCCGGCCGCCGACGGCCGGGGCGAATCCCCGCAACACCACCGCGACCGATCCGAAGGACCCGGGGTGGCACACCGGGCCGGCGCGACAGTTCGTCATCACGCTGTCGGGGAGCTCGGAGGTCGAAGTCTCAGGCGGCGTCCATGTCGTGGCCGGGCCTGGACACATCAACCTGATCGAAGACACGACCGGCAAGGGTCACGTCACGAGAAACTTCGGGCCGGAGGATCGCATTGCGCTCACGATCCCGCTGCCGGACGGTGTGGTGATCGAGGGGACGAGGACGCGAAGAACTCGATAGTCTCGTCCCCTGCGCCGGGGCGTTATCTCCCCCTGAACCGCACCCGCACGCCGCCATTGACCAGCCGGGGCGTGCCGGTCGTCGACGGATTCGTCTGAACGAAGTACACCTCGTCGAACAGGTTCTGAACGCCGACAAACACCTGCAGGTGTGGTCCGAGGTTCCGTGAGGCCGTCAGATCGACGCTCGCATACCCCGGGAGACCGGGTCCGGCGGCCGCGTCGTATCCTGCCTCGGTCAACGTCGCCGCCGGGATGAAGTTCACGTTCTGATCGTCGTTGTACTGCAACCCGACGAACTGGATGCCCACGGCGACGCTCGCATACCTGGAGCTGGAATACGCGACCTGGATTGATCCCCGCTGTTTGGGGACCTGCGCGAGGTACTTGCCCACGAGCCCGGCATTGGCGACGCCGCCGTCGGTGACCGTGGCCTCTTCGTACAGATACGCACCCGACAGTCGCCAGGACCCGAGGCGATAGTCCACGTCGCCCTGAACCCCACGGATGTGCGTTCGGCCGAGGTTCCGCTTCTGCGCCAGGGTGGGGCTGATGGTGACGTTCGAGATCGGATTGCGCACGCGATTGTCGAACCAGGTGAGGCGGACGCTCGCGTTCGGCGCCGGCGTCACGGTGACCCCCGCCTCTCCACCCACCAGACGCTCCGGTCCGAGTTGATCGTTGGGACGGGTCGTGACCGCGCCGACTGAAAACTGCCGGTACAGCTCGGTCAGCGTCGGTGCGCGAAAGCCCGAATTCGCGGCGCCCCAGATCGTCACGACATCCGACACGCGATAGAGCGCCGCCGCATGCGGGCTGACGACCGTGTCGGTCTTGTCCGGAAGCGACGGCCTGTGGTTGGCCGTGGGCAGGGCCGTCGCCACCGCCGTCTCCAGATTGTGGCCTTCGTAATTCCGCCAGCGGTCGACCCGCGCGCTGAGCGTGAACACGAGCCTCGAGGTCGGCGTGAAGATGTCCTGCACGAACGCGCCGAAGCTCTGCTGGGCGCCTCCCGAAATGCGTTTCACCGACAACGTCGCCTGCTGTGTGACCGGTGGAACGATGGACGTGGGCACCGCCGCCACGTACGCGTCTTCCCGGCTGTCGCCGTCGATCCAGCGCCAGTCCGTTCCGACGCTGAACGCGTGCATCCGGCCCACCGGCTTCGTCCACTGGAGGGTGCTGCCGACGCCGTTGGTCGGCACGAACTGATCGGTCGCCAGGCGCACGAGGTTGCGCGTCGTCGCGGCGTTGGTGACCGCGAGGAAGTTGAAGTGGGCCCGCTGCCGGTCCGCGAACACGCGCGCCTGCAGACTGCTGTTATCCGGCATCTGGAGGTCGACACCCCCGCTTGCCGTCGTCCACCGGGTGTCGTTGACCTCGCCGACCTTGCCGTTGACGCGGTCTTCCGTGAAGATGCCCGCCCGGACGAACGCGTTCACGCGAGAGGTCGGCGCATAGTCGAGCTTCACGTTGACATTGCGGTACGTCACGTCGGCGTTGTTGTCGATCGGTCCACGCTCCCGCGGCGCGACGATCGGAAATCCATCCGTGTCGAACAAGCTGCCTTCGACCGCGGCGCCCAGCGTGCGCCATCTGTCGCTCGCGAAGAAGTCGAACTTCGGGCTCCGGCGGCTGCCGTACTGCGGTGTCAGCTCAATCGTCCGCCGTGTCGGCCGCATCGTGATGATGTTGATGACGCCGCCCATCCCGTAGTTGCCGTACAGGCTCGAGGTCGGATCCTCGGTGAGCTCGATCCGATCGACGCTGACGAGCGGCACACGGGTCCAATACACCCATCCACCGAACGGATCGTTGAAGGGGATGCCGTCGAGCAGGACGAGCGTCCGGCTCTGGCCGCTTGGTCCGATGCCGCGAAGCGAGACGCCCTGGGTCGTCGGTTGCGCGACGAGGCTGCTGGTGCGGCGGAACAGGCTGAACGTCGGAACCTGGCGGAGCACGTCGTCGGCGACGAGCGCGGGCGACGCGTCGATCTCCTCACGCGTGACCACGCTGACGCTCGCGGGGATATCGTTCATCGGCCGCGCGGATCGCGTGGCCGTGACCACGACCTGCTCGGCGATCCCGGCAGCCTCGAGTCGGACGTCGAGGCCGGTGGCCGACCCGGAGCGCAGATCGACCGTCATCGTCTCGGTCGTGAATCCCGCAGCCTGCACGCGGAGCTCGTACACAGCAGCCGCGAGACCATCGAAGGCAGCGATGCCAGACGAGTCCGCGGTCCTGGTCGCAGTGCCCGGTGTCGCCGTGACCAGCGCGCCAGCCACCGGAAGACCTTGCTGATCGAGGACCCTGACCTGGATCTGCCGGTCGGCGGCTTGCGCGGCCCACAACGGGGTGTCCGCGACGCCGAGCAGCCAGAGTGCGGCCGGTACACCGGCCAGGAGGGAGATACGCGTCATGTGCCAATTCTCCTGAAGGTCGATCATTCACGCACGCGCCGGCGTGGAGTCACACCCGGCCGGCAAACTCCCGCGTCTCGGAGTGCACCTTCACCTTCTCGCCCTCCTTGATGAAGAGCGGCACGCGGATCTCGAGGCCTGTTTCGAGCGTGGCCACCTTCGTGACACCGCCGCTGGCGGTATCGCCGCGCACGCCCGGCTCCGAGTGCGTCACCCGCAGCTCGACGATCGTGGGAAACTGCGCGCCGATGGGGTTGCCGTTGAACTTCTGAATCTGCACGAGGACGTTGTCGGCCAGCAGGAGCCTGTCGTCACCCAGCATCTCGGGCCGTAATGTCAGCGTCTCGAATGTGTCCTGATCCATGAAATGACAGCCGTCGCCGTCGGCATAGAGGAAGGCGGCGGAGATGACGACGAGGTCGGGCTCCTGGAATCTGTCGCCCGCCTTGAACGTCTTGTCGAAGACGGCGCGGGTCAGCAGGTTGCGCATCTTGAGGCGCACCAGGGTCTGGCCGCCGCGGGCGGTCGGCTTCGACACCTCCACGTCGAGGCAGTGATACGGCGCCCCGTCGTACTCGAAGAACATCTTCCGCTTGATCTCGATCGCTTCAATCAGGCTGGCCATCGGTGAACTAATAGTATCGGTTACCATCACGCCAGCGGAATGCCTCGCCTCTTGAAGGTCCTCGTCGCGGTGGCGGCACTGGGTGTGCTGGCGGTCCTGTTCGTGCGCTCCGCTCAGAGCAGTCGCGAGACGCCCTTTGCTGTCGAGCAGGGGAGCCTGACGGGATGGACGCTCGTCCGTCCTGACGCCGATCCCCTCGGCTCGTGGCTGGCGCTCAGCCCGCCGCGGTCGCTGGCTTCGCCGCTCGGCCGCGAGATCTTCCGCCGGGCGGGAGAGTCCGTGCATTATCCGACTCCACCCCTCGTGCCGCTCCTGCTGCAAGCCGAGTTCGATCGCGCGTTCGCCGGGGCCGTGATGCCCGATGACATCGTCAGCCTGGCACGGGCGGCCGGCCTCGAGTCGGCGGCCTTCACCCCGCGCTGCATGGGGACGCGGCGTGTCAGCGAACCGGGCTCCACCACGGGCGTGTACTTCCTGCTGTTCGACGCACCGGCCTTCACCCGGTTCCGGCAGCAGCTCCTGGAACGGCTGGTCGCCGCGCGGGGAAACGCGTCGCCGTTCGACCCGGCGGCGCTGTCGCCGGTGCTCATCGTCGCGGCGCTCGACGGGAACTTCGGCCGCTGGATGCCCCTGCGTGCCGATCCGGACGTCGACTGTCTGGCGCCCGTCGAGGTGCAGTGACGGTGGGGTGGCGTTACCGAGGCAGCCGCTCGCTCGGAATGCCGATGGCCAGCGCGATCTGCCGCAATCGATCCTGAATCACGCGGACGTGGTCTGGTCCCATGCGCGCCAGGTGCTTCTGGGCCGGCGTCAGGCGCTCGAGCGCCTCGTCGTCGAAGGCGTACACCGCGCCGTCCGGCACGAGGCGCTCGTTCCCATCCAGGGCAGGGGTTCGAAGCATCGCCACGATCGCGCGCTCCAGCGCGCTGTCAAATGATCCCTCCCGGCCCAGCTCGGCGTACGCCTCCTCGAGGCGTGGCTTGAGCGCCGCGCAGAGCCCCGCCGCCGCTTGGGTGTCCACCGAGCCGACCGCGGCGGCGATCGGTGCATACCGCGCGTAGCTCCGCGGATCCACGACGAGCGCGCCGTTTCGTTCCGCCACGCGGAAGGCGCCGGAGGGTCGAAGCGAGCGAAGGTGTATCGCAGGGCTCACCCCGTTGGCGATGTTCTCGACCACGACCGTGAAGTTACGGATCAAATTGTCCGTGGCCAGCCACGCGGTCAGACGCGGATGGGAGGACAGCTCGCGGACGAGCTTGCCGACGAGGGCATCGCTGGCGTCCAGCGAGGGAAGGGCTGTCGCGACGGGCATCGCGCAGAGGGACTGTTGCGCGGCTGGCGGCGGTGCCGCCGCAACAGGCGCCGGCTGTTCCGCAGCAGGTGGCTCTGTCTGACGCCCCGCGACGAAGAACCAGACCGCCGCGCCCACGGCGAGCATCGCCCCGGCGGCAATCAGCCACGGCGCCGGCACGCGTGGCCGCCGGACGTTGCCTGCCGGCGTCGGCGTCCTGTCGAGGTCGTAGTCCACGTCGGGCATCCACCATATCCTACGCCCCGCCAGCGCTTGGCATTGGCGGGCGGTTCAGTCTGACGTTCCGCCAGTACTGACCAGGACGCGTCAGGATGTGTAGGGTTCGGTTTTAGTCCTTGGCTTCGTGCGACGACTCCATCAGCACCAGTCCCGATCCAATCCCACGCGGCAAGTTGATGCGATCGCCCAGCGAGCCCAGATTGAATCCCTCGCGAATCCTCCCCTTGACGGTGACCCGCGCGCTGATGCGAGGCACGCCCGTCTCGGACACGACCCAGAGCTGGCCCGTCCCGTCATCGATCCGGTAGGCGCCGCGATTGACGAGCGAGTAGCTGTCCACGACCGCGCCGGACAACCGGACCTCACGGTCTCGATAGCGAGACGGGTCCGCCAGGACCTGGTTGACGGTTCTCGCGGCGCAGGCCGCCGATGCCAGCGCGCTCACCGACAGCACCGCCAGTACGACGGATCGGAATCGCGTGTGTCTCATTGGTGTCGTCTCCCTTCACGTCTCACGATCTCACTCCATGAACTGGATCGATCCCACGACTTTGCGGAAGGTGGCTTCGTAGTCCGAGAAGCGGTCGCGGGGAGCCACCCCGAGCGCGTGGAAGAGGCTGGCGTCGCGCAGCAGCACGGTGAACACGGCGATGCGCTCCTGCTGGCCGGTCGCGTCCGACACGTTCGAGATCTTCCAATCCGCCTTCGACGTCTGCAGCTCCTTCTCCAGCCAGGCGAGCTGCAGCGGGCTCATGTACGTGCTGTCGAGCGCGAAGAACTGCGCGTGGCCCTTCGTGTAGGTGTAGTACTGCTTTCCGTCGCCAGGAGGGTTCGCCATGTACCACGCCGTGATGCTATTGCTCGCAGTGACGTTCTCGCCCGCCGTCGTGGCGGCCCAGCAGCCATGCACGACGGACGCGCGACAGGTCGTCAATGAGCTGTATCGACATCCGCTCGAGCGCCGGGCCGATCCTGGCAGCGACCATTGGGTGCAGCAGCTCGAGAGCGGACAGATGAGCGTCCGCGACGTGGTCAGGGAGATCGCGAAATCGCCGGAGCATGCGAAGCGATTCCACTTTACGGAAGCCGGTGAGGGTACTCCGTACGAACGGTCGGTGGGGTTGCTCTATCGCCACCTCCTGGGCAGGCAGCCCGACGCGACGGGCCAGCGTGTCCACGCGGAGCTGGCGCAGCGCAGCGGCGCCGGCGCGGTGATCGACCGCATCATGAACTCCAACGAGTACGACCAGCAGTCTGGCGACTGGGGCGCCCCGGGATCGGGCGGCATGACCTACTGCGCGCCCAAGAACCGGACCGCCAGCCAGGCGCAGGCGCCGCCGGCCGTTCCCCTCGATCAGCGGCGCTTCCGGGGCATGGACCGCAACAACGACGGACACATCACCCTCAACGAGTGGCGGGGCAGCCGCCAGTCGTTCGACGTCCACGACTGGAACAACGACGGCGCGCTGACGGGCGCGGAAGTCAATGAGGCCCAGGCACGCACCGGCCGGACCGTCGAAGACGAGTCGTTCGACCGCGTCGAAGAGGCGGAATGGCACGGGACCGTGGCGGCGTGGAATCGCCTCGACGTGAACAACGACGACTTTCTCACGCGCGCGGAATTTGTGAGCTCGAGGGTGCCGATCCCTGTCGGGGGACATGCTGAGAATCAGGTCCCCGCCGCGACGTCTGGGCCGATCATCCGCGTAGAAGGCACCGAGCGGTGGACCGACACCGGCATCATGGTCCGCGCGGGCGACACGCTGAGCTTTGATGCACAGGGCACCGTGCAGCTCAGCAGTAACAGCAACGACATCGCCGGCGTCGGCGGCGCGCAGAGCGGCCGTCGCGCTGCGCAAGCGCCGCTGAGCAATCAGACCGGGGCGCGCTGATCGCCCGGATTGGCACCTCGGAGACGTTCTTCATCGGCAACCGGCGCTCTCTGCGCGCGCCGGCGAGCGGACCGCTCTACCTGGGCGTGAATGACGACCACCTGGCGGACAACACGGGTGACTTCGAGGTGGTGGTCACGACGCAGGGTCGGTAGCCAAGCCCTCGTCGCGAAGGCGCTCGTGACCGGTCTGTGCCAAAGTAGGGCAATTATTTACTTGACTAACCATGCCTGAACCGCTATTCTGTGGGCATGAAGTCGCCCAAGACGCTCCAAGACGCCATCCTCTACTTCGCCGATTTCGAGCATTGCCGACAGTTTCTCACGGACCTGCGCTGGCCGAACGGCACCGTGACGTGCCCGTCCTGCGGTTCAGAGAAAGTCACCTACCTGCCGAGCGTCCGGCGCTGGAAGTGCTACGGGCAGCACCCGAAGCCCCAATTCTCGCTCAAGACCGGAACGGTCTTTGAGGACTCGGCGCTCGGCCTGGACAAGTGGCTCGTCGCCCTGTGGCTCATCGTGAACTGCAAGAGCGGGATCAGCAGCACGGAGATCGCCCGCGATCTCGGCATCACGCAGAAATCTGCATGGTTCATGGCGCATCGTCTCAGGTTCGCCTTGCATCACGGTTCGTTCGACAAGTTGTCCGGCGAAGTCGAGGTCGATGAGACATTCATTGGCGGGAAGGCTCGCAACATGCACGTCGCGCAGCGGCGGCGGCGGATCACCGGCACTGGCACGAAGGACAAAACCGCGGTCATGGGCATCCTCGAACGCGGTGGAAAAGTGCGGACGCATGTTGTAGCTGACAGACGGAAGAAAACGCTACAGGGCGAAGTTCACAAGCACGTCGAAGCTGGGTCCGCGCTCTACACAGACGCACTGCTCTCGTATGACGGGCTCGAAGGCAAGTACGCCCACTAGGTCATCGACCATGCCCGTCAAGTACGTCGATGGACAGGTCCACACGAACGGGCCGGACAATTCCTGGAGTTTGTTGAAGCGAGGCCTTGCTGGAACCTACGTGAGCGTCGAGCCGTTCCACCTGTTTCGGTATCTCGACGAGCAAGCCTATCGCTACAACAAACGTCCTGATGAACGACTTCGACCGCTTCAAGCTCGCCGCGTCGCAGATCGTCGGCAAGCGGCTCACCTGGAAGCAAGTGATCGGCATGCAGGAATCCTCAGCATGGGCGAACTGAGAAGGAACGCCTTCGACGAGGGCGCGGGAAACGGCACGGCCGCTAGGTCTTGGACTTATCGGCCTTTTTCTTTTTCCGATGAGGGCGTGGCGGAAGCGCGCTCTTTGGCACGGTAAGCACGGTTTTCACCGCGCGGCGGAACCGCTCAAAGGCTGCCGGGCCTTCGTCTATTTCTGCGGGCAGTGCCTTCATGGCGTGGAGTCCTCAAACGAGCGCGTTTCCTTCGTCTCGCCCCAGAAGACTTCGTAGTTGCGATTAGAATTGAACGGCGGGTCGATGTAGATCAGATCGACGCAGGCGTTCGGCAGCTTGGCAAGCTGTTCGAGATTGTCCCCGCAGTAGATGACGCGGGTATCGACGAGAGCGGACGGCTTCAATCTGGCGGCAGTGTAGGCCCAGCCGTCTGGTTAGTCAAGTCAATAGTTACCCAAAGTAGAGATCGACCATAGGACCCTCAAGCAGGATGTCGACCAACGCGTTCATGAAGAAATTGACGCACGAGCGGGCCGTTCTCGGCCTTGGGTTGGGGGCGGCCCTGCTGATGGCCGCAGCCTCCCCGGCCGCAGAGCCCGGTGCGATCGTGGACGATCTGTTGAAGCGGACGATGGGGTTCTCGACCGCCGACTTGCGGGCGCTCGACGCAGGCGCCGCCGCCATCAAGAGCCTCGATACGCCCGTTCGTGAGGAGCTGGCGCACGTCGGGGTGGTGTATGTCGATGCTCCGAACGAGCGCTTTCTCGAGCGGTTCCGCGACATCGAGCGGTTCGAGCGCGGCCCCGGCATCCCCCAGATCGGGCGCTTCGGGAGTCCCCCGAGGCTCGAAGATCTGGAGTCCTTGACGCTGCCCGCAACGGATGTGACGGCGTTGCCGACGTGTCATCCGGGCGACTGCGACGTGAAGCTGTCGGCCTCGGCGATGCGCCGGTTCCGCAACGAGGTGGGCTGGTCATCGTCGGATGCGCCGCGCCAGGCCAACGAGGTCGTCCGCAAGATGATCCTCGAGTTGGTCCTCGCGTACCAGGCGGACGGCAACGCGGCGCTCGGTCGCTACGACGATGGCGGCGAGCCGCTGCCCGTTGCCGAGCAGTTTCGTGCCCTCCTCGCCGCCGGAGACCCACTGCCCGCGCCCGTGCCCGCGCTCTTGGCGTACCTCGACGATTACCCGCGCGGCCGCCCCGCCGGCGTCGAAGACTTCTTTTACTGGTCCGTGGTCGATTTCGGCCTCAAGCAGACCATCCGGGTGAACCATGTCACGATCTACCCGCTGGCGGCCAACTCGCCGTCGGGCGTCGTGTACGCGATTGCGATCAAGCAGCTCTATGCGAGCCACTACTTCCAGACCACTCTCGAGCTGAGATTTCTCGTCGCTGACGACCGCCGCGCCGGCCGGCGCGGGACCTCTCTCATCTCGATCACGCGATCGCGCAGCGACGGGATGACCGGCTTGAAGGGCTTGCTCCTGAGGCCCATCATCAGCCGCCGCTCGCGTGCCGCCGTCCGCGGTTACCTCGAGCATATGAAGCGACAGGTCGAGCGGCCCGATCCGGCAGCCTTCGGAGTGCCCCCCCGGCCTCGAGTTGCTCCAGCTCGCTCATCTCCGCGATGAGCGCCCCCATGCGCGCGCAGGCTTTCCCTGCCTCTTCCAGTATCTTGCGTTGCGTGTCTGTGAGAGCCCCGGCCTGTTCGCGGAGCAGCATGCGCACGTAGCCGGACGCGACCGCGAGCGGTGTTCGAAGTTCATGGACGGCCAGCGACAACGCTCGCGGAAGGCAGTTGAGGTCGGAAGCCATGCGACGTGAGGCTATCACGCCGCACGGGCGTCCAGCACGACCGCAGTCACATGGGACGCGTGGTCGGAGGGAGCAGAAACGGCTCGTCGCGCAAGACGCGGCTGAGCCGCGCCTGGCGCCGGCGCCAGGCCTCGAAGTGCCTCGCGATCGTGTCCAGCAGTTGGGCCTTGTGCGGAGACGCTTCCCGTGTGGCCGCCCGGCTGAAGAAACCGGTGCCGAGTTCGGCGTACCAGCGGATGTTGTGCCGCCGGCGCATCTGATCCTCGAAGAATCCCGCCAGCACCAGACATTGGGCGCCGGCGGTTTCCATCATCACGCTGTCGGCCACCAGCGTCGAATCCACCACGAAGTGATCGAAGATCGCGCTGAGGTTGGCCGGCGCCGAGAGATCGACCGTGGCCTGCGTCGAGACCTGGGCGTAGTGCGCCAGCACGCTGGCGTTGTAGACGAGTTCCTGTCGATCGACGTCGGGTCCGGAGACATCCGTCAGGCGCTGGACGAAGAAGTCCAGCGCCTGCCGATGATCGGTCGCGAGCAGCTCCCCCAGCGGACCCATTCCGCTCCTAGTACATCCCTCCGCCCATGCCGCCGCCCTGCGCCGCGGCCGCCTTGTGGTCGTCGGGTGCCTGCGAGATGACCGCCTCGGTCGTCAGCAGGAGCGCCGCGATCGACGCGGCGTTCTGCAGTGCCGAGCGGACCACCTTGGCCGGGTCGATGACGCCGGCCTTCACGAGGTTCTCGTACTGTTCTGTCTGCGCGTTGAAGCCCTCGTCACCGGCCATGTCCTTCACGCGCTGCACCACGATGGCCCCCTCGTGGCCCGCGTTGGTCGCGATCCAGCGCAGCGGCTCCTCGATGGCCCGAATGACGATGGTGACGCCGAGCTGCTCGTCGCCGTCGAGCGTGAGCGACTGGAGCCCTTTCGCGGCCCGCAGCAGCGCCACGCCGCCACCAGCCACGATGCCTTCCTCGACGGCGGCCTTGGTGGCGTGCATCGCGTCCTCGACGCGGGCCTTCTTCTCTTTCATCTCGGTTTCGGTGGCCGCCCCGACTTTGATGATGGCCACGCCGCCCACGAGCTTGGCGAGTCGCTCCTGCAGCTTCTCGCGGTCGTAGTCGGATGTCGTGTCCTCGACCTGGGCGCGCAGTTGTTTCACGCGCCCTTCGATGGCCTTCTTGGTGCCCGCGCCCTCGATGATCGTCGTGGTGTCCTTGTCGATGGTGACCTTCTTCGCCTGTCCCAGGTCCTCGAGCTTCACCGACTCGAGCTTGATCCCCAGGTCTTCGGTGACGGCCTTGCCGTTGGTCAGGATGGCGATGTCTTCGAGCATCGCCTTGCGGCGATCGCCGTAGCCCGGCGCCTTGACGGCCGCGACCTTGAGCGTGCCCCGGAGCTTGTTGACGACGAGCGTCGCGAGGGCGTCGCCTTCGAGGTCGTCCGCGAGGATGAGCAGCGGACGGCCCGCCTGCGCCACCTGTTCGAGCAGGGGCAGCAGGTCTTTCATCGCGCTGATCTTCTTCTCGTGGACGAGGATGACCGGATTCTCGAGCACCACTTCCATGCGCTCGGGATCGGTCACGAAATACGGCGAGAGATAGCCGCGATCGAACTGCATCCCTTCGACCACCTCGAGCGAGGTCTCGATCGTCTTGGCCTCCTCGACGGTGATCACGCCGTCCTTGCCCACCTTGTCCATCGCTTCCGCGATGATCCGGCCGATGGTCTCGTCGTGGTTCGCTGAGATCGTACCCACTTGCGCAATCATGGGACCACTCACCGGCCTGGACTGCTGCTCGAGCGACGCGACGACCGCCTCGACGGCCGTGAAGATCCCGCGTTTGATGGCCATCGGGTTGGCCCCGGCCGTGACGTTCTTCGCGCCTTCGCGATAGATGGCCTGCGCCAGCACCGTGGCTGTCGTCGTGCCGTCTCCGGCGACGTCGGAGGTCTTGCTCGCGACTTCGCGCACCATCTGGGCGCCCATGTTCTCGAGCGGATCCGGCAGGTCGATTTCCTTGGCCACCGTGACGCCGTCCTTGGTGATCGTGGGCGATCCGAAGGATCTACTCAGGATGACGTTGCGTCCCTTCGGTCCGAGCGTCACCTTGACCGCATCGGCCAGCCCGTTCACTCCGCGGAGAATGGCCTGACGTGACGCGTCGCCGTATGTAATCAGTCTTGCCATGTCAGCGTCCCTTCCTGGTGGCGACCCTTGCGGTGGCGACCCTTGCCGTCGCCGGCTTGGCTGTGACGGCCTTGGCGGCGCTGGTCTTGGCGGTGCTGACGCCCTCGATTGCGGCAAGGACGTCGTCTTCCTTCATGATCAGGTACTCCACGCCGTCCAGTTTGATCTCCTGTCCGGAGTACTTGCCGAAGAGGATGGTGTCGCCCGCTTTCACGTCGGGCGTCACCCGTTCGCCCGCGTCGTTCACTCTGCCGTTGCCTGCGGCGATCACCGTGCCCCGCTGCGGCTTCTCCTTGGCGGAATCCGGGATGATGATGCCGCCGACGTGCTGTTCGCCTTCGTCGAGACGTTGAACCAGGATCCGGTCGTGTAGTGGTCTGACATGCATGACGTGACTCCCAACGGGCGAGGAGGGGTGGACGACTCTCTCGTCAGCGGAAGCGACAGCAGCCGTCGCTCCGATGAACCGAGCGAAGAATCGACGCGCGCGCTTGATGAGGGCTGTGGCTCAGGGCCGGATCACGTCCGGCGAGGGGCAGCAGTACTCAGGAAGGTGTTGCACCTGTAAGTATAGGCGAGAGCCGCCGCGCTGGCAAGCCGCCGTCGCGTCACCGCGCGGCTTCTACGGGCCGCCAGGCTGACGTTGCCGCTCTCGGCAGCGCTTCTCCCGGTCGACGACCGCACCGTCGATGGCCGGAGCGACATCTACAGTCTCGCGTGTCTCCTGTTCGAGGCGCTGAGCGGATCACCGCCCTTCAGAGGCGGTAGCGCCGCGGCCGTGGCGAGACGACGACGCACCGAAGCGGCGCCCCCCGCCTGCGCACCGCATCTTCCGAGATCCCCGCCGCCATCGACGAGGCCGTGGCGAAGGCGCTTGCGCGCGATCCCGGAGACCGGTTCCGCACGGCAGGCATCCACCGTGACGTGGTGCTTCGACGAGATCCAGGTGGTCCCTGGGTGGGAACGCTTCGTCCGGCGTCTCCTCGACAGCGAGAAGGCCGAGGTGCTGCTCAGCGGCTCGTCGGCGACGCTCCTCTCGCGGGAGCTTGCCACCGCCATGCGCGGTCGCGCCTGGCCCGTCGTCCTTCATCCGTTCAGCTTCACGGAGTACCTGGAGCACCACCGCGAGCCAGTGCCCGAGCGCCTCGATCTCCTCGGCGCCCAGGACCGCTCGCGTCTCGATGCGGCGCTCCGGGCGTACCTGGTGTGCGGCGGCTTCCCGGAGGCGCAGGGTCTCGACACTGAGACGCGACATCGCCTGCTGGCTGACTACGTGGATGTCGCGATCCTGCGTGACGTCGTGGAGAGGCACGGGGTCACCAACGTGGCCGGCCTGCGATGGATGGTCCGACAGCTCCTCGGCTCGCCGGCTGGCCTGTTCAGCGTCGAGAAGTTCTACCGCGCGCTCAAATCGCAGGGCATCGCCATCGCCAAGGACACCGTGCACGATCTGCTGGCGCACCTCGAGGACTGTTTTCTCATCCGCACGGCCTGGGTCAGTTCGGCATCGGAACGACGACGGCGCGTCAATCCCAGAAAGGCGTATCCCGTGGACCCCGGCCTGATCCCGGTCTTCGATCGATCGGGTCGGCGGAATCTCGGTCACGCACTCGAGACCGCCGTGCGGATTGAACTGGAACGGCGCGGACTGGACGTGAGTTACGTCCGCACCGGGCAGGGGTACGAAGTGGACTTCCTCTCGCGCCCGGCCTCGGGCCGCCCGGCGCTGATCCAGGTGTGCGCCGAGCCAGACGATCCCGACACGCTCGCACGCGAGGTGCGCGCGCTGGTCGCGGCGTCCGCCGAACATCCCGACGCCGCCCTCGAGCTCGTCACCCTCGTACCCGAACAACTGCAGGACGTGCCCCCGCCCATTCAGGTTGTGCCAGCCACCATCTGGTTGCTTCGTGATGATGGCCAGCGGAAGATAGCGGCGCCATGAGCGACCGCAAGCCTTACATCCTGCTGGCCGCGGTGGCGCTCCTGCTGACAATCTCCCTGCTGCCCTCGCCACCTCCGCTCGCGCGTGCCGAGGGGGCGATCCCCTTGACGCCGCAGGGGCAGGCGTGCCTGGCGATCTTGGCGTTCGCCGTGACGCTGTGGGTCACCGAGACCCTCCCGTTCGCGGTCACGTCCCTGCTGGTCGTTGTGCTGATTCCCGTCTTCGGCCTGGCCGACTATCGCACGGTCGTCAGGGCCGGCTTCGGCGATCCCATCGTCACCTTCTTTCTCGGCGTGCTGAT
>CAZGLC010000075.1:0-18862 GCA_964526235.1 uncultured Bifidobacteriaceae bacterium
TTGACGTCGGTCTCGAGGACGGTCGACAGCTCGATCTTGGCTTTCTCAGCGGCTTCCTTCAGCCGCTGCACCGCCATCCGGTCCTTGCTCAGATCGATGCCGTCGCTCTTCTTGAACTCGGCGACGATCCAGTCGATGACGCGCTGGTCGAGATCGTCGCCGCCCAGATGCGTGTCGCCGTTGGTCGCCTTGACCTCGACGACCCCTTCACCCACCTCGAGGATCGAGATGTCGAAGGTGCCGCCGCCGAAGTCGTACACGGCAATCGTCTCGTCCTTCTTCGTGTCGAGGCCGTAGGCGAGCGCCGCGGCGGTCGGTTCGTTGACGATGCGGAGAACGTTCAGTCCGGCAATCGTGCCGGCGTCCTTGGTGGCCTGCCGCTGCGCGTCGTTGAAGTAGGCCGGCACCGTGATGACCGCATCGGTCACCTTCTGACCGAGGTGATCCTCGGCGGCGGCCTTCAGCTTCTGCAGAAGCATTGCGGAGATTTCGGGCGGCGAATACCGCGTGCCCCGCACCTCGACCCACGCATCGCCGTTGTCGGCCTGCACCATCGTGTACGGCACGCGCGCGCGCTCCTCCGCCACCTCCTGGTGCGTGCGGCCCATGAAGCGCTTGATCGAAAAAATTGTGTTTTCGGGGTTGGTGACCGCCTGACGCTTGGCCACCTGGCCGACGAGCCGCTCACCCTCTTTGGCGAATCCCACAACGGATGGGGTCGTCCGGCCGCCCTCCTGGTTGACGATGACCATCGGCTCGCCACCTTCCATGACGGCGACGACCGAGTTGGTCGTACCGAGGTCGATTCCAATGACTTTGCTCATACTTTGGGCTCCTGTCTTTCGATTCTAAGAACGATCTGAGCGTATGTCAAGAATATGATATGAGTGTTTAACGCTAATATATTTACTGATGGGCTGAGGAAGAGGCACCGTGTCGCCTCCGACGCGGGCCAGGCGCTATGCGATCATGGGGGCGCGTCGATGGTCCAGTTCTCCCTCCTTCCCTCCGCCGATACGGCGGATCTCGCCGAGGACATCCGCGAGCTGTTCGACGACCTGTCCCGGAGCCTCGACCGGACCCAGCGCGCCTATTCCGGTGAATGTCATCCGGCGATCGACGTGTTCGAGACCGACAGGGCGGTTGAAGTCTGTGTGGACGTGGCGGGCGTCCCGGCTCCGGCGTTGCGCGTGCTGTTTCGTGCGGGGGTGCTCCTGATCGTCGGCGAGAAAGCGTCCGGATCGACGACGACCGAGCAGACCTTTCACCTCGTGGAGCGCGCCTTCGGCCGCTTCGCGCGCGCCGTGCGACTCGCCGGCGCGTTCGACCTCCAGAACAGCCGGGCCACGCTGTGCGACGGCGAGCTCGTGATCGTGCTGCCGAAGATCGACGATCGCCGCGGCCGTGCGCACCGCATTGCGATCCGCGCATGAACATCCTGTTCATCGGCGACATCGTCGGGCGCCCGGGACGGGAACTGGTGCGCCGCGGACTGGGCGGCCTCGTGCAGCACCACGCGGTCGATCTGGTGATTGCCAACGTCGAGAACGCGGCCGCCGGCTTCGGCCTCACGAAGGACATCGGCGACACGTTCGTGGAGGCAGGCGTCGACGTGATGACCTCGGGCAACCACATCTGGGACAAGAAGGAAGTGCTCGAGTACATGCCGCTCCAGCCGCGGCTGCTGCGTCCGGCGAATTACCCGGCGGGCGCCCCGGGCCGAGGCGCCTACGTCGCACAGACGGGCGACGGCCGGGCGGTGGGGGTCATCAACGTCATGGGGCGCGTCTTCATGCTGCAGATCGATGACCCCTTTGCGGTCGTCCTGCGCGAGATCGAGGCGATCCGCCACCGCACGCGCGTGATCATCGTCGACTTTCATGCCGAGGCGACCAGCGAGAAATCGGCCATGGGCTGGCATCTGGACGGGAAGGTGACGGCGGTCATCGGAACGCACACGCACGTGCAGACAGCCGACGAGCGCATCCTGCCGAACGGAACCGCGTATCTGACCGACGCCGGCATGACGGGCCCGCACGATTCGATCATCGGCATGGAGCGGGAGCCGTCGCTCGGGCGTTTTCTCACCGGGATGCCGATGAAGTTCGAGCCGGCCGCGGGCAACGCACGGCTGAACGGCGTGCTCGTCGAAGCCGACGACAAGACCGGGCGCGCCACGAAGATCACGCGCGTCAGCTATTCGGAGAAGGATCTGCTGGCGTTGCCAGGCGCACCGACAGGTGCGCCTCTCCAGGCGACAATAGAGCGGTAGCCATGAGCTCTCTCTTCGATCTCCCCTTCGAGGAACCGCCCGCCTCCGCTGACGCGACGGCGGGCAGGCCTTCCCGTGAGCTCGAACCAGCGGAGCCCGCGCCGCAACGCATTCTGACGGTCTCCGAGCTGACCGCGCGCCTCCGCGTGCTGCTCGAGGAGCGCTTCACGGACGTCTGGGTCGAAGGGGAGCTGTCGAACAGCCGCGTCTGGAGCACCGGCCACCTGTATTTCACGCTCAAGGACGCGCGCGCGCAGATCCGCGGCGTGATGTTCCGGAAGGAGCTGCAGGCGCTGCGCTTCAAGCCGCACGACGGCCTGCGCGTGCTCGCGCGCGGCCGCATCGGCGTCTACGACCAGAAGGGCGAGTACCAGATCGTCTGCGAGCATCTGGAGCCCGAAGGGCTCGGCGCGCGGCAGCTCGCGTTCGACCAGCTGAAGCAGCGGCTCGAGGCCGAAGGCCTCTTCGATCCGCGGCGCAAGCGCCCGCTGCCCGCGCTGCCGCGCAAGATCGGCGTGGTCACGTCGCTGGACGGCGCGGCCGTCCGCGACATCCTCAAAGTGCTGCAGCGCCGGCACCCGAACGCGCACGTGGTGATTCGGCCGACGCGGGTGCAGGGCGACGGCGCCGCGCTCGACATTGCGCGGGCGCTCGCGGCCATCGGCAAGGTCCGCGGCATCGACGTCGTGATCGTCGCGCGCGGCGGCGGCTCGCTCGAGGATCTCTGGGCGTTCAACGAGGAGGTCGTGGCGCGCGCGATCGGCGGATGCGCCGTCCCGGTCATCTCGGGCGTGGGGCACCAGACGGATTTCACGATGGCCGATTTCGTGGCGGACGTTCGCGCGGCGACGCCCTCGAACGCCGCCGAAATCGTCGTCGGACGCAAGGACGAGTTCTGCGCCCACATCGACCGGCTCGCCGAACGCGTCGCCTCCAGCGTCTTCAGCCGGATCCACCGTCAGGAGTCGCGCCTGCGGGCCCTCGAGGCGCGTCCGAGCTTCGCCGGCTTTCGCGGGCGCGTCGCCATGCGCGGCCGGCACGCGGCGGAGCTCGGCCACGCGCTGCACCGCACCGTCCGGGCGCACGTCGCCGAGCGCGGCCGCGCCTACCGTGTGCTCCGCCAGACGCTCGACACGTATGATCTGCGGCGCTGGCTGGGGCGCGTGCGGACGCGGCTGGTCACGGCCGAGGGCCGGCTCGCCGGCGCCAGCGCGCGGGCGCGCCACCGCGCCGACGGGCAGCTCCGCGGCGCCGCCGCGCGGCTGGAGGCGCTGAGCCCGCTGGCCGTGCTCGGACGCGGCTACGCCGTCTGCTGGACGGGCGACCGCGGCGCGATCGTGCGCGACGCCAGCACCGTGAAGGGTGGCGATCGCGTGCGCGTCACCCTCGCGCGCGGGGAGCTCGACTGCGAGGTGCGGTGAACGCCATGGACGCCACCATCAAGGACTTCGAGACGGCGATCGCCGAGCTCGAATCCATCGTCAAGAAGCTCGAGGAAGGCGACCTGCCGCTCGAGACGTCGCTGCAGCTGTACGAACGCGGCGTGCAGCTCTCGCGCTTCTGCCATGCGCGCCTGGAAGAGGCCGAGCACCGCATCGAGATCCTGAACGAGCGCGGCGAGCTCAAGCCTGCACCTGCCGGTCTCGGCGATACCGACGACAAGACATAGTTGACGTCAGACCTCGACGAATACCTCCACACCCGCCGCGCTGAGATCGACGCGGCGCTGACCGCCGCGCTCCCGTCGCCGCCGGCGTGCCCCGCGGCGGTCGCCAGCGCGATGCGCTATAGCGTGACGGCCGGCGGCAAGCGCCTCAGGCCGATCCTCTGCCTGGCCGGCGCCGAGGCCGTCGGCGGCGATCGCGCCCAGGCGATGCCCGCCGCCTGCGCGCTCGAGTTCATTCATACCTACTCGCTCATCCACGACGACCTGCCGGCGATGGACAACGACACCATGCGCCGCGGCCGGCCGACGCTCCACGTCGTGGCGGGCGAAGGCATGGCCATCCTGGCGGGCGACGGGCTGCTCACCGAGGCATTCGCGCTGCTGGCGCGCGAGCCGGCGACCATGGATCCGGTGATTGCGGCGCGCAAGCTGCGCGTGATCGGCGTGGTCGCGGCAGCCGCCGGCGCGGCCGGGATGGTCGGAGGCCAGGCCATCGATCTCGCCGCGGCGCTCGAGGCCGACAGCCTCCGCGCCATGCACGCGAAAAAGACCGGCGCGCTCATTCGCGCCGCGGCGTGTGCGGGCGCGATCATGGGCGGCGCCGGCGACGAGGTGATCGGTCGCGTCGATGCCGCCGCCGGCGAGTTCGGCCTGGCCTTCCAGATCATCGATGACGTGCTCGACGTCGAGGGGGCGGCGGCGACGCTCGGCAAGACGCCCGGCAAGGATGCGGCGGCCGGCAAGGCGACGTATCCCGCGCTGTACGGCGTCGACGGGGCCCGCCGCATGGCGTCCGCCTGCGTCGACCGCGCCGAGGCGCTCCTCGCCGACGCGGGCATCGGCGACAGCCCGCTCGCGCGAATCGGCCGCTGGATCGTCCACCGGAGCCATTGACGAAGAGCCGCCTGGATCAGCTCCTGGTCGACAAAGGGCTGGCGCCCTCGCGCGAACGGGCGCGTGCCCTGATCCTCGCCGCGCAGGTCCGGGTCGACGGCCGGGTCGTCAGCAAGGCCGGTACGCAGGTCGCCTCCGAGGCGAAGGTCACACTGCTCGCGCCCGATCATCCGTACGTCGGCCGCGGGGGGCTCAAGCTCGCACACGCGCTCGACACCTTCGGCATCGACGCCGCGGGGCGCGCCGCGCTCGACATCGGCGCGTCGACGGGCGGCTTCACCGACGTCCTCCTGCAGCGGGGCGCCGCGCGCGTCGTGGCGCTCGACGTGGGGCACGGACAAATCGACTGGCGGCTGCGGAGCGACCCGCGTGTCGTCGTGCTCGAAGGGATCAACGCGCGGTACCTGACGCCCGCCGACCTGCCGGGGCCATTCGACATCGTCTGCATCGACGTCTCGTTCATCTCGCTGCGCCAGATCCTGCCGGTCGTGCCGCCGCTCCTCGAGCCCGGCGCCGACGTCGTCGCGCTCGTCAAGCCGCAGTTCGAGGCCGGGCGTGCGGAAGTGCGCAACGGCGTGATCCGCGACGAGGCGGTCCGCGCGCGCGTGGTCGACGACATCCGCGCCGCGGCGGCTGCGGTAGGATTAACGCCGGCAGCCGTCACGCCCTCACCCATCACCGGTCAGAAGGGCAACGTCGAGTTCCTCCTGCATCTCCGCGTGGATGTGCGCCGATGACTGTGCGACGCGTTGGCCTCGTGGCCAAACACAATCTCGTGGCCGCTTCGGAGCATCTGGCGCGGCTCGGCGCGTGGCTCGCGGCGCGCGGCATCGAGGCCATCTATTCCACAGAAACCGCGGCGCTGGCCGGCGCGGCCGCCCACGGCGCCCGCACGGCCACCCGCGAAGCGCTGCCCAGCGAGGTCGATCTCGTCGTCGTCCTCGGCGGCGACGGGACGCTGCTCGCCATGGCCGCGCGCATCGCGCAGGCGGGGCGCGACGTCCCCATTCTCGGCGTCAACTTCGGCAGCCTGGGCTTTCTCACCGAGATCCGGATCGACGAGCTCACCTCGTCGCTCGAGCGCGTGCTCGACGGCACGGCCACCTTCGACGACCGCGCCATGCTCGCCGCCACCGCGCACCGGGCGGCCGGCGAGGACGACGCGCGCGTCGTCCTCAACGACGTCGTGTTCACCAAGAGCGCGCTGTCGCGCATGATCGAGCTCTCCGTCCGGGTGAACGGCGGGTTCGTCACCCGCGTCAAGGCCGACGGCCTCATCATCGCGACCGCCACCGGCTCGACGGCCTATAACCTCGCCGCCGGCGGACCGATCGTGCATCCGACCGTCGATGCGCTCGTCCTGACGCCCATTGCGCCGCATACGCTCACGAACCGGCCGGTCGTCATCCCCGGAAGCGCCGACATCGAGGTGCGGATGGAGGCCGACGGCCCCACCGCCGACGTGTACGTGACCTACGACGGCCAGTCGGGCTACCCCGTGGCCCGAGGAGACGTCGTACGGGTGCGCAAATCCGACCGCACACTGCGGCTGGTCACCCCCGCGCGCAGCTACTTCGAGGTCCTGCGGGAAAAGCTGAAGTGGGGAGAACGCTGACGCACCACTAACGGTGCGACCCACGTGGGCCGAAAAGCAGAGGACAGTGTATTCTCCCGGCGTGCAATTGAGGTTTGGGGCGGCCACCGACCCCGGGCTCGTCCGTCCCCGGAACGAGGACCGGTACATCGCCGATTCCGAGCTCGGCCTGTTTGCGGTGGTCGACGGGATGGGGGGCCATTCGGGCGGCGAACTCGCCTCCGCCACCATTGCGGAGGCGATGGCCTCGTTCATCCGGGAGACGGCCGGCGATTCCGATCGGACCTGGCCGTCGGGCCTCGATCCCCGGCTCTCGATCATCGCCAACCGGCTGCAGGTCGCCATCCGCAGCGCCAACCGGACCCTCGCCACGCGCGCCAAGACCAATGCGGCCCTCGACGGCAGCGGCGCCACACTGGCGGCCGCGCTCTTTGGCGACGGCGAGCTGGCGGTCTCGAACGTCGGCGACTGCCGCGTCTACCTGCTGCGGGCCGGCCAGCTGTCGCAGCTCACGCGCGACCACTCGGTCGTGGCCGAACAGGTCGCCCTCGGCCTGATCGACTCGGAAGCCGCCCGGACGCATCCGCTCCGGCACGTCGTCACGCGAGCCGTATCGGGTCAGGCCGGCATGCCGGTCGACATCGTGGAGGTGAAGATCCAGGCGGGCGACCGGCTGATCCTCTGCTCCGACGGCATTCACGCCGTGCTCTCCGACGACGAGATCATCGCCATCGTCGGCACGAGCGGCCGGACGCCGGACGAGGCGTGCCGCGCCGCGATCGAGGCCTGTAACGCGCGGGGCGGGCCCGACAACGCGACGACGGTGGTCGTCGAGGCGGTCTGATCCCATGCCGACCGTCCCCACCAAGATCGGCCAGTTCGAAGTGCTTCGCCAGCTGGGATCGGGCGGAATGGGCGCCGTATATCTCGGCCGCGACGCCGAGCTCGACCGCGAGGTGGCGATCAAGGTGATCCGCGAGGAGGTCCACGATCAGGAGGTCCTCGATCGGTTCTTCCGCGAGGCGCGCGCCGCCGCGGCCCTGCGGCATCCGAACATCATTACGATCTACGCGAGCGGGCAGCACGAACACCAGCCCTACATGGTGATGGAGTTCGTCGACGGCGAGTCGCTCGCCGACATCATCAAGAAGAAGCGCAGCCTGTCGCTCGCGCAGAAGCTGTCGTACCTCGAGCAGACGTGCGCGGGCCTCTCCGTCGCCCACCGTGCGGGCATCGTGCACCGGGACATCAAGCCGGCCAACGTCATGGTCGATCGCGACGGTGTCGTGCGTATCCTCGACTTCGGGATCGCGCGCATCGAGGGATCGGCGATGACGCAGGACGGCACGCTGATGGGATCGCTCAACTACATGTCTCCCGAGCAGATGCTCGGACGCTCGATCGATCTCCGCAGCGACATCTTCTCGCTCGGGAGCCTCGCCTACGAGCTGATCACCTATCAGCAGGCGTTCAAAGGCGGCCTCAACGACGGCCTGCTGCAGCGGCTCCCCTACCAGGATCCGCCGCCGCTCAACGAAGCGGCGCCCGACGTGCCGTGGGTGGTCGAAGAGATCATCATGCGCGCGCTGCAGAAGGCGCCGGAAAACCGGTATCAGGATCTCGCGGAGATGCGCACGGCGTTCCTTGGCGTCCTGAAGGCGCCGCCGCCGCCGCTCGCCGCGCCGCATGGGGACGCCGGGGACGACCGCACGATCGTGCTGCCCCGCGGGGCGACGGCACAGACGGGCGCACCAGTGGGGCCGCTGACGCCGCCCTCGCAGTACATGCCGGCGCCGCCGGCGCCGCCACCCTCGACGCTGCCGCCGCCGCCATCCGCGTTCGCCACTCCGCCGCCGGCCACGCCGACCGGCACGGCCGCGCCGCGGACCGCGGTGGGCGTCGGCCCCGCGACAGGTGGTGTGCCCGGCTCCCCGACCTGGAGCGTGAAGAAGAAGCAGGAGCGGACGCCCACGCCGGTGAGAACATCCGTCGAGGCGCGTCCGGCTGCCACGATTCACAAGACACCCGCGCCGACGAGCCGTCCGGCCACGGCCCGGCCGGCGACGGCGCCGTCTGTCGCGCCGCCGGCTGCCTCGAGTCGCCGCTGGATGCTTATCGGCGCGGCGCTCGCGGTGGTGGCCGGAGCCGCGGTCGCCGTCCCGTTTCTCACCGGCCCGGAGCTCACGCCGCTCGAACGCGAACGGCCGGCCATCGAGGCGGCGATGGAGCGGTACCGCATCGCCTATCGAACCCGCGATCTCCCGGCCGTGGCGACGGCATTCCCGACGCTCCCGGAGGACCTGCGTCAGACGATGCAGCGCACGTTCAAGAGCTGCCTCGTGTACGAAGTGATTTTCGACGGCGTGCAGGTGCAGCTGGCTGCCGGCAGCGAGTCGCAGGCCGAGGTGACGCTGCGCAGCACGCACACGTGCACGCCGCAGTCCGGCGGCCGGCAGACGACGACCACTCAGGGCGAAACGTTCACGCTGCGGAAGGACGGAGAGGCCTGGGTGATAAACGGCGTGAAGCAGACCGCGTCGAAGTGACTTAACTTAGGTCCCTACCGGCCGGAGCAGTTCCGCGCGCATCGCCGCCGCATCCGGCTCCTCGTGCAGGGCGGCGAATTCCTGCTCCACCGCGTCGAACAACTCGATCATCTCGGGGTCGAACTGCGCGCCCTTGTCGGCGCGCAGCCGCCGCGCCGCTTCCTTCGTGGGCAGCGCGCCGCGATACGGCCGCGCCGACGTCATCGCGTCGTAGCTGTCGGCCACCGCCATCAGGCGCGCATGCGCGTGGATGTCGGCGCCGGCCAGGCGGTCGGGATACCCGGCGCCGTCCCACCGTTCGTGGTGGCCCCGCACCGCGGGCAGCGACGCGCCGAGGAAGGGCAGCGGCTCGAGCATGCTGAAGCCGATGGTGACGTGCGCCTCGATGAGCAACCGCTCGTGCGGATCCAGCAGTCCTTCCTTCAGCAGCACGCTGTCCGGCACGCCCACCTTGCCGATGTCGTGCAGCATGCCCGCGCGCCGGAGGGTCTCGAACTCGCTGGCGAACTTGCCGCTCCGGCGCGCCAGCACCATCGAGTACGCCGTGACGCGCTCGGAGTGGCCGGCGGTGTAGTGGTCCCGCGCGTCGATCGCTTTCGCGAACGCTTCCAGCGTGGCGCGGAAGTGCTTTTCGCGGTCGTCGTAGAGCTGCGCCGTCTCGAGCGCCGCGGCCGCGTGGCCCGCGAACGCGGAGACGTACTCGGCCAGCTCCGGCGCGAACTGCTCCACGCCCAGCTTGTCGGCATAGAGCGCCCCGATCGGGCCCGACCGCCCCAGCAGCGGCACGCAGATCACCGACCGGACGCCGGCGAGCATGACGCTGGCGGCCTGCTGCAGCCGCGGATCCATCCGGATGTCGTGGACGATGAACGCGTCGCGCGCCGTCATCGCCTCGTGGACGACGGTCGAGCTCGCAAACTCCGACACCGACGAGTAGGCACCCGAGGGGCGCACGGCGCGCGGGGTCATCGCGCCGGTCTCGTCGACCAGCAGGATCGCCGCCCGGTCGGGCTTCACGATCGTCGCCAGCCGATCGAGCACGCGGTCGAGCAGCGCCGGCAGATCCTGGAACGCCATCATCTCGCGGCTCGTGGCGAGCAGCGCCTCGAGCACGAGTCGATCCACCTTCGGCGCCGTGTCCATCGCGACGCGCCGCAGGATCGTCTGCGACACGACCGGCGCGTCGGGCGCCGGAGTGGTCGGCACCTCCGCGAAGGCGACGAGGTACTCCAGGCGGCCGAAGCGCACCGTGTCGCCGGGCACGAGGAAGGCGCTCAGCTGCTCCGTGCCGTTGACGAAGATGCCGTTGGTGCTCCCGAGGTCGTCGATGGTGAGCTGCCCGTTGTCGTCGATGCTGAGACGCGCATGCAGGCGCGAGAGGCTCGAGTCGTCTATGAACACGTCCGCCTGGCGCCCGCGGCCGACGGTCTTCGACTGTCCCTTCTCGATGTCGATGACGGGCAGGTTGGGCGCAGACACGACCGGCGACAGCCGTAAACCCGACATGGCAAAGAAAATATACCGCACATCGCGCACGCTGACGCATGCCCGCAACACCCGGCGGGGACCGCAGACGCCTGCAGCGGCAGGCTTCAGCGGGCGCGTTATCGTCGGAAGTACAAAATTTGAAATTGGCGGACGTTACGATTGTGCTCGGCGAGCGTCGTCGCAAACACGTGCGAGCCGTCATTCCGACTCACGAAATACATATAACTGACACGAGCGGGCAGCAGGACCGCCTCGAGCGAGGCTTTGCCGGGCGCGGCAATCGGACCGGGCGGAAGGCCCGCGTGCCGGTACGTGTTGTAGGGCGAGTCGATCGCCAGGTCTTCCCGGCGGATGTTCCCCGTGTAGCGCCCGGCCTGCCGCAGCGCGTAGACGACGGTCGGGTCCGCCTGCAGGCCCATGCCGGCCTTCAGCCGGTTCCGGTAGACGGCGGCGACAATCGGGCGCTCGTCGGCGCGCCCGGTCTCTTTCTCGACCAGCGACGCCAGCGTGACCACCTGGCGCATCGTCAACGCCTGCTCGCGCGCCCGGCGCTGCATCTGGTCGTCGAACGTCGCGCGGAATCGCTCCACCATCAGCGCGGCCAGGCGGCGCGCGGGCGTGCCGCGCGGCAGCGCGTACGTGTCCGGGAACAGATACCCTTCCAGGTCCGCGGCTGCCGGATCGAGATCGCGAATGAGCGTTGCATCCCGTGCGGCCTCGAGGAAGCTGGCGGCCGTGTCGAACTCGCGCGTCTCGTAGACGCGCGCCATCTCCTGCAGCGTCAGCCCCTCGGGGAACGTGATGCGCCGGGCATAGATGTCGCCGCGTGCAAGCCGGTCGACCACGTCGATCGCCGCAAGCGGACGGTCGAAGTGGTACTCGCCCGACTGCAGCGCGCGCGAGCGGCCGCTCCACCAGAGCGCCGCGCGGAACGTGAACAGGTCGCGGACGATGCCCGCCTCGACCAGGCGCCGGCCGATGGCGGCCGCTCCAGTCCCCGCCGGAAGATCCACAAACTGTTGCGCGCCCTCATAGCCCTTGTGGGGCGCGTGGATACGATCCCAGATCGTGAATGCGGCCACCCCGCCCGCCGCCGCGACGATCAGGACGAGCAGCGCCAGGGCGACCCTGAGCCGGCGCATCACAGCTCGGGATCCGCTGCCAGCGGAACCGGCCGGCCCGGCCGGACGTCGAGATAGTCCTGGAGAATGACCGCGGCGGCCGCCGCGTCGAGGCGCGCCTTCCGCGAACGCCAGTCCTTGTCGGTCACGGCGAGCCGGCTCTCCGCCTCGCGGCTCGTGAGACGTTCGTCCTGGCGGATCACGGGCAACCCGGTCAGACGCTCGAGCTCGGCCGCAAACGCCTCGACGCGTGCCGTCGTCCCGGTAGGCGTCCCATCCAGCCGGCGCGGCAGTCCCACCACCACGGAGGAGACGCCGTCCTCCTCGCCGGCGAGCCGGGCGATCGCGGCGGCGGCGAGCCGAAGACCGTCGTGCTCGAACGACGCTGGACGGAGCACATCCACCGGCCGCGCCAGCGTCAGCGTGGCGTCGCTGACAGCGACGCCGATGCGCCGCTCGCCCACGTCGAGGCCGACGATCCGCACGCTATAATTCTCGCACTCTTTGCTGAAGACCTTCTCAGCGGTACTGGTCGTGCTCGCCGCGAGCGCCCCGCTCGCCGCGCCCCTCGACGCGGCTCGGGGCGTCCTGAGCGAAAGTCGAAGGGCGCAGGACACCGGCCGCACGCGCACCGAGGCGCAGGCGCGCCGCGTCGGCGATCGCATCCGCACGCTGCAGGCCGAGGCCGATCGGCTGGTCGCCGAGGCGCGGACGCTTCTCGGCGACCTCCGCACGCTCGAGATCGAACAACAGCTGCAGATGGAACGGCTCCGTGCCGCGCAGGCGGCGTCGGGTCGCGGCCGCGCCGCGATCGACGCGGCCGACGCGCGGCTCAACGCGCTGGAGCAGCAGCGGCTCGCGCAGCTGCCGGACGTGAAGGTGCAGCTGGTCGACATCTACAAACGCAGCCGCACGGGCTACGCCAGGCTCCTGTTCGGCGCGACGAGCGCGCGAGAGTTCGGCCGCGCGCTGCGCGCCGTGGCGGCGCTGATGCGAATCAACGACACCCGCCTCGCCACGCACCGCCGAACGCTCGATGACCTCCGCCGAGAGCGGTCCGGGCTGCAAACGGAGCTGCGGGCGCTCGAGGCGAAGGAGGCCGAGGCGCGGCAGGCGCAGGCGGCGGCCGACCGCGCGCTCGGGGCGCGCGCGAAGCTGGTCACGCAGATCGATGCGGGCCGCGATCTGACCGCCCAGCTCACCGGCGAGCTCCAGCTCGCTTACGACCGGCTGCAGCAGCAGCTCGCGGCGCTTCCCGGCAGCGGCCCCGCCGACGCGGTGGCGGTTCCGCTCGCGCCGTTCCGCGGGGCCCTCGACTGGCCGGCGCCGGGCCGGGTCCTCGTGGGGTTTGGACAGTCGTCCGGCCGGCCAGGTGATATCGCACCGCGAAACGGCGTGGAAATCGCGGCGGCCGCGGGAACGCCGGTGCAGGCCATCCATCCCGGGATGGTGTCCTACGCGGAGCCGTTCACGGGGCTCGGCAACGTCGTGGTCGTCGATCACGGATCGAACACGTACTCGGTGTACGGCTATCTGGAATCGATCGCGGTGGCGCGCGGCGTGGCCGTTGACGCCGGCACGGAGCTCGGCCGCGTCGGATCGGCGCCGGCGGGCCCGCCGGCGCTCTATTTCGAGGTTCGCGTCGACGGGCGTTCTCTCGATCCCATACAATGGTTGAGACCACGCTAGCGGCTTCAGGCTATAGGCTTTGGGCGTTGGCCAAAGCCCGAAGCCCAAAGTCCAAAGTCTGGGGAACTCGATGATGACTTCGCGCGGCCGCACGTTCGTCCTCGCCCTTTCGACCGCCGTCATGGCGTTCGCCTTCGTCGGAGGCTATCTCGGCCAGGCGCTCGCGAAGGACGACACCTACCAGCACCTCCGTGTCTTCGAAGACGTCGTCTCGCTGGTCCTCAACAACTACGTCGAGCCGGTGGACGCGCAGCAGGCGATGCACGGCGCGATGCGCGGCCTCGCCGACGGCCTCGATCCGGAGAGCAGCTATCTCACGCCGGCGCTCGTCAAGACGCTCGAGGCGAACGATCGCGGCGGCCCCGCCGAGGTGGGGCTGGATCTCACGCGTCAGTACTATCTGCGCGTGGTCGCGACGCGCGACGGGACGCCGGCGGCGAAAGCCGGCCTGCGCCCGGGCGACTTCATCCGCGCGATCAACAACCGGCCGACGCGCGACATGTCGGCCTACGAAGGCTCGCGCCTCCTGCGCGGCGCCCCCGGCTCGAAGGTGTCGCTGCTCGTCCTGCGCGGCAACGCCGCCGAGCCGCACGTCGTGGATCTGGCGCGCGAGCCGGTGACGGCCCCCGAGGTGACGTCCCGGATGGCGAACCGCACGGTCGGCTACATCCGCGTCGCCGAATTCTCGGCCGAGTCGCCGACGCGCCTGAAGCAGGCGATCGACGCGCTGACCAAGACGGGTGCCACGCGATTCGCGATCGACGTGCGGAGCACCGCGCGCGGCGATCTCGACCACGGCGTGGCGGCCGCGCGGCTCTTCGTGCGGAACGCTCCGCTCGCCGTGCGCCTCACGCGCGCCGACCAGCGCGAAACGGTGGCCGCGGCTGCGACCGACGGCGCGGTCATGGCGGAGGTTGCGATCCTCGTCGATCCCGGAACGATGGGAGCGGCTGAAGTGTTCGCGGCGGCGCTCGCCGGCAACGACCGCGCGGATCTCGTCGGCGCCCGCTCGCTCGGCCGCGCCGCACGGCAGCGCCTCGTCAAGCTTCCCGACCAGAGCGGACTCTGGCTCACCTACGTCCGCTATCTCACGCCCGACAACGATCCAATCCACGAGACCGGCCTCGCGCCCGACGTCGAGGTCGAGCAGCCCGAGGTGGAGTTCGGCAACCCTCCGCCTGCCGCCGATGCGGCGCTGCAGAAGGCGCTCGATCACCTCGCGCAGTAAGGTTTTGCTATACTGACCCTTCGGGTTAAAGCCTGAATTCACAACAGATAGGCGCGTAGCTCAGTTGGTTAGAGCGCCTCCCTGACACGGAGGAGGTCAGTGGTTCGAGTCCACCCGCGCCTACCATTCTCTGAATATCCTTTGCTTCCATGAGCGCCGTCACGATTACGCTGCCGGACGGCTCCACGCGTGCCGTCCCCGCGGGCACGCCCGTCCGCGACGTCGCCGCGGGCATCTCGCCGCGGCTGGCGAAAGCGGCGCTGGCCGCCGCGGTCGACGACCGTCTCGTGGATCTTTCGTGTCCGCTCGAGCGCGACGCGCGCGTGCGCATCATCACGCCCGACAGTCCTGAGGCGCTTCCGCTGTACCGGCACAGCACCGCGCACCTGCTCGCCGCGGCCGTGACGCAGCTCTTTCCGGACACGCAGTGCGGCATCGGCCCGGCCACCGACGAGGGTTTCTTCTACGACTTCGTCGTCGCGCGTCCCTTCGTGCCCGAGGATCTCCAAGCGATCGAACAGAAGATGCGCGAGCTGGCGCAGCAGGACCTCCCCTACGAGCGGCAGATGTGGCCGCGCGAGGAGGCGAAGCGCTTCTTCGGCAGCCGCGGCGAGCCGCTCAAGGTGCAGCTCATCGAGGAGAAAACCGAAGGGCAGGCCGAGGTCTCCTGCTACACGATCAAGGACCGTGACACCTTCGTCGACTTCTGCATCGGCCCGCACGTCCCGTCGACCGGGAGACTCAAGGCGTTCACGCTGCTCACCACGTCGAACGCCTACTGGAAAGGCGACGCGCGCAATCAGCCGATGCAGCGGGTCTACGGTACCGCCTTCCTCTCCGACAAGCATCTGCAGGAGTACCTGCGGCGAATCGAGGAGGCGAAGAAGCGCGACCACCGGAAGATCGGCCGCGAGCAGAAGCTCTTCATGTTCCATCCGTGGGCGCCGGGCGCCGCGTTCTGGATGGCCAAGGGCACGGTCCTGTACAACCTGCTCGCCGACTACATGCGCGGCATCCTCCTGCCGGCCGGCTACGTCGAGGTGAAGGCGCCGATCGTCTTCAACAAGGCGCTCTGGGAAGCGTCCGGGCACTGGCAGCATTACCGGCAGAACATGTTTCTCGTCGAGAGCGAGGGCGAGCCGCTCGGCTTGAAGGCGATGAATTGCCCCGGACACTTCCTGATGTACGCCAGCGAGGTGCGGAGCTACCGCGATCTCCCGATTCGCTTCCACGAGCAGACACCGCTGCACCGGAACGAGGCATCGGGGGTGCTCTCGGGTCTGACCCGCGTCCGCCAGTTCAGCCAGGACGACGCGCACTGTTTCGTGATGGAGTCGCAGATCGGCGAAGAAGTCGAGCGCCTGCTGCGGCTCGTGCAGCGCATCTATGGCGACTTCGGGCTCACGCCCGAGATGAAGCTCTCGACGCGTCCGCCGGAGTTCCTCGGTACCGTCGAGCAGTGGAACCATGCCGAGGCCGAGCTGAAGCGCGCGCTCGAGGCGGCCGGCGAGCCCTACACGATCAACGAGGGCGACGGCGCGTTCTACGGTCCGAAGATCGATTTCGACGTCACCGACGCGATCGGCCGCAAGTGGCAGTGCGCGACGATCCAGCTCGACTACATGCAGGCGGATCGGTTCAACCTCACGTATGTCGGGGCCGACAACGCCGAGCATCGTCCGGTCATCATTCACCGCGCGATCTTCGGCAGCTTCGAGCGGTTCGTGGCACTGCTCATCGAGCATTTCGCCGGCGCGTGGCCGCTCTGGCTGGCGCCGGTCCAGGCGGTCGTGTTGCCCATTGCCGATCGCCATCTCACCTACGCCGCCGCCGTCCGGGACCGTGTCGCGGCGGCCGGGGTGCGCGTGGAGCTCGACGAGCGCCAGGAGAAGATTGGCTATAAGATCCGGGAGGCGCAGTTGCAGAAGGTCCCCTATATGCTCGTGATCGGAGACCGCGAGGCGGCGGACGGCACGGTGTCGGTGCGGAGCCGGTCGGGCGGCGACCTCGGGCCACGATCCGTCGACGCGTTCATCACGGACGCGCGCGGGGAGATCGCGCGCAAGGACCTGGGCGCGCCGGCGCCGGCCGCTGAGAAGCAGCCGGCATAAGGCGCCAGAGGAGGCATTATCGCTTACGACCGTTCGCCCCGACGTGACGATCGCGTTCGCATCAACGAACGCATCCGTGTCCGTGAAATCCGCGTGATCGACGAAACCGGGCAGCAGCTCGGCATCATGCCTCCGCCCCAGGCGCTGGTCATCGCGAAGCAGAAGGGGCTCGACCTGGTCGAGATCTCGCCGACCGCTGTGCCGCCGGTCTGCCGGATCATGGATTTCGGCCAGTATCAGTACCAGGAACAGAAGCGCGCCCGCGAGGCGAAGAAGCACCAGCGCGTCATCGAGGTCAAGGAAATCAAGTTCCGGCCGAAAGTCGATGTGCACGACTACGAGTTCAAGAAGAAGCACATCGAGCGCTTCCTCGCCGAGGGCGACAAGGTGAAGGCGACGATCTTCTTCAGGGGGCGCGAGATGGCGCACCCCGAAATCGGCCGCCGGATTCTCGAGCGGCTGATGAACGAGCTCGCCGACGTGGCCACGCCCGAGACGACGCCGCGCATGGAAGGCAACCAGATGCACGTCATCCTGGCCCAGCGCGCGGGACGGAAGACCACGAGGCCGAAGCCGCAGGAGGCGGCGACGGCGGAGGAATAGGACCGAGAGACATGCCGAAGCTCAAGACGCATCGAGGCGCCGCGAAGCGCTTCAAGAAGACCGGCACCGGGAAGATCCTGCGCGCCGCCGCCTTCAAGCGCCATATCCTGACGAGCAAGACGACGAAGGTGAAGCGCCACATGCGGAAGCAGCGCGAGGTGTCGCCGGCGGACGCCGCGAAGCTCAATCGGATGTTGCCGTACAAGTAGGCAGTAGGCGGTAGGCAGTAGGCGGTAGGCAGTAGGCGGTAGGCAGTAGGCGGTAGGCAGTTCACAGTAAGAGGACACGAGTAATGCCGAGAGTCAAACGGGGAACGGTTCGGCGCGCCAAGCGTAAGAAGCTGCTGTCGCGCGCCAAGGGCTACTACCAGACCAAGAGCAAGCTGTACCGCGCCGCGAAGGAAGCGGTGGACACAGCGGGCAAGTACGCCTACGTCGGCCGCAAGAACAAGAAGCGCGACTTCCGCCGGCTCTGGATCGTCCGGATCAACGCCGCGGCGCGCGAGAACGGCCTCACCTACGCGCAGCTGATGCGCGGGCTCAAAGCGGCGGGGGTCACGATCGACCGGAAGATGCTGGCCGACCTGGCCGCCACCCAGTCCGCGGCGTTCGCCAAGGTAGCGGCGCAGGCCAAGGCCGCGCTCCCCGCCTCGGCGAATGCCTGATACCCACGAGCATCCAGCCGTCACAGCGCTGCGGGAGCTGTTCCAACAACAGCTTCCGTCGGCAATCACCGAGGACGCGCTGCAGGGCCTGAAGGACGCGTTCCTCGGCAGAAAGTCCGGAAAAATCACCGAGCAATTGAAGCGGCTCGCGACGATGCCGGCAGACGAGCGTCGCGAGTTTGGCCAGGCGGTGAACGCCTTCAAGGCATACGTCGAATCGACGCTGGCCGACCTGCTCGCCGCCGTCGCGTCGACGCGCCGGCCGGCCGGCGCCGTCGACCCCACGCTCGGCAGCCGCCCGATGCCGGTCGGGCGCATCCATCCGCTGATGCGCGTCCGGCAGGAGGTCGAGGACATCTTCGCGCGCATGGGCTACGAGATCCTCGAGGGGCCCGAAGTCGAAGACGACTACCACAACTTCGAGGCGCTCAACATGCCGCCGGACCACCCCGCCCGCGACATGCAGGACACGCTGTACCTCGGCGTGCCGATCGCCGGCGGCACGTGGGGCGCGCACAAGGGCCGCGTGCCGGAGGCGCAGGTCCGCGCCGCCACCCTGCTGCGCACCCACACGTCCGCGATGCAGATCCGGTACATGAAGACGTTCCCGCCGCCGATCCGCCTGATCGTCCCGGGCCGCGTCTACCGCCGCGATCAGCTCGATCTGAGCCACACGCCGATGTTCCAGCAGTTCGAAGGCCTCGTCGTCGGCCGCGGCGTGACGCTCGCGGATCTGAAAGGCACGTTCGAGGCGATGCTGCGCGAGCTGTTCGGCGACGTGCGGGTGCGCCTGCGTCCGAGCTTCTTCCCGTACACCGAGCCGAGCGCGGAGGTCGACATCAGCTGCCACAGCTGCCGCGGCGCCGGATGCGGCACGTGCAAGCACACCGGCTGGCTGGAGATCCTCGGCAGCGGCATGGTGCATCCGGCCGTCTTCGAGGCGGTCGGATACGACCCGGAAGCGGTCACCGGCTTCGCGTTCGGCA
>CAZGLC010000076.1:0-5980 GCA_964526235.1 uncultured Bifidobacteriaceae bacterium
CTAGACACGCCCCTCGGCCGGGTCCGGATGGTGAACGTCGTGGCCACCATTCCCGGCCGGCGCGCCGACCGCATCGCGCTGGCGACGCACTACGACACGAAGCTCTTCCGTGAGTTCCGCTTCGTCGGCGCCAGCGACGGCGCCTCCTCCACGGCCGCGGTGCTCGAGCTCGGACGGGTCCTGAAAGGGCGCCAGAACGACTACACGATCGAGCTGCTCTTCTTCGACGGCGAAGAGGCCGTCGTCGACTGGTACAAGAACAACGACAACACGTACGGCAGCCGGTACTACGTACAGGCGGCGCAGAAAGCGGGGACGCTGGGCGGCCTGAAAGCGCTCGTCCTGCTCGACATGATTGGCGACCGGAACCTGACGATCCGGCGCGACAGCAACTCCACGCGGTGGCTGACCGACCTCGTCTGGGCGTCGGCGGCGACGCTCGGCTATCGTGCGCAGTTCCTTCAGGAAGAGACGACGATCGACGACGACCACATGCCGTTTCTGCGGGCCGGGGTACCGGCGGTGGACGTCATCGACCTCGAGTACCCCGCGTGGCACACGGCGCAGGACAGCCTCGACGCCGTCAGCGCGGAGCCTCCAGATTGTCGGCGACGTGGTGCTCGACGCGCTGCCGCAGATCGAGAAGCGGCCCGCTGCTCCTTCCCGATAACTCCAGTTCTGGGTTCGTCCCGTTGTACCATTCATCGACATCGGATGCCGATTCCTGCCAGGCCGGCCGACACGACACCCGACGCCGATCGCGTCCAGGTGGACCTCCTGCGAGCCGCGCCGGTGGCGCGGCGCCTGCATCTGGCCCTGCAACTGTCGGCGACCGTCATCGGCGCGGCGCGGCGGGCGCTCGCGCGGGCACAGCCGCATGCGTCGTCCCGGGAACTGGATTTGCGGTTCGTCGAGCTGCACTACGGCGCCGACGTCGCCGCCGGCCTTCGAGCGGACCTGGATCGTCGGGACCGTGCACCTCGGCCCGGGGCATGACCGACTCGGACTTGGTCGCCGCGCTTCGACCCATCGCCGACGCGTTCGATGCCCTGGACGTGCGCTACCACCTGGGAGGATCGGTGGCCAGCTCGGCGCATGGGATCGCTCGGGGGAGCCTCGACGCCGACGTGGTCGCTGCCCTGGAGCCGGAGCATGTCGATGCGCTGGCCGCGCGGCTCGCCCCGGCCTACTACATCCCGGTGGATCGTCTTCGGTCGGCCGTGGCTGCGCGGTCCTCGTGCAACTTCATCCACCTGGCGACGATGTTCAAGATCGACGTGTTCGTCTCGAAGGGGCGGCCCTTCGATCGCGAGGCCGCCGCGCGGGCGCGCGAGCAGGCGATCGACGAGAACCCGGACGCTCCCCGGTTTCCGGTCGCCTCTCCAGAGGACACCGTGCTGGCGAAGCTCGAATGGTTCCGGTTGGGCGGAGAGACCTCGGAGCGGCAGTGGTGGGACATCGTCGGCGTGCTGAAAGTCACGCGCGATGCCGACCGCGCCTACCTCCGGCACTGGGCCGCCGCGTTGGGCGTGGCGGATCTCCTGGAGCGCGCGCTGGCCGATGCGGCCTCGTCCATGTGACGGTCGAACGCGAACACGAACCCCTGAAGGCAGAACCGAGAAGCGTGAACGGTTGTTTCAGGTCAGCTTCACGCTGACCTCCTGGGCGGCGGTCGCGTACCCGACCCGCGCGGCGGCGTCGATCCCCTTCGCTCGCAGCTCGTCGACGAGTGCGTCCGCCTGATCAGCGGCCACCGCGATGAGCAAGCCTCCAGACGTCTGAGGATCGAACGCGACGTCGACGAGATCCGGCGGTATCTTCGGATCGATCGACGTCTTGTTCTTCAGGTAATCGCGGTTCCGCCTGCAGCCGCCCGTGAGATATCCGCGCTGCGCGAGGCGGCGAGCGCCCGGGAGCAGCGGCAGCGCCCGCGCCTCGAGCACGATCGTCACTCCGCTCCCGCTCGCCATCTCGAACGCATGCCCCAGCAGCCCGAAACCGGTGACGTCCGAGCAGGCGTGCACCGGAAACGTCCGCATCACCGCCGAGGCGGTGTCGTTGAGCCGCACCATCGATCGGACGGCCGCGCGAACGCTCGCCGGCGACGCTTTTCGCCGCTTCAGCGCGGTCGAGATGATCCCGGTGCCCAGCGCCTTCGTGAGCACCAGCGCGTCGCCCGGCTGGACGCCGACATTGCGAATCACGCGGTCGGGATGGATGACGCCCGTGACCGCCATCCCGTACTTCAGCTCCTCGTCGATGATGGTGTGGCCGCCGACGACGACAGCGCCCGCCGCGCGGACGCGTTCCGATCCCCCGCGGATGATGTCGGTGAGGATCTCCAGATCCAGCTTCCCTTTGGGAAACCCGACGATGTTGAGCGCGGTCGTCGGGTCGCCGCCCATCGCGTAGACGTCGCTCAGCGCGTTGGCCGCGGCAATCTGCCCGAACGTGTACGGGTCGTCGACGATCGGCGTGAAGAAATCCACCGTGTTGACGATGGCGAGGTCGTCGCGCAGGCGGAAGACGCCCGCATCGTCGGAGGTCTCCGTGCCGACGAGAAGGTCGGGATGAAGGAACGGCGGGAGGCTGTGCAGCACGTGCAGCAGGTCGGCCGGGCCGAGCTTGGCCGCTCAACCGGCCGCCGCCACCTGCTGCGTCAGCCCGAGGAGCTTTGTCCGCTTGCGGCCGGTGATTTTTGCCATGGTCTGAGCCGTCTCGCGTCGCCCTTCCGGAAGGTGACGCCTTCGCGATCCAGCTGCTCCAGGAGGGGAATAGCGTACTTCCGTGTCGTCTGAAAGCGGTCGCGAAACATCGCCGGCGTAATCTCGTCGGCGTCCGAAAACTGCTCGCGCAGGGTGCGCGTCACGGCGTCGATGGTCTCGCGCAGGAAATAGAGATCGCCTCCGGCGCGGACCACGACGCGCTCGCGCTCGAGGACCCGCAGCACCTGCACCAGCCCGGTGCGGTCGAGGCCGGTCTCGACTTCCATCTGCCGGAGATCGGGCGGCGCGAGCGGCGTCTGCGCGAGCAGGCCGCGGATGCGTGCGGCAGCCTCCTGTTCCCGGGAGCGCAGGGCGACGCGATGGTCGGGGAGCCGCAGCAGGTGGCCTTCCCGCGCCACCTGCCCCTCGTGCTCGAGACGCGTCACGAAGAGACGAAACGCCTTCGGCGACGCCGGCAACGGGAGGCGTTCCCGCAGCGCGTCCATGTCGCGGCCCGCCTCGAGGGGATGCGCGGCGTGGTACTCCTGCAGCGCCTGCACGAGCGCCGCGGCCAGCGCCGTCCACTTCGCATCGGTCGTGTACAGATGCTCGCTGTCCTCTGAGAGAACTCTGATCGCAGCCCGTTCGTCAAGCCGCTCGCGTGCCTCCTCTTCGCGCAGGTTGAGAAAGTGATAGAGCGGCGCGATCGGCGTGGCGAACTCGGCCCGCTCGTCGAGGAACCGCTCGGCCAGCATGCCGGCGTCGCCGGTGCGAAGTGCCTGGAGGCGACCCTCGAGCGCGGGGTCGCCGCGCCGGTGCGCCGGCGGCCACGGCTGCAGCACGATGCCGCCGCCGAGCGTCCGCTGCGCGGTTTCGTCGCGGACGATGAAGCGGTCGCCGCGAAGCGTGACGAGCGGCGCCGAGACGACGAGCTGGCAGAAGGCGGAGGCGCCGGGTGCAATCTCGTCGCGCGAGCCGAGGACGATCAGCTTGCCGAGCCGCTCGGCGGTTCCCATATGCACGCGCACGCGCTGATGGTTCCCGATCGGCGCCGCGGAAGTGGGCCGCACCTCGACCACCGCATCGAACCGCTCCGAGGTCATCGTCAGCCGCTCGTCGCAGAGGACGTCGCCGCGCTCGACGGCCGACCGCTCCTGGCCGGCGAGATTCAGGGCCACGCGCTGTCCCCACGTGGCGCGCTCGACCGGCTCGCCGTGGACCTGCACGCTGCGCACGCGAAACACCTGATTGCCCGGCAGGCCCCGCAGCCGGTCGCCGGCGCGGACGTCGCCCTGGAGCGCCGTGCCGGTCACGACGAGGCCGTGGCCGTGCAGCACGAACACGCGGTCGACCGGAAGGCGGAAATAGCCGGACGGCGGCGTCCGATCGATGCGCCGGAGGCCCTCGTCGATGGCGGCGATGAGCCGATCGCGTCCGTCTCCAGTCACGGAAGAGAACGGAACGACCGGCGAGCCTTCCAGGGTCGTGCCGGCCGCCAGGCGTTCGATGTCGCGCGTGACCTCCGCAATGCGCGCCGCCGTGGCGAGATCGACCTTGGTGAGCACGAAGATCCCGCGCCGCACGCCGAGCAGGTGGAGGATTTCCAGGTGCTCCACCGTCTGCGGCATCACCCCGTCGTCGGCAGCGACGGTGAAGAGCACGAGATCGACCCCGTGCGACCCCGACACCATCGTCCGGATGAACCGCTCGTGTCCGGGGACGTCGATCACGCCGGCGCGCGTGCCGTCGGGCAGGTCGAGGTGCGCGAACCCGAGCTCGATCGAGATGCCGCGCTCCTTCTCCTCCTTCAGACGGTCGGTGTCCTCGCCGGTGAGCGCCTTGACCAGGCTGGTCTTCCCGTGGTCGATATGGCCGGCGGTGCCGAGGACAAAAGGCATTACCAGTGCGGGACGAGATCCGCGGAATCGAAGATCGTCCGCACGTCGAGCACGAACCGGTCGTTCCGGACGCGGCCGAGAATCGGGGGCCGGGCCTGGCGGAAGCGCTCGGAGAGGCGGCCGGCGCTCATCGCGTCGTGCCGGACGAGGATGACGACGGTCGGAATCTCTTCGGTCGGGAGGGCGCCGCTGCCAATCTGAGACGTGTCGTGTTCGATCGAGAGCCGGAACTCCGGCCCGAGGGCGCGCTCCATGGCGCCCATCGCCTGTCGGGCGGTCGCCTCGATCTCGTACAGCGGCCGCGCGAACGCGCGCAGCGCCGGCACGTCGCGGGCCACGTCGGGCGATTCCCGATAGATCCTGAGCGTGGCCTCGAGCGCGGCAATCGTCAGCTTGTCGCACCGGACGGCCCGGTGCAGCGGGTTCTCCCGCAGCTTCGCCACATGCGACGCCCTGCCGACGACGAGCCCTGACTGCGGGCCTCCCAGCACTTTGTCGCCGCTGAAGGTCACCAGATCGGCGCCGAGCGCCACCCGATCGGCGACGACCGGCTCCGGCGGCACGCCGTAGGCGCTGAGGTCGACGAGCGCGCCGCTGCCGAGGTCCTCCATCACAGGAATCCCGTGCGTGCGGCCGAGCGCCACCAGTTCCGGCAGCTTCACATCGGCGACGAAGCCGACGATCCGGTAGTTGCTGGTGTGGACCTTCAGCAGGAGCGCCGTGCGCTCCGAGATCGCCGCCTCGTAGTCGGCGGCGTGCGTGCGGTTGGTCGTCCCCACCTCGCGCAGGATCGCGCCGCTTCTCGCCATGATCTCCGGAATGCGGAACGCGCCGCCGATCTCGATCAGCTCCCCTCGCGAGACGATGACCTCCTTGCCGCTGGCGATCGTGTTCAGCGCCAGGAGCACGGCGGCGGCGTTGTTGTTGACGACCGTTGCCGCCTCTGCGCCGGTGAGCGCCACGAGCAGCGCCTCGATCGCCTGTTCGCGGCGGCCGCGCTCGCCGCGTGCCAGGTCGTACTCGAGCGTGACAGGGTATGCCGCCGCGACGAGCAGCGCGTCGATCGCCGACTGCGGCAGGATCGCGCGGCCGAGATTCGTGTGGAGCACCGTGCCGGTGGCATTGACGACGCGCTGCAGGCCATGCGGCACGAGCGCGGCCACCCGCGCCTCGATGCCCCCGACGATGGCGTCGATCTCGAGCGCGGCGGGATCGAGCGATCGGCCGTCGCTCATTGCGGCGCGCAGCTCGTCGACGAGGTCGCGGCAGGCGCGTACCACGAGATCGCGATTGAAGCGCGCCAGCAGACGCTCGGTGACCGGGTGGGCGAGCAGCCGGCTCACCGCCGGCAGCTCACGCAGCGCGTCGCGAGTCATG
>CAZGLC010000076.1:6080-8917 GCA_964526235.1 uncultured Bifidobacteriaceae bacterium
GCGGAGAAGGAAGGTGCCCGGTGGTGCCGCTGGTCTTCAAAACCAGTCTGGAGTCCGTAAGGGCTCTGGAGGGTTCGACTCCCTCCCTTCTCCGCCAGCCTTGTAGCTACCGCGGCGGCGGCTGCGGCGCGCCGGGTACGAGCCCCTGCATCGCCACCTTCCACGAGAGCGGCAGCGACACCGGGTTGTAGCAGATCTTGTCGTCGCAGGCCTGATAGTCGAGCGTGCCCGAGATCACCAGGTCGCTCCTGCCGGCGAACGCCTTGCGCGCGTCTGCCGTCGCCTCGGGCACCACGTCCACGAGCAGCGTGAACGCCTTCTGATAAACGGGCACGCGCTCGTTCAGCGGCTTGAAGTGGTAGATCTCCGACGCCGGGTACCGGATCTGCGACGTGCGGACGTGCGCTTGCGGTGCGATGTTGACTCCGACGATGCGATAGTTCGACGCGCCGGGCGCGTAGACGTGCATGCCGCGCTTCGGGGTGACGTCGAACGCCAGCGTGAACCGCGTGCCGAGCGCCACCGTCGCGTCGCTCGGATACGTTCGCAGGTCGAGATGGTCGGTCGACACCTGCGTCGCCTGGACCGGCGGGCTGCCGGCGCCGAGCCGCAGCATCATGTTCGACGTCGTGTTGCGCTCCCAGTAGTACTCCTCGAAGAAGCGCGAGGTCACCCGCCCCTGCCGGTCGACGATGAACGTGCCCGGGAACGGGATGCCCCGGAGCCGCTCGCTCGGTTCGTTGACGGTCGCATATACCGCGAGGTCGGCGCGGATGGCCGGATCCTTCCCGGTCGGGCCGAGCGCCTCCTCGACCACCGTGTTCAGGATGCCGTAGCGCCGGATCGTCGCGGAGCCGGCGTCGGCGAGCAGCGGAAACGCGATGCCGTGGCGCTTGGTGAAGTCGGCCAGGATCTCCTGCGAGTCGTAGCTGATCCCCACCAGCCCGAGGCCGTTCTTCCGGAGCTCTTCGACGCGTCCTTGCAGCTCGACGAGCTGCGTGCGGCAGAACGGTCACCAGTCTGCCGAGCGGTAGAAGACGATCATGGCGCCGCGCGGCCCCATGACCGACTGCAGGTTGCGGGTCTTGCCGGTCTGATCGGGCAGGCTGAAGTCGAGCACCCGCTCGCCGACCTGCGGCCCGAGCTTCGCGACGTCCACGCGCTGGCGTCCGCCCCCCGCGCCCTGCCCGCCCGCGGCGGGCGAGCCCGACGAGAGGAGAGTGGCCAGTACCAATGCCGCCGAGCTCATGAGAAGGGGTTTCATGATCACAGTGGGCCTAGCATACGCCCGGGCGCAGACTCTTGGGAATACCCTCGTCTGGCGCCGGTGCACGTCAACCCGCACAAGTGTGAGCTGACTCACACGATCGGCTATGACACCTGGCGGAGGCGAGACGGATCGACTCGCGCGCACGCGCGTCACCCGCTGTTGACACTGACCCACCGCGGGAGTAGCGTCCTCACTCGATATCGCAGGAGCAGCCACAATGCGCAGGTTCATGGCGATCGGAATGCTCGTGTACGCAGGATCCGGATGGGTCCAGGCCCAGCAGGACTCGTGGACAACGGAGACGGCCCGGCGAATGGGGCTTCGGCTGGTCGAGAGCCGCGATGCCAGCGGCCCGCCAGCCTATCCGACGGAAGCGGGGGATCTCCTCTTCTTCACGAACGTCGGCACCTCCTACGGCGCCAAGAACCCGAAGAACTCCGTCGTCGTCATCAACGCGAAGACGAAGAAACCGATCGCCGTGTCGGACCTCGAGCCGGCCTGGAGCGAGAAGTGGACGAGCCACGGCATCGGCGTGTCGCCGGACGGGCGGTATGTGTACCTGCCGGGGATGGCGCCGACGACGGCGACCAATCCCGGCAGCCTGCTCATCCTCGACGGCCGCAGCCTGAAGATTCATCAGATCGTCACCTCGCCCGCGCAGCGGCCGCACCACATCAAGAACTTCGAGGACTGGATGGGTCGCCGCCGGGTGCTCGTCGAAGACTTCAACTGGCTCGGCCAGGGCCAGATGGCGGCCGAGCAGGGCACGGGGTTCTACGTGATGGATCCGATGGACAACAACAGGGTCATCGGCGGCATGACCCCTGGCGATCTGCGCGGCACGCCGTACGCCGGGTTCACGGCGCCCGACGGCCGGTATCTCTACTACTCGATGCCCGGGCCGGAGTTCCGCCTGGCGCACGAGTTGCGCGGCTGGATGGCGAAGATCGACATGCAGACCTGGAAGGTCGTGCAGAACCTGCCGATGGGCGCCTACCCCCTGTGGACGGTGTTCAGCCGCGACGGACGGTTCGCCTGGACGACGCAGGCGGGAGACGCGAAGGTCCTGAAAGTGGAGCGGGGAAAGGCCGGGGAATTCGATCGCGTCGTCGGCGAGGCGCGCACGGGGCCCGGGCCCTACGGCCTCGCGATCAGCGTGGACGAGCGGGAGATCTGGGTGGCGGACAAGGGCGAGGGCGTGGCCCCCGGGCAGCGCAAGACGACGGTCACCGTCATCGACGCGGCCACTAATCAGGTGACGCACACAATCGACACGAAGTGCGTGACCAACGATCACGTGATCGCGTCCCCGGACGGCACCGAGATGTGGGCGACGTGCAACGCCTCGCACGAGATCGTGGTGCTCGACACCCGGACGTACGCCGTGAAGGCGCGCATCCCGATGCCGAATCAGGGCGACTCCCATGGAGGCACGTTCGTGTATTACACGAAGGGGTCCTCGGGGATTGTCGCCGAGGTCGTGGCGGATCAGAACGGCCTGCACGGTGGCGCCCGGGACGCGGCGCGCAAGGGAACGCCCTGGGTGGCGAGATAGCGCGCACCGCTG
>CAZGLC010000076.1:8927-18813 GCA_964526235.1 uncultured Bifidobacteriaceae bacterium
GGAACGCCCTGGACCGCGCGGTAGCGCGCCGGCAATTCAGGATGTCGGCTCGAGAACGACGTAGGTCGGCAGCCCGATGGCCCCGAATCGCCGCATGATCTCGCTCACGGTCGGGTCGTCGGGGTTCTCCGCCTGAAACTTGATCTTCACGTAATCGGCCAGTGCACCAGTGATCGCGGGATCGGCGAGCGTGGTCCGATCCATCACGAGGCAGTTCTTGCACCAGGTGGCCCACAAGTCGACGAGCACCGGCTTCCGCTCGCGTGCGGCGACAGCCAGCCCGCTGGTCCGTGCTGGATGGCACCGGTCTCGTGTGAGATGCCCCACAGGAAGGCGCGCCGGTATAATCACACTTTCCCCCGGTCACGGAATTGTGACGCTTCTCACAGACCGTCGCGCGGCCGCGCGGCTGGCCGCGCTGGCGGCGGTGCTGGCCTTCGGCTGGTGGCTCCGCACGCTCCAACCGCTCGACCTCACGGCGGCCGTCGTGTGGCCCTGGACGAACACCACGATCACCCTCTTCTACGCCGAGGGCTCGTACCTGTTTCCGCTCTCCCGTCGCGTCGCCGCCGATGCGGACCTGCCGCGGACGGCGCTCACGGCGCTGCTGGCCGGGCCGCCCGAAGGAAGCGGGCTGCGCAGCGCGCTCCCGTCCGGCTTGGCCGTCGACACGATCGAGATTGTCGACAGTGTGGCCACAGTGCGACTGAAGGGACCGGCCGATGCGCTGCGCGACGCCCCGCTCGGCGTGCCCGCGGTCGTCGCGACGCTGACGCGCCTTCCGGGGATCACGCGCGTCGCACTCACGGTCGATGGCACTCGCATTACGGATGCGCCGGCACAGGCGCCGTTGCTGTACTACCCATCGGATCGAGGGCTCGTGGCGGTTCCCGTCAGCGCCTCCGATCCGCGCGCGGCCCTGCAGGCGTTTCTGGCGGGCCCGTCCGCACCCGCGCTCACGCGCCTGCCGTCCGATGCGCGGCTGCTCGGTGCCGATTTCGATGAGCGCGAGGGCGTGTTCGCGCTGCGGTTCGCCTACACCGCCTCCGTCCGGGCGCTGGCACTCGAACGGCCCGGTCAGATGCGGACGCTGCTGCTCGGCCTCATTGCCACGCTCACGGGCTACCCCGAGGTGCGCGCCGTGCAGCTCGATTTTGGCGGGCAGTCGCGCCTGGGGCTCGGGGAGTGCAGCGACCTGCTGCGCACGCCGCAGCCGCGGCCGGCGCTCCTCAACGACGAGCGGTTGATTCGATGATCTACTTCGACAATGCGGCAACGTCGTGGCCCAAACCGCCATCGGTGGCTGCCGCCGTGCACGAGCAGATCACCAGCGCGGGCGGCAATCCCGGCCGGTCAGGGCACCGCCTGTCGATTGCCGCGGCCCGTGTGGTCGAAGAGACGCGCGAGGCGCTCGCGCGCCTGTTCCATGTCGGCGACCCGAGCCGCATCGCGTTCGCGCCGAACGCGACGCACGCGTTGAACGCGGCGCTGCACGGGCTGGTGCGCGCCGGCGATCGCGTGGTGACGACGAGCGTCGAACACAACTCGGTGATGCGGCCGCTGCGGCACCTCGAAACGTGTGGCGTCGAGGTCATCGTCGTCGCGTGCGGCGCGGACGGATCCATCGACCGTGCGAAGGTCACAGAGGCGCTCGCATCGGGCGCGCGCGTGCTGGTGGCGACGCACGCGTCGAACGTCGCGGGCACAATTCTGCCCGCAGGCGAACTGGCCGCACTGGCGCGAGCGCACGGGGCGCACGTCGTCGTCGATGCCGCGCAGACGGCGGGCACCGTGCCCATCGATGTCGACGCGCTCGGCATCGACGTGCTGGCGTTCACCGGACACAAGGGCTTGTTCGGTCCGACGGGCACCGGGGGTCTGTACGTGCGCGAGGGGATCGACCTGCTGCCGCTGGTCCGCGGCGGGACCGGGAGCGACTCGGCGCACGACAGCCAGCCCGATTTCATGCCGGACATGCTCGAGAGCGGCACGCTGAACGTGACCGGCATCGCCGGGCTTGGCGCCGGTCTGCGGTTCCTCCTGGATGTCGGCGTCGAAGCCGTGCAGGCGCACGAGCGTGCGCTCGCCGCGCGCGTGATCGACGGCGTGCGCGCGATCGACGGTGTCGCGGTCTACGGTCCGTCGGATCCCGCCTCCCGTTGCGGCATCGTCTCGTTCAATGTGCATGGGGCCTCGTCGTCCGAAGTGGGTCTGCTGCTGGACGAAACGTTCGGCATCATGGCGAGAACCGGGTTGCACTGTGCGCCGGCCGCACATCGCACGCTGGGAACCTTTCCCGGCGGGACCGTCCGCTTCGGCATCGGGTGGTTCAACACGCCGGCCGAAGTCGATACGGCGGTAGAGGCCGTGCGGCAGATCGCGGCGTGGGCTCGAACGAAGAGTCCCGACAGCCAACTCTCCAACTCCCCATGGACGGTCTGATCAGCTTCTTCGCCTCGCACCACGCCATCCGCGCCGAGACCGTGCTGAAGCGGAACGGGCACACCGCGAAGCTCGTGCCGGGACCGCGGGAGCTGAGTCCGAACTGCGGGGTCGCGCTGCGGTTCGAGTACGCCCTCCGCGGCGAGGTGCTGCCGCTGCTGGCTGACCACCGCGTCCGCATCGACGGCGTGCATCTCTATCGGCCGCGGACCGAGGACTGGGGGGCCGCGCCGCGATGACAACGTACGTGGCGTCCGGCTCAAGGCGGACCGATGAGCACCGTGCGCGCACAGGACTGCGGATAACCGCCGTCCACATGGGCGTCGTGGCCGGCGTCCTGGCGGTCGCGGCGGAGACGGTGTTCGACATCCGTCCGCCCGCCGCCTACGGCGTCTGCATGGCCTGCCACGGCCGCGACCTGGTCAACTGGACCGCCAACGCGGTCGCCGCCACCGAGCTGCCGGTTGCGCCCGCGTCGCTCGTCTATCCGCTCCTGACGACGGTTGGCGCGTTTCTTGGCGCCCTGGCCGCCGCACGGCGTCACGGCGAGTTCCGGTGGGTGACGCCCGATCATCCGATCAAGACGTTCCTGTACGGCGTGCTCGTGATGAACTTCGCGCTGATCGCGGGCGGCTGCGCCATCCGTCTGACGCTGCGGACGGCGGCGGGGGAGCCGCTTGGCGCCGCCGGATTTGCCGCGATGGCGACGGGCATCGTGCTCGGCACGTGCTGGCTTCGCTGGAGGGCGAGCCGATGACCGCGGCCGTGGCGTCGCTCGTCATCGGCGTGGCGCTCGGCTATCTCGGTCAGCGCTCACGCATGTGCTTCGTCGGCGGTCTCCGCGATTTTCTGCTCGTGCGCGACACGGCGCTCTTGAAGGGCCTCTTCGCGTTCGCGCTCGTCGCCTGGGTCGCGTTCCCGCTCGCGCGGCTCGTGACAGGCGTCGCGCTCGACACGCCACTCGGCACCGACATCGTGACGGTACTCGTGACGATGGCGGGCGGATTCGGCGTCGGCTACGTCTCGACGCTCGCCAACGGTTGCCCCTTGCGGCAGCACGTCCTCGCCGCACAGGGCGTGACGAGCTCCCTGACCTATCTCGCTGGCTTCTTCGCCGGCGCGATCGTCTTTCACGTCTGGATCGCGCCGGCGCTGTTTCGCATGTTGCCGTGAGACGGAGGCAGTCATGATCTGGCGTGCCGGAACTGTTCTTCCCTTCGTGCTGTTGATTGGGGCTGTCGCCGGTGGGGTGGCCGGCGCGCAAACCTCGTTCATGCGCATCGCGCCCGACCTGTACTTCTACTACACGGGTGGAGCCGCGAACTCCACCGTGTTGATCACGAAAGAAGGGGTGCTGATCGTCGACTCGCAGGCGAGCCAGCGCGGGGCCGAAGCGCTGCTCGCCGAGATCCGCAGGGTGAGCGCGGCGCCGATCACGTGGGTCGTCAACGGTCAGGACCATGGCGATCACTATTTCGGGAACGTCGTCTTCAAACGCGAGGGGGCGACGATTGTCGCGGAGGCAGAGACGGCGCGGATCATCCGACGCAACTACGAATACGAACTCGAGTGGCGCGGCCAGGATCGCGCCGACGCCGCGCATGTCCCGCCCGACGTCACCTTCAGCAATCAGATGACCATCCGTCTGGGAGGACGGGATGTCATCCTCGTCCACATCGGCGCCGGCCAGAATCCGGGCGACACGGTGGTGCTGTTTCCGCACGCCCGCGCCGCCTACCCGTCAGGGGCCTTCGCGCCGAAATCGTGGTCCAGCACGGCCTACGCCTCGTCGCTGGATGCGTGGATCGCCGTGCTGGAGAAGGTCAAGGCCTTCGACGTGGACACCTATCTTCCGGGTCACGGGCAGGTCGTGACCGACCGGGCAGAGATCGACGAAGAAATCGTGTTCCTGCGCGAGCTCAAGGCGGCTGTTCAGGGTGCGATCGGAAAGGGGCTGACTGCCGATCAGGCCGCCAGGGCGCTAACCTTCGATCGGTACGCGCACTGGCGCGGATCCGATCGGCGCGAACGAAACATCCGAAACGCGCACTACCTCCTCACGACCGGACGTCCGATCTACCTCGATTACCTCGAGGGCCGTACGACCCTGAAGCCCTATTGACGCACGGGCGCTCTATGCGCGCGCAGCCGCCGGCGCGCGCCGCGTCATCACCACGTAGACGACACCCAGAATCAACCCGTCGATCAGATGGCCGATCAGGCTTCCCATCGCGACCATCCGCATCTCCGGCATCATCAGCGGCGCGAACGCGGGCATGCCGAGGAACACCGGCATCAGCACATTCCTCCTGTGTGGCTTCCTTCCTTCTATTGTGGCGCCATGCCGCGACGGCGGCGTCGACCCAGACCCTCATGACACCAGGCGGAGGCGCGACGGATCCGTAATGCGGATGCTGCTGCGCGTCGCGTCGACGAGGCCGCGCGCCCTGAAGTCCTGCAGCACCACGTTGACCGTCTCGCGCGCCAGCCCGACGAGGTTGCCCAGGTCCTTCTGATTGAGGCGGATTGGAATGAGCACGCCGCCGTTGTCCTTGATCCCGCAGTCGGCGGCCATGTCGAGCAGGACGCGGGCGATCCGCGCATGGGCGCTCTTGAACAGCAGCTCTTCCACGCGCGTTTCGAAGCGGCGGAGCCGCACGCCGATCAGCTTCGTGATGCGATACCCGAGCGCCGGCGCCTGCGGGATGATGCGCAGCAGCACGTCGCGTGCGAACGAGCAGAGTACGGCGTCCTCATGAGCGATCGCGATGTGCCCACGCGGCGCATCGTCGACCACCGCCAGCTCACCGAAGATGTCGCCAGGGTATAGGAAGGCGAGGATCCGTTCGTCGTCGGCGCCGGCGTGCGCGGAAATCCTCACCACGCCGACCTTCAGCAGGAACACCTGATCGCTGGGGTCGCCGGCCGCATAGATCTGCTGCCCGCGCTTCACCTCGAACATCCTCGCCATCTCGCGCACGTCGCGCCTCTGGGCCTCCGTCAGCGCGTCGGTGAACCCGAACCGCTCGAGGTACCACAACTTGGAATAGGCCGCCATCTCGCGCAGTATACGACTGGCCTGCCGGCGGCCGGCTGCACCTCGTGTGTGACCACGATCACACTTGGCGGTCGACCCTTCGTCCTGGGCACCCGGGACGGGCTGTAGAATGGGCGCGATGTCGCGGTGGCTCCGGGCGCTCGCACTGACGGTGGTCGGCCTGGTGGCGGCCTGGTCGTGGCTTGCCGTCGTCTCGACATGGGGGCCGGCCAACCGCATCGACATCCTCACCTTCAAGGCGGGCCTCACCTCGACCGTGCAGCGGACGCTGCTGCGTCAGGGTGAAGGGGCAGGCCATCACAGCCACGCGGCCGCGATGCTCTCCGGTCTGTACGGGACGCCGACCTACTTCACGATGACGGAACAGACGCGGGACGCCGATCGCTATCGGCCCGACCGCTACGCCGTCTTCTATCTGTTCGAGGATATTCATCTGGGCCAGCTGTCGTCGGCGGCGCCCGCCGTGTCGCTGCGGCTCGACGACGGCCGGCAGCTGACGCCCGCCGATACCGAGGTGCTGAGGGATTCGCCGCACCACCGCGCGACGCTCGTCCGTTTTTCAAAGACCGACGCGGGCGGTGGGCCGCTCTTCGACGAAAATGGCGCCTCGTTGACGCTGGTCGCCCACGACCCGGCCGCACACGTCGAGCAGACGATGCAGTGGCGGCTGCCGATCGTGTATCCGACGGGATTGGAGGGCACGGGGCTCCCGCTGCCTACGCTGCTCGGGCTGCTGGCAGGCCTGCTGGCCGTGCTCTCGCCGTGCCTGCTGCAGCTGACCGTCTACTACACGTTTGCACTCGCCGGCATGAACGCCCGAGACGCGGGTCGAGGCCGGGTCATGGCGACCGCGCTCTACTTCATCGCCGGCTTCACGATCGTGTTCACCGCGAGCGGCGCGCTTGCCGGTCTGGCCGGGGAACGGCTGCAGACCTCCGGTCTCATGGAGGCGTGGAACCGCCCGCTGATGGTCGCGTCGGGGCTGGGCATCCTCGTGCTGGGGGTCTGGGTCGGCGCCGGCTCCGGCGCTCCCGGGTTGTGCCGCCTGCCGCGCGTGGCCACCTTTGGTTCGGACAACCGCCGGTTCCATCGTTTGAAGATGATGTTTCTGGGCGCGGCGTTCGCCATCGGGTGTTCGACCTGCTTCGGCGGCGCGCTCTTCATCTCGTTGATGATCTACGTGGGCAGCGTCGGGTCCGCGTCGCTCGGCGCGCTCGCGCTGTTTCTGTTCTCGGCCGGCATCGCGATTCCATATCTGCTGGCGGCGATCTTCCTGTCGCGCGCCCTGCCGCTGCTCACGTCGGTGCAGCGGGTGTCCGCGGGTATTGGCGCCGTGTGCAGCGTGGCGCTGATCTTCTTCGGCGTCATTCTGTTGACCGACACGTTCCATATCCCGAGCGACGCGCTGTACCGGTTGTATCTCGGCATCTGAATCGAAGGAGGACGACATGCGCTCATGGAGGTTGGCCGGGACTCTCGCGATCGGGCTCGCGATCGCCGGCGCGTCCGGGCACGTGACTGCCCAGCAGCCGGCGGCCAGGGGCGGCGCGCTCGCCAGCATGGCGCGCGTATCCGGCACGGTCGACGCGGCCGTCCCGTTCAAGGCCGCACAGGTCTACCTGCGGAACACGGACAGGCTGATCACCTACATGGTGTTCGCCAGCGCGGGCCAGTTCCGCGCGGTGGCGCTCTTTCCGGGCACCTACGAGATCAGCGTCAGGGCGAAGGGGCTGCGATCAGAGGTCCAGAAGGTCGCGCTCAAAGCCGGCGACAACCCGCGTGTGCAGCTCGCGCTGCGGGCCGCCGCAGAGGGCAACCTCGCCTTTGCCGACGTCTCGCTCGAAGGCGAATCGTCCGGTCCCGGCGGCTCGGTCAGCATCGAGCCCTACGACCAGATCTATCCGCCCGGACCCGGACAGGCGGTGGCGGAGCAGGTCTGCATGGTGTGCCACGGCGAAAACTTCCTGCCGTCGCGGCCGGCGAACGAGGCGGTCTGGAACGGCCGCATCGACCACATGGTCGGCAGCGCGCTGAGCCAGCGTGACGGCCGCAGCTACGCCGAAGGGCTCCTGTCGCCCCGGACGTCGGTGTTTCCGTTCTCTCGGCAGGATCGCGCCGACCTGCTCGCGTACATGGTCAAGAACTTCGGGCCCGACGCGAAACGCCGCGCGGTGAAGGCCGAGCGGGACGCCCCGCTCGACGAGGCGGTGCTCGGCAAGGCGATGTACATCGAGTACCACCTGACGCCCGATCCGCCGGGACAGTTGAGCAAGGCGCCGGAATACATCAACATCGGCTACCGCGGGCGGCGCGTCGGGCAGGATGTGCGCTTCGATCGCGACGGGAACGTCTGGCTGGTGGACCGCGGGTACCCGCACCGGCTGGTCAAGCTCGATCCACGCACGGGCCAGCAGAAGGACTTCATTCTCCCCGATCCGAAGAACGGCATCCATGAGGTGCTCGTCGATCGCGACGGCATGATCTGGCTGCCCGAACACTCGGGCGTGCAGCCATCGACGCCGAAGCGGCTCCTCGGATTCAACCCGCGGACCGAGAAGTTCGAGCACCTGATCCCGATGGATCCGGACAATCAGGTCCGCAACTCGATCAAGTGGCTGCAGTCGCAGGCGATGGACTCGAAGGGCAACATCTACATCGGCTGGATCATGGGCGGCGCGCTGAGCAAGTGGGAGCGCGCCACGGGCAAGGTGTCGGTGTTCCGCATCCCGACGCCGCACGCCATTCCGTACGGCGTCGTCGCCGACCGCAGCGATAACATCTGGATTGCGCTCTGGAGCGGCGGGAAGATCGCCAAGTTCGATACGACGACCAGCCAGTGGACCGAGTTCACGCCCCCGACGTATCCGAGCCACATCCGCCGCTTGAACGTCGATTCGAAGAACAACATCTGGACCGGCATCTGGGCCGCCGGCAAGCGTCCCGGCAAGCTCGCCAAGCTGGATCAGACGACCGGCCGCTGGACGGAGTACACGATCCCGTGGCACGACGCGCAGCCGTACGACGTCGCGGAGGACGCCGACGGCAACATCTGGTTCGCCGACTCGCCGGCGCCCGACCGAACGGCCGCGATCGGCAAGTTCAATCCGCGCGACAACACGTTCACCTTCTATCCCAAGCCGCAGTTCGACGCCGACACGCCGAAGATTCAGGTGACGAGGGACGGGGCGGTGTGGTATTCGCCGCGCGGGAGCGTCAATGCCCCGGCCATCAGCGTGATGTTCCCCGACATGGATCGCATCACGACGCTCGGCGCCTACTATCAGAACGATCCGCCGGGGTATCCGTTCCGCGTCACGCGGCCGCTGCAGTCGGCGAGAAACGAACGCTAGAGCGTTTTTCATAAGGATGTAGAAACGCGATAACCACAATGGCGGACGAAGTTGGTGCATTCCTGCGCTGTGAAAAGGCGGATCGCGGTCGCCGTCAGCGCGACGACCTGGTCAAAGTTGCGCGGGCGAGCGGCGCGGAAGAATGCCTTGAGTTTCGCAAACGCGAGCTCGATCGGATTGAAGTCGGGACTGTATGGGGGCAGAAACCGTACGTGGGCTCCCGCCTGCTCGATGGCCGCCTGCACGGCGGGCTGCTTGTGCACGGCGAGGTTGTCGAGGACCACCACATCGCCGGGCCGCAGTGTCGGAACGAGCACTTGCTCGACGTAGGCGAAGAAGGTCGGATTGTCGATGGGACCATCGAAGACCGCCGGCGCGTGCAGGCCGTCCCAGCGGAGCGCGGCGATCACCGTGTGCGTCTGCCAGTGGCCACACGGCGTGTAATCGTGTACGCGCAGGCCGCGCGGGCTGCGTCCGTAGCGGCGGAGTAGATCCGTCGTGACACCGGATTCGTCGAGGAACACGTAGTGACGGGCATCGCGCAGCGGCAGCCAGTCCTGCCATCGGCAGCGCGCCGCGGCGACATCAGGCCGGCGTTGTTCGTCGGCGTGTACCGTTTTTTTAACGGTCAGCCCCAGCCGATCGATCGCGCGCCAGATCGTACTCAGTGCTGCAGAGGTCGCTAGCCGCTCCCGTAATTCCGCGAGCGTCGCATCCGGGCGCGCCGTGATCAACGCCCCCAGCCGCTCTTCCTCGTGCGGCGCCAACGTGCGGCGACGAAATGTCGTTTGCTTGCGCGGCGCGAGCCCGTCTCGCGGCGTCGTTGCATCAACCGGTGAACCCACGCGCGGCTGACTTCGTATTTCGCGGCGATGCTCTCGGCGTCCATCCCGGCATCCCATGCGCGCGCCACCCGTTGGCGTAAGTCCATCGAGTACGGGGCCATGGCACCTCCGCCGAGAGAAGTACCATGACCGAGTCCTAACGAGGCCCTGCCTCAGACCGTCGAGCATGTTGCGCTCTGTTCGAAGAGCGG
>CAZGLC010000077.1:0-18776 GCA_964526235.1 uncultured Bifidobacteriaceae bacterium
AGGGATATCAGAACGCGGTGCCGCAGTTTCGCGCGGTCATGGGCGCCTACCGCACGCTCAACGGCTACAGCGGCTATCAGCCGCCGCACGTCTACCCGCTGCGCAGGGCGATTGCCGATCTGATTCCGACGGCGCTCGAGTCGTACCGCCGTGGCGACGCTCTTCACGTCATCGTCCGGCCCGAGACCGAACCGATCCTCGAGCGGTGGATCGCCTCGCATGCGGGCGCGGAGCATCTGTTCACGCTGGAAGACTCGGCGCGCGTGTACCGCCTGTCCCGGCTGCGCTAGGTGCGCGTTGCGCGGAAGACCTGTGCACATACCGTCTCGACCCGATACCCCGTCAGGGCGGCGTCCCGTACAGTGACCATGACCCTCTCGGAATGGATGCACACTCGCGCTGGACGTCGGCACGCCCAACCCTCTACGATGCGCGGCAGGAGCTCGATCTGCCTTCACGTCCACGATCCGTCCGCGTGACGTCGACCATCCGGGGCGCGCTCATCGCCGGGTTCACCGTCGTGTTCGCGCTGTGGCTCGTCTCGGTGTACGAGCTGGTGCGCAGCATCCGCGATGCGGAGCAGCGCACGGCGGCGGCGCGGCGCGCCTTCACCCGCGGGGAGCAGGTGCTGACCACCATCAGCACGCGCGTGCTCCTCGGGTCGATCTATCTGCGCGACGCGCTGATGGACCCGACGGCCGAGATGCGCGACCACTACCGCCGCGAGCTGACGCAGATTCGCGGCGACGTCGAGGACGCGCTGCCGGCGTACGTGCCGCTCGTGGACACGCCGCGCGAGCGCGAGCAGTGGGATCGGCTGCAGGTCGAGCTGGACAACTATTGGAAGTCGCGCGAGGTGGCGTTCACGATGGAGCCGCAGACCGACCGAGGCGCGCTCGCCGCCGGCGCCGCCGTGATCCGCGGACAGCTGGTGCCCGTGCGCGAGTCGATTCTCCAGATCGTAAACTCCTTGGCCGCGCTCGAGCGGGCGTCCATCGAGAGTCACGAGGAGGACGCGGCGCGCTTCTATCTGGAGGGACAGCGGCGGGTCCTGTGGCTCGCGTCACTGGCGCTCGGCGCCGGTCTGATTGTCGCCGTCGTCGCGTCGCGCCACGTGGGGCGGCTGCAGCGCGAGATCGAGCTGCAGCGCCTGGCCGAGGCGCAGCACCGCCGCGACCTCGAGCGTCTGTCGGCGCGGCTGGTGAGCGCGCAGGAGGAGGAGCGCCGCAGCCTCGCGCGCGAGCTGCACGACGCGGTCGGCCAGGCGCTGACGGCCATCAAGATGGAGATGGGCGTCGCGCTGCGCGGCGTCGAGGCGGACTCACGCGCCCGGGCGTCCCTCGAGGAGGCGCGGGCGATCGCCGAATCGACGCTCCAGAACGTCCGCGACCTCTCACAGCTCCTCCATCCGTCGATGCTCGACGACTTCGGCCTCCCCGAGGCGCTGCGCGCCCACCTCCGCAGCTTCTCCAGCCGCACGGGCATCCGCGCGCAGCTCACGCATGAGCGGATGGACGATCGGGTGCCGCCGGAGCTCGAAGTCTGCGTGTACCGGATCGTGCAGGAAGCGCTCACGAATGTGGCGTGTCACAGCGGCGCCTCCTCCTGCACCGTGTCGCTCATCCGGCGCGACGGCTTCCTGCACCTCACGGTCGAGGACGACGGGAAAGGGATTACCGGCAGCATTCCGCGCGCGGCCGAGGCCCGCCGCGGTCTCGGCCTCATCGGCATGCGCGAGCGCGCGCAGGCCCTGTCGGGCACCTTCCACATCGAGAATCGCCGCGAGGGGGGCGCGCGCGTCGTCGTCAGCCTGCCGGCGCCCGCGTCCGAGCCCGCCGCCGCACAGTCGCTCGCGGGGTAGGGCGTGCCACGGCTCCGGATTCTGCTCGCCGACGATCACACGGTGGTGCGCCAGGGTCTGCGCCGGGTGCTCGAGGACTGCGCCGAGTGGGAGGTCGTCGCCGAAGCGGGCGACGGCCGCGAGGCCGTCCGCCAGGCGGAGGAGCTGAAGCCGGACGTCGCGATCATCGACATCGCGATGCCGCTTCTCAACGGCATCGAGGCAACGCGCCAGATCGTCAAGCGGTCGCCCTCTACGCGCGTCCTCATCCTCACCATGCACGCCGACGAGGCGTACGTGAACCAGATCCTGCAGGCCGGCGCCACCGGCTATCTGCTCAAGGACTCGGCCGACGTCGACCTGATTCAGGCGGTCGGCGCCGTATCGAAAGGGAAGTCGTTCTTCAGCCCTGCCGTGGCGCGGGTGATGTTAGACGACTACGTCCGGCAGCTTGCCGAGAAGGGGATCACCGACCGGTACGAGTCGCTCTCGGAGCGCGAGCGGGAGGTCTTCCAGCTCATCGCCGAAGGAAAGGCCAACAAGGAGATCGCGGCGATCCTGTCGATCAGCCCGAGCACGGTAGAGACCCACCGCGCGCGCATCATGGAGAAGCTCGATCTCCACAGCGCCGCCGAAATCGTCCTCTACGCCGTCCGCAAGGGTGTCATTCGCTAGAGGCGCGTCTGCCGTCCTGCTTCCGGCCGTCCTGTGCCTGGTTGTCCCGAGCGCCGCCAGCGCACAGGAACCCACGCTTGGCGCGGTGCTGACCCGCGCCGCTGCCTACGTCGCCGACTTCCAGCGCCTTCTCTCGGGCATCGTCGCGGACGAAAGCTACCTCCAGCAGATCAACTCCGGCGCGGGCGGGCCGTTGCAGCGCGTACGCCTGACGTCCGACGTGCTGCTGGTTCGCCCGCCCGGCGCCGATCACTACGTGCAGTTCCGCGACGTCTTCGCGGTGAACGGTGCGTCGGTTCGCGACCGGGAGGAGCGTTTGACGAGGCTCTTCCTGGATCTCCCTGCGCGAGGCCGCCTCTGGGTCGAGCCCGACAGCGGACGGGTGCTCATGACCGAGCTGGTCGCCGAGGACGCCAACGTCCGCGGTGTGGTCGAGGTGAGTTACGAGGTCGAGCCGGCCATTGGCCTGCTGGTGCCGGTGGCGATGCGAGATCGATACGAGCACGTGTCGGGCGCCACCAGGGTCGATGGATACGCCACCTACAGCCGATTCCGCCGTTTCGACGTGACGACGACGGAGCGAATCGGCACGCCCTGACCCTCGCCTCGGGTCGGGTGCGGGCTTCCCCTAAGTGCTAGAATTATCAGGTTTTGCGCAAAATTCTGGTCGCCAACCGCGGCGAGATCGCCGTCCGGGTGATCCGTGCCTGTCGCGATCTGGGTCTCGCGTCGGTGGCGGTCTATTCGGAGTCCGATCGCGCCTCGCGGCACGTCCGTCTCGCCGATGAGGCGTACGCGATCGGGCCGAACGCGCCGGTCGAGAGCTACCTGCATACGGGCCGGCTGCTCGAGGCGGCGCGCGCCAGCGGCGCCGATGCCGTGCATCCAGGCTACGGGTTTCTTGCCGAGAACGCGGCGTTCGCGGCCGCCTGCCGCGACGCAGGGCTGACGTTCATCGGACCGACGCCCGAGGTGATCGCGCTGATGGGCAGCAAGACCTCGGCGCGCGCGGCGGCTGCCGCAGCCGGTGTGCCCGTCGTGCCCGGCACCGATCATCCGTTCGAGGCCGGCGCACCCGAGTCGGTTATCGCCGCCGAAGCGGCGCGCATCGGCTACCCGGTGCTGATCAAAGCTGTGGCCGGAGGCGGCGGAAAGGGGATGCGCACGGTCGTCTCGCCGGCCGACTTGGCCAGCGCGATCCGCGCCGCCCGCTCGGAAGCCGGCGCGGCGTTCGGCGACGCGGCGGTCTACCTGGAGCGGAGGCTCCCCCGGCCGCGGCACATCGAAGTGCAGCTGCTCGGGGATCAGCACGGCACCGTGCTGCCCTTCGTCGAGCGCGAATGCTCGATTCAGCGCCGGCACCAGAAGGTCATCGAGGAGACGCCGTCACCGGTCGTGTCGGGGGCGCTTCGAGCACTGATCACCGGCGCCGCGGCGGCGGTGGCGCGCGCCGTTGGATACACCGGCGCCGGCACGATCGAGTTCCTGCTGGACGAGGGACGGCGCTTCTACTTCCTCGAGATGAACACGCGGCTCCAGGTCGAGCATCCGATCACGGAGCTGGTCACGGGTGTCGATCTGGTCGAGTGGCAGATCCGCATCGCCCGCGGCGAGCGGCTCGATCTCGATCCCGCGAGCCTGCTGGCGCCGCGCGGGCATGCGATGGAGTGCCGCATCTACGCGGAGGACCCGGACGCGGGCTTCATGCCCTCGCCCGGCCGCATCGCCGCGCTGACCGCGCCGGGCGGGCCGTTCGTGCGCGACGACAGCGGCGCCGAGGCGGGGGGCGAGGTGCCGATTTTCTACGACCCGCTGATCTCGAAGCTGTCGGCCTGGGGCGCCACCCGGCCGCAGGCGATTGCGCGCATGCAGCGGGCGCTGCGGGAGTACGACGTCCGAGGCATCCGGACGACCGTCCCCTTCTTCCGGTGGATGCTTGCACAGGCGTCGTTTCAGGAAGGTGCCTTTCATACGGCCGCGCTGGACGAGCTCTTGCAGCAGCGCCAGGGCGAGCCGTTTTCGACGCCTGACGAGGACGACCAGGACGTGGCGGCGATCGCCGCAGCGCTCCACGTGTATGCGTCGCGCGGGCGCGTCGAGGACACGCCGCCGGGTCTGCGGCGCCCGGATAACGCGCGCCGCGAGCCCCGGCCTACGTACCCGGGTGAATCGACGTACGGCTGGAAACGCCAGGCGCGGCTCGAGGCGCTTCGCGCGTGACGTTTGACGTCGAGACGGCCTCGCGCCCGCGATCGGTTCACGTGGTCCGCGCCGCCGCAGGGTATGAGGTGACCGTCGACGGCCGCCGGCAGGCCATCGACGCCGTGCCGATCGGCCGCACGGCCTGGTCGCTCTTGATCGGCGGCCGGAGCTACGACATCGGCATCGTCGAGCGGGCGGCGGGCGAGCTCACGGTCCACGTGAACGGCCGGATGATCCCGGTCAGGGTGGGTGGCCGGCTGCGGGGCCGGCGCCGCGCGGAACCGGCAGGACGGGGTCAGACCCCACTGACCGACTCACCGGGGTCTGACCCCGCGAAGCCGTACACCGTGGTCGCGCCGATGCCGGGCCGGGTCGTCAAGGTGCTCGTGAAGGCTGGCGACGCAGTGGCCGCGCGCCAGGGGCTCGTGGTCGTTGAAGCCATGAAAATGGAGAACGAGCTGCGCGCCGCGCGCGCCGGCACCGTTCGCGCGGTTCGCGTCGCCGAAGGGTCCTTGGTCGAGGCACACACGGTGTTAGTGGTGATTGAGTAAGTGACGCACACGCTCCTGAGTCATCCGGTCACACAGAAGACACGGCGCGTTCTGCGCCGCGTGGTGGTGACGTGCGCGGTCATCATCGCCGTGGTGTTCGTCACCACGCTCACGATCGATCTTGGCCCCACGTTGAAAGGCCGCGCCGAAGCCGCCGCCTCGCAGTTCATGCGCCGGCCGATGCACATCGGGCGGCTGTCGGTCCACCTGCTTCGCGGACAGTTCGTCGTCGAGGATCTCGTGATCGAGGGGCTGACGCCCGAATCGCGGCCGTTCCTCACCGCGCAGCGGATGACGGTCTCGATGCCCTGGAGCACGGTCGTCAACCGGCGCGTCGTGTTCGACGCGATCGAGATGACCGACTGGCGGATGTACGTCGAGACGTTCCCCGACGGCCGCCACAATTTTCCGCGCTTCACGCGCGAGCGGCGCGAGCCGGGGGCCTGGACGACGACGCTCGAATGGATCCGGGCGCACCGCGGCGAGCTCACCTATGTCGACCACGGCACGCCGTGGAGCGTGGTGACGCGCAATCTCGACGTGGAGGTGGCGCGCCCCGCGTCCGTGTACCGCGGGCAGGCGAAGTTCTGGAACGGCACGGTGGCCATCCAGAACTACGTGCCGATGCGCGCCGACATGAGCACGTCGTTCCGCATCGACGGCGGCCGTGTGATCCTCGAGCGGATCGACCTGGTGACCGACGGCGCCGACTCGGTCCTCGACGGCGAGGTGGACCTCACGCGCTGGCCGAACCAGACCTATAACGTCCGCTCGCGCGTCGACTTCCCGCGGATGCGGGAGATTTTCTTCGCCGACGACACTTTCACGCTGGCGGGCCAGGGCGAGTTCGCGGGCACGTTCCGTCTGTTCCGCGAAGCGGTCGGCGACCGCACGCGCACGGGCCGCGAGCTCAAGGGCACCTTCACCAGCCCGGCGCTCGGCGTCAACGCATATGCGTTCCCGAATCTGCGCGGATCGCTCCTCTGGGTGCCGGAGCGGTTCGAGGTGACCGAGGCATCGGCCCACGTGTTCGGCGGCACGTCGCAGTTCACGTATCTGATGGCGCCGCTCGGTCAGCGCGGCGTGCCGGCGGCGGCACGGTTCGACGCGGCGTACGAGAACGTCGACCTCACCGAGTTCACGAACTTCCTCGAGGTCGACGGGATCCGGCTGGCCGGCCGCGCGAGCGGGCGGAATCTGCTCGAGTGGCCGCTCGGCCGCTTTGCCGAACGCCGCGGCGACGGCGCCATTCGTGCCGATCCGCCTGGCGGCATCGAGACCGTCGGCCGCGCGCTGACGCCCGCACAGGCCGCACAGGCGGCGGCGCGCGCGGCCGCGTGGGAGCCGTTCGACGCCGGCCTGCGCGGTGAGCCGGTGCCGATCCGCGGCGAGGTGAGCTATGCCTACGGGCCCGAATGGGTCGACCTCGCGCCCAGCCACGTCGCGACCGCCGACACGTACGTCACATTCGAGGGGCGTACGGCGTACGGCGACCGCTCGCGGATCGCCTTTCACGTCACGAGCGCCGACTGGCAAGAGAGCGACCGGCTGTTTGCCGGCGTGCTCACCGCCTTCGGCTCGCGCACGCGCGTCATCGACATCGGCGGGTCGGGCACGTTCGACGGCGTGATGGTCAACAGCTTCCGCCAGCCGCGCATCGAAGGGACTTTCGCCGGCGAGCGTATCCGTGCCTTCGACGTCGTGTGGGGCGCCGTGACGGGCCGTGCGGCGATCGAGAACGCGTATGCCGACGTGGCGAGCGTGGTGGTGCGCGCCGGCGACTCCGACATGCGCGTAGATGGCCGCTTCTCGCTCGGCTTCCCCCGCCGCGACGGCGGTGAGGAGATGAACGCGCGCATCCGCGTGACGCGCCGGCCGCTCACCGATCTCCGCCACGCCTTCAGCCTCGACGACTACGACGTCGACGGCATCTTCTCCGGCGAGTTCCACGCGTACGGACCGTATCGCGGTCCCTTCGGCTTTGGCCAGATGACCATCGCCGACGGCGTCGCGTACGGCGAATCGTTCGAGACCGCCTCCGCGGCCGTGCGCCTCGAAGGCGACGGCGTGCGGCTCGACTCGCTGCAGATTGCCAAGGCCGGCGGCCGCGCGACCGGGGCGGCCTATGTCGGCCTCGACGGCACCTACTCCTTCAATCTCGTCGGCCGCGGCATCCCCGTCGACCGTCTCGCGCTCACGCGCGCCGGCTCCGGGCCGGCGCTGACCGGCCGCGTCGACTTTACGGCGGGCGGCAGCGGCACCTTCGACCGGCCGCGCTACGACGTACGCCTGACGGTCAGCGACCTGTTCATCGGCGACGAGGGCATCGGCCAGGTGGCGGGCGAGCTGAACATCATCGACGAGATGATGACGGTGAAGCTCGAAGCGGCGTCGCCGCGGCTGGCGGTCTCGGGCTTCGGCCGCGTCGCGCTGACCGAGACGAGGGACGCCGATCTGACGTTCAGCGTGGCCGACACGTCGCTCGATCCGTACCTGCGCGCCTTCAATCCGCAGTGGTCGCCGTATACCACCGCCATTGCGAGCGGAACGGTGCGCCTGGTCGGCCAGCTCGCCGACGTCGACGCGCTCGTCGTCGAGGCGGCCGTCGAGCGGCTCGACCTGCGCTTCTTCGACTACCGCCTGCGCAACGCCATGCCGGTGCGGCTCGCGCTCGACCGGCACACGATGCGCATCGAGCAGATGCGGCTCGTGGGCGAGGAGACACAGCTCGACATCGAGGGCGACGTCAACCTCCACGACGAGCGGATTGCGGTCCGCGTGACCGGCGACGCGGGCCTCGGCCTGCTGCAGGGCTTCGCGCCGAACCTCCGCAGCTCCGGACGGGCGTCGCTCGAGGCGCGGCTGGAAGGGCCGATGCGCGATCCGATCGTGATCGGGACGATGACGGTGGACAACGGCCGGATCCGGCATTTCGATCTCCCGCACGCGCTCGAGAACATTTCGGGTCCCGTCCGGTTCGATACGCGCAGCGTCCGGCTCGACGAGGTGACCGCCCGGCTGGGCGGCGGGGTGGTGCGCTTTGGCGGCCGCATCGAGGTCGAGAGCTACCGTCCCACGCGCGTCGACGTGACGATGGCGGGCGAGGGGATGCGGCTGCGCTTCCCGGAAGGGATGCGGTCGCTGGTGGACGCCGATCTCACCGTGCAGGGCGCGATCGAGGCGCCGACGCTGGCCGGCACGGTCACCGTGCGCAACGCCATCTACACGCGTCCGTTCGACGACGCGGGCGGGCTGTTCGAGCTGACGGACACGATTGCCGGCGGCACCGGGCCGCTGACGCCCTCGCGGCTGCCGCTGCGCTACGACGTCCGGATCGTCGCGCCGTCGACGCTGGAGATCCGGAACAGCGCCGCGCGCGTCTTCGCCAACGCCGACCTGCAGCTGCGCGGCACATTCGACCGTCCGCTGCTGGCCGGCCGGGCCGAGATCGACCGCGGCGAGTTCATGTTCGAGGGGCGCCGTTACCAGGTCACGCGCGGCACGATCGATTTCAACAACCCGACGCGCATCCAGCCGTTCTTCGACATCGAGACCGAGACGCGCGTGCGCGTGCCGGGGCAGACCTACCGCATCCGCGCGATCGCGGCCGGGACGCTCGATCGGCTGACGCCGGCGTTCGAGGCCGACCCGCCGCTGCCGGAGATGGAGGTGCTCAGCCTGCTGTTCGGCGACGTCGCGCCGGGCCAGGACGTCGAGTTCCGGCAGTACAGCACCAACATCACGCCGCAGCAGCAGCTGCTGCGCGAGCGCGCCACGCGCGCGCTGACCGGCGCCTTCTCCTCCGAGGTGGGGCGCGTCGTCGAGCAGACGTTCGGCGTCGATACGTTCCAGCTCACCCCGTCGCTCGTCGATCCGAACGCGCAGTCGTCGCGCCTCGACCCGGCGGCCCGCCTGACGATCGGCAAGCGGCTCTCGGAGCGGATCTACCTGACGTATTCCCGCAGCCTCTCCTCGTCCACGCGCGACCAGATCATCCTTCTCGAGTACGACCAGACCGATCGGTTCTCGTGGATCCTGTCGCGCAACGAAGATCGGACGTACGCCCTCGATGTCAGAGTCCGGCACGCGTTCTGATGACGCGGACCTCGCGCCCGCCGTTTTTCTTGTTGAGCGTTGCGTTCTGCGTTTCGAGTGTCGTCAGCGTCCCGTCCACGTTCGCGCAATCGGCCCCGATCATCGCTGACGTTCGGATCGAGCAGGAAGGCCGTCCCCTTGACGACCGGCTGATTACGCGCCTCATCGAGACCACGCCCGGCGAGCCGCTGTCGATGCAGGAGGTGCGCGAGACGCTCTCGCACCTGACGAGCCTCAACCGGTTCGAGGACGTGCAGGTCCTGCAGGAGCCTGCGGCCGGCGGCATCCGGCTCCGCTACGTCCTGTTCCCCATGCATCCGGTGGATCGGATCGAGTTCCGCGGCGCGCTCGGCCTGCCGGAACGCGAGATTCGGCGCGTGATCACCGAGCGCTTCGGCGCGGCGCCGCCGGCCGCGCGCGTCGGCGATGTGGCGGAGGCGCTGGGAAGCCTGTACGCCGAGCGGGGGTATCCCTCCGCCCGCGTCACCGCGGGGCTCGAGGAGACGCACCAGCCCGATCGGGCGACGATGGCGTTCGACATCGCCGCCGGCGGGCGGGCGACGATCGGACGCCTCGAGGTGGACGAGGTCGACGCGGCCGATCGCCGGGTCGCGCCGGGTGACATCGGCATCCGCGCCGGCGATCCCTACGACAACGCCGCCATCCTGGAGGCGCTCGAGCGCTACGCCGCAGGACTGCGCGCGCGCGGCTTCTACGAGGCGCGCGCCGTGCACACGCCGAGCTTCGAATCCGACGGCACCGCCACCGTACGGGTGACGATCGATCGCGGTCCCCTCGTGACGGTGGCGTTTGCCGGCGACCCGCTGCCCGAGGCCGATCGCGACCGCCTTGTGCCGGTGCGCGCCGAGGGATCCGCCGACGAAGATCTGCTCGAGGATGCGACCCTGGCGATCGAGGAGTACCTGCAGGCGCGCGGCTACCGCGAGGCCGCCGTGGAGTACGCCCGCGCGGAACGCGAGGGCACGCTCACGATTACCTTTACCGTGACGCGGGGCCCCCGCTACGTCGTCGACGACGTGGCGATTGGGGGTAACACGTCGGTGCCCGCCGCCGATCTCGAGCGGCTCGTGCCGATCAAGCCGGGGCAACCGTATGTCCAGGCAACGGCCACAACCGCCGCCACCGCGCTCCGCGACGCGTACCGGGCGCGCGGTTTCACCCGCACCGCCGTGCAGATTGCTGTCACGGGGCTCGAGCCGGCCGGTACCCGCGATCGTCCGGTGCACCTCCGATTCAACATCACCGAAGGCCCGCGCACGTCCGTGTCCTCGATTGCGTTCGAGGGCAACCAGGTGCTTCCCGACGCCGAGCTGCACGGCTTGATGACGACAGCCCCGGGGCGCCCGTACTCCGAGGCCGACATCGTGACGGCGCGCGACCGCATCGACCTCGAGTACCGCAACCGCGGCTACGAGAACGTGGTGGTCACTCCGGCGGTCGCGCTGGCGGAGAACGGCACGCGCGCCGACATCCGCTTCGACGTCGTCGAAGGCCCGCAGGTGATCGTCGACGACGTGATCATCATCGGCAACCAGCGGACGAGCACGGAGACCATCGAGCGCGAGCTGCTGCTCCGGCCGGGGCAGCCGCTCGGCTTCTCGGCGCGCCTCGAGAGCCAGCAGCGGCTGGCGGCGCTCGGTCTCTTCCGGCGGGTCGTCATCGACGAGCTGCGGCAGGGGGGCGAGCCGCGCCGCGACGTCCTCGTGCAGGTGGAGGAGGCGCCGCCCACGACGATCGATTACGGCGGCGGCGTGGAAGGCGGCACGCGGTTGCGGCCCACGGGCGAGAGCGGCCGCGCCGAGGAGCGCTTCGAGCTGGCGCCGCGCGGCTTCTTCCAGGTGGGGCGCCGCAATCTCGGCGGCAAGAACCGCGCGGTCAACCTCTTCACCCGCGTCAGCCTCCGCTCGCGCGACAACATCGTCTCGGACGGCGGGCTGGTCGATCGCGCCTTCGAGGGGAGCTACGGGTTCAACGAGTACCGGGTGTTGGCGACTTACCGCGAGCCGCGGGCCTTCAACAGTCCGGCGGACGTGATGGTCACCGGCATTCTCGATCAGGCGATCCGGTCGAGCTTCAACTTCATCACGCGCGAGGCGCGTGCGGAGGCGGGGCGGCGTCTCGGCACGCGGTACACGGTGGCGGGGCGCTACTCCTACGAGCACACGCGCCTGTTCAACGAGCGGTTCAGCTTCGCCGAGAAGCCGCTCATCGACCGCGTCTTCCCGCAGGTGCGGCTCTCGAAGTTTTCGGGCACGCTGATTCGCGACAGCCGCAACGACGTGATCGACGCCGACCGCGGCACGTTCCTCATCGCCGACACCGAGCTCGCGGCGCGCGTCGTCGGCTCCGAGGTCGGCTTCGTCAAGACGTTCGTCCAGGGATTCACCTACCACCGGCTGCCGACCGAGCGGCGGACCGTGCTGGCGTTCGGGGCGCGCCTCGGCGCCGCGCACGGCTTCCGTCGATCGGTGCCGCGCATCGCCCAGGACGGCCAGCCGATCGTGGATGCCGGCGGGCGGCCGATCGTCGATGTCGTGCAGGACCTGCCGGCGAGCGAGCGCTTCTTCGCCGGCGGCGACACGACCGTCCGCGGCTTTTCACTCGACCGGCTCGGCACCGATGAGACGATAAGCCCCACCGGGTTCCCGACCGGCGGCAACGGTCTGATCGTGCTGAACGGCGAGCTCCGCGTGGCGCTCTTCGGCGGCCTCGGCGCGGCCGGGTTCCTCGACGCGGGCAACGTCTTCCTGCGCGCCACCGATCTCGATCTCGGGCACCTGCGCGCGGCGGCGGGGTTCGGCGTCTTCTATCGCTCGCCAATCGGGCCGATCCGGCTCGATCTCGGCTTCAAGCTCGATCGCCGGGAGCTCTCGCCCGGCCGGCTCGAGCGGCGGAACGTGCTGCATATTTCCTTCGGACAGGCGTTCTGATGAGCACCCCGACGAAACACCGAGGCACCGAGGCCAGTGTTGTCAAAAACTGAAAAATCTCAGTGTCTCGGTGTCTCGGTGTTCCGTGGCGGTGGATGTCGTTGCATGTGGCTGGTTGCCGCGATTCTCATCGGGTGGCTGTCGCTCCCCAGCGCGCAGCAGCTCCTCGATCGCGTTGTTGCTCGAGTGAACGGTTACGCCATCACGCTCTCGGACGTGAAGGCGGTGCTCGCGCTTGGGCTCGTGGACGTGCCGCCGGACGCCGGCGAGCAGGAGATCGTCGAGCGGCTGGTCGACCGGCAGCTCGTGTTGACCGAGGTCGCGCGTTTCGCGCCGCCGGAGCCGCCGGGGGCGGCGGTGGCGCGCGAGATCGAGGCGATCAGGACGCGGACCGGCGGACGGCTGGCGGCGATCATGGAGGCGACCGGCCTGGACGAGGGGCGGCTGCGCGACATCGCGCGCGACACGCTGCGGATCGACGCGTACCTGAATCAGCGGTTCGGGCCGACCGTTCAGCTCTCCGAAGAGGAAGTGCTGCAGTACTACCGCATGCACCCCGACGAGTTCACGCGCGCGGGACGCCTGATGCCGTTTGGGGAGGCGGGCGACCTGGCACGCGAGCGCGCGTCGGGCGAGCGGCGGGCGGCCGCGGTCACCCAGTGGATGCGCGATCTGCGCGCCCGCGCCGACATTGTCATGCCCCGAACGCGGCGACTCGAAGCACCTCGAGCGAATTGAACCCCGCGTGGCTGACGAGCGGCGCGATGACGCTGCGCCGCCGCAGGTAGAGCACCGCCCAGAACGCGCCGAGCATGCCGGTCGTGACGACCGCGTCCCATCCCTGCACCACGTGTCCGAGGCCGAAGCCGGCGCTCAGCACGATCACGCCGGCCGCGGCGCCGCCGAGATGCCGCTCGAAGCGCTGCAGCAGAAACGCACGCTGCAGCTCCTCACGCACGCCCCCCGCGAGGATCGCCACGACGGCGAAGACCGCCGCCTGACCGGGCGTGCCCGCGAGCTGCTCGAGCGGGTTGGTCTCCACGTTGTGGAGCCACGGCGCCGCCACGCGCAGGACGTTCAGCAGGACCACGACCAGCAGGAAGACGGCGGGAATGAGCAGCAGCCCGACGAGCGCCTCGCGCGCGACCGGCCGCCCGCCGAGCCACAGCGCCGCCGGCCGGTCGCCGTGCGCGCGCGTCAGCATCACCATGAGCGCGATGAGGAGCGCCGTGTCGGCCACCGACAGCACGAGGACGAAGGCGAGCGAGAGCCGCCCGTCGGGCTCGAGCGGCGCCAGGCCTCCGAGGCGGAGCAGCGCGCCGATCGCGACCTGCGTCGGCACGCTCGAGCAGAGAAGGATTTCAGCGACCGCGGTGAGCCGCTGTCGAGGTTCGGTCAATGGCTGTGCTGGACCATGTAATGACAGGGTACCATCGGGGGTCTGACCCCCTCATGACGCCGCGCGACCGCGTCCTTATCGTCGAAGACGACCCGACGACGCGTCTGGGCCTCACCGAGCTCGTGCGTACGTGGGGGTTCACCACCGACGCGGCGGCCGACGGTGAAGAGGCGCTGCGGCGGATGACCGACTTCCGGCCCTCAATCATGATCACCGATCTGGTGATGCCGCGGATGGGCGGCCTCGAGCTGCTCCGCGCCGTCCGGCAGGAGGGCGGCGATCTCACGGTCGTCATTCTGACCGCGCAGGGGACGGTCGAAACCGCGGTCGAAGCGATCAAAGAAGGCGCCTACGACTATCTGACCAAGCCGATCGAGCCGCAGCGGCTCAAGATTCTGCTCGACAAGATCGTCGAGCGGCAGGAGACGCGGCGCGAGGTCAAGGTGCTGCGGCGGCAGCTGCGCGATTCGGGCAGCTTCGGCCGGATGATCGGCGCCAGCGCGCAGATGCGGAAGGTCTACCAGATCATCGAGCAGGCCGCGCCGACCGCCGCGTCGGTGATCGTCTCCGGGGAGTCGGGCACGGGCAAGGAGCTGGTCGCGCAGACGATCCATCAGCTCTCACCCCGCGTGCAGGCGCCGTTTGTGCCGATCAACTGTGCGGCGATTCCCGAGACGCTGCTCGAAAGCGAAATCTTCGGCCACGAAAAGGGGGCGTTCACCGGCGCGGTCGAGCGGCGCGAAGGGTGCTTCGAGCTGGCGGACCGCGGCACGCTCTTCCTCGACGAGATCGCGGAGATGACGCCGGCGACGCAGGTGAAGCTCCTGCGCGTGCTCCAGGAGCGGCGCTTCCGGCGGCTCGGCGGCCGCGCCGAGCAGTCGGTCGACGTCCGCATCATTGCGGCCACCAACGCCAATCCGGCCGAGGCGGTCAAGAGCGGCCGGCTCCGCGAGGACCTCTATTACCGGCTCAACGTGTTCGCGATGGAGCTGCCGCCGCTGCGCCAGCGTAAGGACGACCTGCCGCTGCTCATTCAGTCGTTCCTCGCGGAGTTCAACACGCGCAACGGCAAGTCGGTGACGGCCGTCGAGCCGGCCGCGATGCGCATGCTCGAGCAGTACCACTGGCCGGGCAACGTGCGCGAGCTCCGCAACGTCGTCGAGCGTGCGGTGATCCTCAGCTCGGGCGAGTTCATCGAGGCGAAACACCTGCCGCCGCTCGTGGCCGCGTCCCCGGAAGCGGCCGCGCCGGCCGTCTCGCTCCGCCCCGGTATGACCGTGGACGACGCCGAGCGCGAGCTGATCCTGCTGACGCTGGAGCACACGCGCGACAACAAGACGCGCGCCGCCGAGATCCTCGGCATCAGCCTCAAGACGCTGCACAACAAGCTGAATCGCCTGCGCGGCCGGACGAAGCAGGAAGCACCCAGTGCGTAGCTCCCACAATCGTAGGGCGGGCCTTTACGGCCCGCCTGGCGCGGCGTAAAGCCGTGCCTACGTCTATGCGCCTGGGGATCAAGGGTAAGCAGATCGTCGGGGTGACCGCCATCGTCGGCGTGGCGGTGATGGCGCTGAGCAGCCTGTACGTGACGCGCCTCGCGCGCGTCGTGCTGCACGAGGCGCACGCGCGCGCCGAGCTCCTCTCGAACACGATCCTGCACCGGGCGCGTGAGCTCGTGACCGGCGCGCCCGAGCCGTACGCCGCGCTGCAGGGCGACGCCGGCCTTCGCGCGATCCTCGAGTCGAGCCTCTACGGCGAGAGCGTCACCGGCGCCTCGATTCTCGACACGGCCGGGATCGTCATCGCCAGCAGCGATCCCACGCGGCTCGGCCTCCGCCTCGAGGAGCGGCCCGATCTCGCCGCGCTCGCCGAGCAGAGCGCGTTCGACCAGCTCCAGGTGATCTACTCGCTCGACGGCCAGACGCTCGACGTGCGGCAGCCGATGGTGCTCGGCGACGAGGCGTTCGGCTCGATCGGGATTGGCGTCTCCACGCTGCTGATGCGGCAGGAGGTGAACGCGGCCCTGCGCCCGGCGCTCCTGACGGCGGCCGTCGCGCTGGCGGTGGCCGTCCTCGTCGCCGCGCTGCTGGCGCAGCTTCTCCTGCGTCCGATCCACGTGATCCGCAGTGGACTGACGCGCCTCGGCAAAGGGGAGTTCGGCGTCACGCTCGACCTGCCGCAAGGCGACGAGTTCGGCGAGCTCGGGAGCTTCTTCAATGCCGTCAGTCAGCAGCTGTCGGCCGATCGCGCCGCGCAGGCGGATCAGAAGTCGGAGCAGGTGGTCGCGTACTCGCGCAAGCTGGTGGCGCTCTGGCGGCTCACGGCCGGCACCGCGCACGAGGTGAAGAACCCGCTGAACGCGATGATGATCCACCTGGAGCTGCTGCGGACGAAGATCAAGGCGGGGGTCCTGGAGGCGGCGCCGCAGCCGGTGGCGGCCTCGAGCGGTGGTCTCGGGCTGTCGGCCCCGGATCGCGGGGCCGTCAACCCCGCGCTCGAGGGCGTCCTCGAGCACGTGCACGTCATCGAGAGTGAAATCCGGCGGCTCGACGAGGTGGTGCAGGGCTTCCTTAAGTTCACGCGGCCCGAGGATCTGCGCCTGCAGCCGGTCAGCGTGGCGACGCTGTTCGAGGCGATCCAGCCGGTGATCGAATCGGAGGCGCAGGCCAACCGCGTCAAGGTCTTCGTCGAAGCGCCCGCGACGGTACCCGAGGTGCATGGCGACGCGGCGATGCTGCGGCAGGCATTGTTGAACCTCGCGATCAACGCGTGTCAGGCCATGCCCGGCGGCGGCACGCTCCGGCTGGCGGCCGCCCCGGCGCCGCGCCGTATGGTCGAGGTGCGCATCGAAGACACCGGCGTCGGCATCCCGCCCGAGAACCTCGGTAAGATCTTCGATCTGTACTACACTACGAAGGAGCATGGGACGGGCATCGGACTCTCGATGGTCTATCGCATCGTCCAGATGCACGGCGGCGAGCTGGAAGTACAGTCGACGCCCGGCAGCGGGACGACGTTCCGGATCCTGTTGCCTCGTGTGAACGAGACGCTGGCATGAACAGCAACTCCCAATTCCGTCCCTCGACTACCGCTCGGGACGCCCTGAGCAGCGTCGAAGGGCGCAACTCCCAATCTCCAAAGCGTTGGCGTGTGCTCAGGACGATGGTTTTCTTGGGAGTTGGCGTATTGGGAGTTGGGAGTTTCGTGGGGTGCGCCACGGCGCGGGCCGCGACGGTCCCCGACGGCCCGCCCCTCCAGATGCCCGACCCGCCGGAGCGCGTGCTTGCGCCCGTGGAGGAGCCGCTCATGGCGGCGACGCCGGCGCCCGAGCCGGAGCCGCCGGTGGCGGCCGCGGCGCCGCGGACGCCGCCCGCGCGTCCTGCGCCCGAACCGAAGCCGCAGCCCACCACGGCGCCGGTGGTCGCGGCGCCGCCGCGCGCGCCGACCGAGACGCGCGAGCTGCGTCCGGCGTCGCCGACGTCGGCGGCGACGGAGCGGAGCGTCCGGGACATGCTTGCGCGCGCGACGCGCGACCTCGGCCGCGTGAATTACGGCCGCCTGAGCGCCGACGGCCGCGCCCAGTACGAACAGTCGAAGCGCTTCAGCTCGCAAGCCGAGCAGGCGTTGCGCGAGCGCAACCTCGTCTTTGCAACCACGCTTGCCGACAAGGCCGCGACACTCGCGGCCGAGCTCCTCCCGAGGTAGTCCGTTACCCACCCTTCAGGTCACGGCCGGGCTCGCCCCGCGGACGAGCGCCGGAAACATGAGTATTTTCGAGCGAAGCCCCTCGCGCGGCGTGATGGCACGGCGCCTGCTCATACCGGGGCAGTTCGAAAGTTTCCTCGCCCCGCAGCGAAAGTGGCGGGGCTAACCCGCACGTCACCCTGCCTGTGCACCTGGGGGAGGCGCCAAGGCGCCTCCCTCCCGCCTACCCCTGTGGGACAATAGATATTGCGCTTGCCCTAACAAACACGCCCTAGATGTTGTGGTTTTTGTGTTGACAAGGACGATCCCTCAGGCGCATATTGACGCTCGCGCTTGACGAGGTAAGAGGCCGGATCCTCCCAGCTTCCGGTCACGAAAGCCTCGGGTCGTCCGAAGCGCAACTTCATAATTACGCGTCCCGGCATGCGTTCCAGGGGTGAACGCATCCGTCGTTCGGAGGAGACATGGAAAGAGGCCCTGCCCGCGAAGCTGCCCCCTCTGGCCAGGTGGCGTCTGCCGGCGCGACGCATGCGTCGCCCCGAAAGGCCGCCGAGGCGAAGGATGCCAGCGCCGCCGGCATCGAGTTCCCACGCTACTTCACGCTGCCGGGCGTCGACCCATTCGACGAAATCGGATGGGAGATTCGCTCGGCGGTCATCGGGAACGAAAAAGGCAGGGTCGTCTTCGAGCAGCGCGACGTCGAGATCCCGCGCTTCTGGTCGCAGCAGGCCACCAACATCGTCGTCTCGAAGTATTTCCGCGGCCAGCTCGGCACGCCCGGGCGCGAGTACAGCGTCCGGCAGCTGATCGGCCGCGTCGTCGACGCGATTACCGCGTGGGCGCGCGACCAGAAATACTTCGTCTCGGATGAGGCGCTCGAGGCGTTCTCGGCCGAGCTGAAGCATCTGCTCGTCTACCAGAAGGCGGCGTTCAACAGCCCCGTCTGGTTCAATTGCGGCTTCGAGAAGGCGCCGCAGTGCTCGGCCTGCTTCATCAACGCCGTCCAGGACACGATGGACTCGATCCTGACGCTCGCCAAGACGGAGGGGATGCTCTTCAAGTTCGGCTCGGGCACCGGGAGCAACCTGTCGTCGATCCGATCGTCGCGGGAGCTGCTGGCGGGCGGCGGCACGGCGAGCGGGCCGGTGTCGTTCATGAAGGGCTATGACGCGTTCGCGGGGGTGATCAAGTCGGGCGGCAAGACGCGGCGCGCCGCCAAGATGGTGATCCTCAACGCCGACCACCCCGACATCCTGGATTTCATCCGCTGCAAGGCAGACGAAGAGAAGAAGGCCTGGTCGCTGATCGAGTCCGGCTACGACGGCGGCTTCAACGTGCCGGGCGGGGCGTATGATACG
>CAZGLC010000078.1:0-18737 GCA_964526235.1 uncultured Bifidobacteriaceae bacterium
TCGTTCACCGTGCGCAAGGTGTCGTTCGGCCAGGGCGTCGAGCGGATCTTCCCGCTGCACTCGCCGTCGATTGCGAAGGTGGACGTTTTACGCTCGGCGAAGGTGCGGCGCGCCAAGCTGTACTTCCTCCGCAATCTGAGGGGCAAAGCGGCGCGGATGAAAGAGACGCGGACGCAGCAGTAGGGGCGACGGATGCGTTGCCCGTAGGGATCCATGGTTCGAATCGGCGCGAGACGAACCCTCGAGAACGCCATGCGGCGGTGGGGGTTCCACCGCATCGCGGGATGCGACGAGGTCGGGCGCGGCTGTCTCGCGGGCCCCGTGGTGGTGGGCGCCGTCATCCTCGATCCCGACCGGCACATTGCGGGTCTCAGCGATTCCAAGATGATCACGCCGCTCGAGCGCGAGCGGCTCTACGACCTGATCACGCGTCAGGCGCTCGCCTGGGCGATCGCCTCGGCCGATCCCGCCGAGATCGACTTGCTCAACATACATCGGGCCTCGCTCGAGGCGATGCGGCGCGCGGTGCTCATGCTGGCGCCGCTGCCCGATCTGGTACTCGTCGACGCGTTCCGGATCCCCAGCCTGCCGATCGCGCAGCGGCCCGTGCTGCACGGCGACCGGCGCTGCAGCGCCATCGCCGCCGCGTCGATCGTGGCCAAGGTGACGCGCGATCGTGAGATGCGCGCGCACCACGCCGCCGACCCGCGCTACGGCTACGACCGTCACAAAGGGTACGCGACCGCGGATCATCTCGCCGCCGTCGCGCGCCATGGCTACTCCCTCCTGCACCGGCGCTCGTTCAGGCCGCCGTCCCTCTTTGATACGATCGACAGTCCGGACCGTTGACCCCGAAGTAAGTAACTGGTGCCACTAGATTGCGACGCCGCGCTCAAGAGGGCGGAGAAGCTCCTTCGCCAGGGAAAGCTCGCCGGAGCCATCGAAGAGTACGTCCGGCTGATCGAGGACCAGCCGCGCGACTGGAACGCGATCAACGCGCTCGGCGACCTGTACCTCCGCGCGGGCGACGCCGAGCGCGCGTCCGCGCAGTTCACGCGCGTCGCCGGCCATCTGTGTCGCGAGGGTGTTTTCCCGCGGGCGGCCGCGCTGTACAAGAAGGCGCTCAAGGTCCAGCCCCAGCACGAGCACACGCTGTCGCAGCGCGCCGAGATCGCCGCGCGGCAGGGCGTGCTGGTCGATGCGAAGTCGTACCTGCGGCAGATGGAGGAGGTGCGCCGGCGGCGCGGCGATCAGGACGGCGTGGCCGAATGCCGCGCGCGCCTCGCGGCGCTCGAGGAGACCGACGATCAGGCACCCCCGCCGGCCGCCGCGCCGCCCGAGCCCGCTGCGCCGCCGGAGCCGGCGCAGGACGACCCGGCGACGCTCTTCGCGCGCGCGCAGCGCGAGCTCGCGGCCGGCGACGAGCGGCTCGCGCGCGCCATGCTGACCCGCGTCCTCACCCTCGATCCCGCGCGCCATGACGACGCGCTGCGCCTGGCGCTCGACCTGGCGCGCGGCGGCCGGCCCGACAGCGCGCAGGGGTGCGTCGACGTCGTGGCCGACGCGGCGCTCCTTGCGGGGGACTGGGAGCGCGCCATCGCCGCGCTGGAACAGTTCGTGGCCGTGGTCCCGCACATCCCGTCCCTCCTCAAGCTCGTCGAGGTGTGCGTCGATGCCGGGCTCGACCGGCCGATGCGGGCCGCGCAGGGCCGGCTGGCCGATGCATACCTCGATGCCGGACATGGCGACGAAGCGCGGGTGATCGCCCGGGATCTCCTGGAGGCGGAGCCTGACACTGAGGCGCACGTCGGCCGCCTGCGCCGCGCCCTGGAGCTGCTCGGCGCGCCGCCGCCCGAATGGCCGGAGCTCGTCGGGGACGCCGCGCTGTCGGACGTGATCGAGGTCGACCTCACCGACGCGTTGACCGCGGTCGGCCACGCGCCGGCGCCGCCGGCTGCGGACGAGGCGGATGCGCTCGAGGCGGCGACGCGTGACCCGCGGACGCGTGTGCAGGCCGCGGCCGACCTCGGCCGGCTGTTCATCCGGCGCGGCGTGCTGCCGCGCGGCATCGAGTGGCTGCAGCAGGCGGCGGACGGCCCGGCCGCCACGCCGGACGAGGGATTGGCCGTGCTGTACGACCTGGCCGATGCGCTCGAGCGGCTCGGCGAGCCGGCGCGGGCGCTGGCGATCTTCATCGACCTCGATGCCGATGCCGGGAGCTATCGCGACGTCCGCGTGCGCATCGATCGGCTGGCCCGCGCGCAGACCGGGACCCCCGCCGCGCGGACTGGGCGCGGTGGGGTGGAGACCGGGGCGGAGACCGAGAGCCCCAGCCGATGATGCGCCTCGTGTACACGGTCTTCTTCCTCGAAGCGGGGTTCGTTCTGATCGTGATCCCCTGGCTGGCGTTCTGGGATCGGAACTATTTCGCAGAGCTCGTGCCGCCGCTGCAGGCGGTCATCTCGAACAATTTTGTCCGGGGCGCGGTGTCGGGCCTCGGCATCATCAACCTCGGCGTCGGGGTCGGCGAGCTGGTGTCGCTGCTGGCCGGTCGCGCGCCCCGGCGCCCCCCTTCCATCAATCCCTCGCAGTTGGCCAACGAGTGATGCGGCCGGTGATCTGCCTGATCACGCCGCCATTGAACGTGGCGTCCGGCTTCAGCCGGACCGATCTCGTTGCGCGCATCGGCGGCGCCGCGCGCGCGGGTGTGCACCTGGTCCAGATCCGGCAGCCCGGCCTCGACGTCCGGCCGCTTGCGGATCTGGTGACCGCCGCGCTCGAGGCCGTCCGCGGCACCACGGCGCGAATCCTCGTCAACGATCGCCTCGACGTCGCGCTCGCGGTGGGCGCGCACGGCGTGCACCTGCGCGCGGACTCGCCGCCGGCGGCGCGCGTGCGCGCGTCCGCGCCGCCCGGGTTCCTGATCGGGCGCTCCGTCCATGCGCTGGAGGATGCGCGGGCGGCCGCGGAAGACCGCGCGGTGGATTACCTCATCTACGGCACTGTCTTCGCGACCGCCTCGAAGCCTGGCGCGGGGGCGGCGGGCGTCGACCGGCTGGCGGCGGTGTGCGCGGCGGTGCCGATGCCGGTGCTCGCGGTCGGCGGCATCACGCCCGCGCGGCTCGGCGCGGTAGCGGCGGCGGGCGCTGACGGCTTCGCTGCCATCGGACTGTTCGCGGGCGGCGCGCCCGGCGCGCTCGAGGCGACGGTCGCAGAGGCCGTTCGCACGTTTGACACCCCACGATCCGTTCCCTAACATGGGGCGCAACGTGCCGATGGTGGAGTCAGCGAAGCCCGATTTCGGGAGCAGGATGAAGCGCCTGCGCGAGGAGCGCGGCGTGACGCTCCGGCAGATCGCCGACACGACGAAACTCTCCGTGGGCGCGCTCGAAGCGCTCGAGCGGGGCGATATTTCGCGACTGCCCGGCGGCATCTTCTCGCGCGCGTTCGTGCGCTCCTACGCCGTCGAGGTCGGCCTCGACCCGGAGCAGACCGTCCGCGACTTTCTCATCCAGTTTCCGCACGATTCGGTCACGGTGGGCAGCCCGCACGTGGCGCAGCACATCGACCCGCTCGGCGACAGGAGGACCCGCTCCGGCGCGACGTTCGTCGCCGTGCTCGTGGTGGTCGCCCTGATCGTCGGAGTCGTGCTGTTCTTCACGCTGTCCACGCGCTGAGTCCCGACACCCTTCCTGTCATGGAAGCCGGAGCCGCCACACCCCTCCTCGATTACTTCCGGCGCGGCGAGGTCGATCGTGATATCCGCCTGATGGCGGCGCAAGGCATCCTCGGCCTGCGGCCTCACGAACAGCAGAGCATCCTCGAGCTGCTCGTCGACGATCCCGACGCGGAGGTGGCCGACGCGGCGCGGGCGAACCTGCACCCCTCCGCCTCCGCTGAAGCTACGGCGGACCAGTCGGGTTCGCGCGGCGAGCCTGACACGCCCGCTCCACACACCGGCACAGCGGACAAGGGGATGTCGGCGCTCGAGCGGATTGCGGCGTTGTCGCCCGGGCAGCGGCTCGCGCTGGCCATGCGCGGCACCCGCGAGGAGCGCGCGGTCCTGATTCGCGATCCCAACAAAATCGTCGCCGTGGCGGTGCTGAGCAGTCCGAAGATCACCGACGCCGAGGTGGAGAACATCGCCAAGATGGCCAACGTCTCGGAGGACGTGCTCCGGATCATCGGCCACGCGCGCGCGTGGATGAAGAACTACCCGATCGCGTCGGCGCTGAGCAGGAATCCCAAGACGCCGGTGGCGATCGCGCTCAACCTGCTGCCGCGCCTGCTCGAGAAGGACGTGAAGGCGCTCACGAACGATCGCAACGTGTCGGATGTCGTGCGGCTCGCCGCGAAGAGACGGCTGACGCCGCCACAGTAGTTATTTGTTCGACTTCTTCCGCCCCCACTCGCTGCGCATTTGCGCGAGTCCGTCCATATAGACCCGCGCCTTCTCCCGCTCCTCTTCGGTCGGCAGCGTCTTCAGCAGCGCGATCGCGTGCGCGAGGTCGTGCTGAATCGTCTGCTTCGTCGTCTTGAAGTAGATCGTGCGGATGTCGGCGAGCACCTGCTGCGGGTCCGCGGGTGGGCCCTGCGTCAGGGATTTCAGGGAGACGAAGCCGCCAGGCTTGTCGCTCACGCCGCTCTCCGGCTGCGCCGCAGGAGCGCGCGCAGCTCCTGCACGCTCCTGGTGTTCAGCACGTCGGCCGGCGTTGCCCACGCGCGGCGGGCCATCTGGAGCCCCCACCTGAGATTGCCGAGCTCCGCCACCGCGTGCGCGTCGGTCGAGATGACGAGCCGCGCCCCGCGCTCGCGGGCGAGCCGCGCGTGGGCGTCGTTGAGGTCGAGGCGGTCGGGCTGGCAGTTGATCTCGAGCGCGACGCCGTTCCGTGCCGCCGATGCCGCAACCGCTTCCATGTTCACGCGGAGCGGCTCGCGCTTGAGCAGGCGCCGACCCGTCGGGTGCGCCAGCACGTCGACCCAGGGCGACTCGAGCGCGCGCAGCACGCGGTCGGTCATCTGCGCCTCGTCCTGGCTGAACTGCGAGTGAACGGACGCGACGACCAGATCGAGCTGGGCGAGGCAGTCGTCGGCCAGATCGAGGCGGCCGTCGGCGAGAATGTCGCACTCGATGCCGGCCAGGAGGGTCAGCCCCTCGAAGCGTCCGTTGAGCGCCCGCACGCGGGCCGCGTGCGCGAGCGCCCGCGCTTCGTCGAGGCCGTTGGCCATTGCGAGCGCTTTGCTGTGGTCGGTGATCGCGATGTAGCTGTAGCCCAGCCGATGGGCGGCGGCCGCCATGGCCTGGAGGTCGTCGCGGCCGTCGGTCGCGTCCGTATGCATGTGCAGATCGCCGCGGATGTCGGCGGCCGACACGAGGCGCGGGAGCCGGCGCTCGGCGGCGGCCTCGATCTCGTCCCGGTTTTCCCGGAGCTCCGGCTCGACCCATGCCAGTCCGAGCGCCTCATAGATCGCTTCTTCCGTCTCACCGGCGACGGGCACCTCGTCGGCGGTCCGGAACAGCCCGTACTCATTCAGCTTGAGGCCGCGCTGCATGGCGCGGTCGCGCAGGACGATGTTGTGGGCTTTCGATCCGGTGAAGTACTGCATCGCCGCGCCGCGGCTGTTGGGCGGCACGAGCCGCAGGTCGGCCTGATAGCCGCCCTGCAGCCGCACGCTCGACTTGGTGTCGCCCTGGCCGAGGACGCGCTCGACGCCCGCGTACGCGATGAACGCCTCCATCAGGCCCGGATCGGCTGCCTCGACCGTCGTCGAACGGCCACCAATCGCGAGGATGTCGATATCGCCGCACGTCTCGCACCCGCGCCGGAGGCTGCCGACCGGGACGAACTCGACGTCGGGCGCGTGCTGGCGCAGGTACGCCACGAGCTCCGCCGCGGCGGCCGCCGTGTCGGAGAGCAGGTGCCGGCCGGTGTCTTTCCGGCGCTCCTCGATCGCCTTCAGGATGAGCGCCTCTTTCTTCGCGCCCATCCCCTTGAGGTCGCGCAGCCGCCCCGATCGCGCCGCCTCGGCCAGTTCGTCGACCGTCCGGATATTGAGCGTCGCATAGAGCAGCGCGACGGTCTTCGGGCCGACGCCCTGCAGCCGCAGCAGATCGAGCATCGTCGGCGGGAACTCCTGCAGGAGCACCTGGTGAAACGCGCACGCGCCCGTCTCGGCGAGCTCGCGGATCTTGAGGCCGAGGTCCTTGCCGATGCCGGGCAGCTCGCGCAGCTGCGGGTCGTCCATCCGCGCGACCGGATCGGCCCACGTGCGTACGGTGTCCGACGCCGTGCGATACGCGCGGATCTTGAAGACGTTCTCGCCCTTCACCTCGAGCAGGTCGGCGATGTCCGTGAACACTTGCGCGATCTGGCGGTTATCCACGCGTCAGTCCATGCTGTTCGATGCGGAAGTCGAGGAGCCGGGCGCCGCCCGCCTCGAGGGCGGCGCGGATCGCCTCGCGCCGCTCCGGCGGACCGACGCACACGAGACAGCCGCCGCCGCCCGCGCCGCATACCTTGGCGCCCTCGGCGCCGGCGCGCATGGCGCGGCCGATGAGATCGTCGATGGCCGCCGTCGACACGCCGGGCGCCAGCCGTTTGCGCGTGTTCCATTCGTCGGCCATCGTGCGTCCCACCGCCGGCCAGTCCGCCCGTTGGAGCGCGTCGCGCATTGCCGCGGCGGCGTCACGAATACGCTCGAAGCACTCGATGACGAGGCGGTCGCCGTCGATGTGCTTCTTCATGATCTCCCAGTTGTTGGTGCCCGAGTTGCGCGGCTCGCCCGTGTAGCACAGGACGAGCCGGTCTCCGAGCGAGGTCGGATCCACTTGGAGCGGCACGCGGCGGATGCCGTCGACGTCGAGCTCCACGGCCGCGATGCCGCCATAGAGCGCCGGACGGTAGTCCTGGACGCCGGTCGGGACGGAAATCGCCTGTGCCTCCACGTTCATCGCGATCTGAAGCAGCGCATCCGGCTCGTAATGCGTGCGGTTCCATTCGGCGAGCGCCGCGCATACCGCGACGTTGAGCGCCGAGGAGCCGGCGATTCCCGCGCCCGCCGGCGACTCGCAGGACGTCGTCAGCGTGATGCCGCGCGCTTCGAAGAAGTGGCAGAGCAGCGCCAGCAGCCGCAGCTCGCGGCGATCGCGCAGGTCGCGCCAGTGATCGGCTTCGACGGTGAGGCCCGTGTCGATGGATCGAATGACGATGCGAGTGTCGCCGCGGGTCTCGAGGACGGCGTGGGCGCGCAGGCTGATCGCGGCGTTCACGGTCTGTGCGCCCGGATGGAAGAGGTACAGCGGCCAGATGTCGAGGGTGCCGCCCGCCAGATCGATGCGGGTCGGCGCAGACGTGGCGATGCGCACGACGGGATTATAGAACCCGGTAGTTGGTGGTTCCGGGCGTCTGCGCTAGGATTGGCCGACGGTCTCATGACGCGCAGGTGGAGCATCCGTTCGGCCGTCGTCGCATGGCTCATCGCCGGCACGTGGGCGATGTGGCCGCGCGAGACGCTGTCCCACAACCCGATCACCACCACCGTCCACTTCAACCGCGAAATCGTCGCCCTCCTTCAGCGCAAATGCCTGCAGTGCCACCGGGAGGGGGGGATGGCGATGTCGCTCGCGACCTACGCCGACGCGCGCCCCTGGGCGGTGGCGATCAAGGAAGAGGTGCTGGCGCGCCAGATGCCCCCATGGCCTGCGGAGTCAGGTTACGGCCACTTCGGCAACGACGCCGGGTTGACCACGCGTGAGATGGACTTCCTGCTGTCGTGGATCGAGGGCGGGGCCCCTGAAGGCACCGAAACGCCGCCGCCGTTCATCGACCACAGCGGCCACTGGATGCTCGGGCAGCCGCAGGCCGTCGTCGCGGCGCGGCAGGGCGTGACGGTGGAGGCGAACAGTGGGCCGCGGTTCGCGCGCGTGGTCCTCGATCCTGGTCTCACGCGGGAGACATGGGTCCGTGGGATCGATTTCCATCCCGGCGACCCGCGTGTGGCGCGTGCGGCGTTCTTCACCGTTGTCGAGACAGGCGAGTATCTCGGCGGGTGGACGCCGTCGCAGTCGAGCACGGAGCTGCCGGAGGGCATCGCGTTCCGGTTGCCGCCGCGAGGCCGCATCGCCGTCGACATCCTCTATGGCGGCGCGGCGGAGACGGTCATCGATACGCCGTCGCTGGCCCTCTATACGAGCGCCGAGCCGCCGATGCGACGGGCCTCGAGCGTGGTGGTCCGGGCGACGGCCGAGTCGTCGAATCGAATGCACCTCCGCGGCCGTCTGATGCTGCCGCGCGCGACCACGCTATTCGCGCTCCGGCCCGAGATGCAGGCGGGCGGCACGTCGTACGAGGTGACGGCGCTCATGCCTGACGGCTCGCGCGAGATCCTCCTGCGCGTCAAGCGCTTCCGCGTCGAGTGGCAGACGCCGTTCGTGTTCCGCGAGCCGGTCTCGCTGCCGGCGGGATCGGTACTCGAAACGACGGCGGAGTACGACTCCGGTGCCGCGCCCGCGGCGCCGTCGTTCTCGCTGACCATTACGCGCTACGACGACATCCCCGCGAGCGTGCCGCTGATGACGGCACATCAGCACGATCACTCACAGGACGCGACCACTGCGCCGCAGGACGCAGGCGACGGCGAGACCGCGTGGTTCTGCCCGATGCATCCGGATGTCACCGCTGCCGAAGCGGGGCAATGCCGCAAGTGCGGCATGACGCTCGTCTTCGGACGTCCGTTCGATACCCGCGACTATCGCCTCGCGGTGAACGTCGAGCCGCGGGCCGTCAAGGCGGGCGCTCCAGTCCGCATGCGGTTCGACGTCCGTCACCCGTCGACCGGCGCGCCGGTGCGCAACTTCGAGCTGGTCCACGACCGGCGCTATCACCTGTTCGTGGTCAGCCACGACATGCAGGCATTTCAGCACGTGCACCCGGATCAGCAGGCCGATGGCGCCTGGGCGCTCGACGTGACGCTCCCCAAGCCGGGGGCGTACCGCGTGATCTCGGATTTCCTGCCGACCGGCGGTGCGCCGCAGCTGCTGGCGCGGACGATGGTGACCGCGGATTTTGCGGGCGATCTGCGGTCGCAGGACGCGCATCTCGAGGTCGACACCGCCTGGAGAAAGACGGTCGGCACGCTGAGCGCGGAGCTGACGTTCGATCCGCCGCGTCTCATTGCCGGCCAGTACGGCCATCTGGCGTTCAAGGTGAGCGACGCCGCCACGGGCGACCCGGTCACCGATCTGCAGCCGTATCTCGGCGCGTTTGGACACGCGTTCATCCTGAGCGAGGACCTCCGCGACTCGGTCCACTCGCATCCGCCCGAATGGCGCGACGGCCGCGAGATCACCAGCGGGTTCGGCGGACCCGACGTGATGTTCGAGGGCTACATGCCGCGACCGGGCCGCTACCGCGTGTGGGCGCAGTTCCTCCGCCGCGGAGAGCTCGTCACGATTCCGTTCACGTTCGAGGTGTTCACCCTCGACGAGGTGTTCGGGCGGCGATAATAGGCTTGGTGCCCTCTGCGATTCGCCGCACGTCCGGTCAGCTCCTGATCGGCAGCCTTCCCGGCACCACCATTCCCCAGGAGATGCGCTCGCTGGCGCGGGACTTCGGTCTCGGCGGCGTGATCCTCTTCGCCCGCAACATCGAGGCGCCGGAGCAGGTGGCGGAGCTGTCGCACGATCTGCAGACGCTCGCGACCGAGCTGCCGCTCTGGGTGAGCGCCGATCAGGAAGGGGGCCGCGTGGCGCGGCTGAAGGCGCCGTTCACCGAGTGGCCGCCGATGGCCGTGCTCGGCCGGAGCGGCGATGCGGGGCTGGCCGCGCGCTTCGCGGCGGCGCTCGCCGCGGAGCTGCGCGCCGTCGGCGTCACGCTCGACTACGCGCCGGTGCTCGACATCCACACGAATCCGAAGAACCCCGTGATCGGCGACCGCGCGCTGGCTGAGGATGCGGACGCGGTCGCGCGCCTGGGGACCGCGATCATCCGCGGCCTGCAGCAGAACGGCGTGGCCGCCTGCGGCAAGCACTTCCCCGGACACGGCGACACATCGACCGATTCGCATCTCGAGCTGCCTGTCGTCGAGCACCCGCCCGATCGGATCCGCCGGGTCGAGTGCGTGCCGTTCCGGGCGGCCATTGCTGCGGAGGTCGCGTTCATCATGACCGCGCACCTCCTCGTCCCGTCGCTGGATGAAGAAACGCCCGCCACGCTCTCGCGCCGCATCGTCTCGGGCCTGCTGCGCGACGAGCTCGGCTTCACCGGCGTCATTCTGAGCGACGACCTCGAGATGAAGGCGCTCGCCGGGACCCACACGGTGGCGGAGGCGGCCGTCCAGGCGATTGCGGCGGGATGCGACGGCGTGCTCGTCTGCCGCGCGCAGGTGGAGGACCGCGCGCGTGACGTCGACGTGCAGGCCGGCGTCCTCGAGGCGCTCGTCCATGCGGTCGAGGACGGACGCATTCCCTACGCGCGGCTCGACGATGCGCTGCTGCGGCAGCGGCGTGCGAAGGAGCGCTACCTGACGGCGCCCGTCGCCGCTGGTCCGCGCCAGCTCCGGCAGGTGATCGGGTGCGACGCGCACGCGCGGATTGCCGAGGAGATGGCGCGCTACCTGTGATCAAGCCCCGCGCTGTGCGTCCCGGCGACCGGGTGGCCATCGTGGCGCCGGCGAGTCCGTTCTCGCGCGAAGAGCTCGATCGCGGCGTCGCCGAGCTGCGACAGCTCGGCTACGACCCGGTGTACGAGGAGTCGATCTTCGAGAAGGGGCTCTTTACGTCTGGGTCCGCCGACACGCGCGCCGCCGCCTTCCGGCGCGCCTGGGCCGACCCGGACATCGCCGCGCTGATTGCCGTCCGCGGCGGCTACGGGAGCGTGCAGCTGCTGCCGCTCTTCGAGACCTGGCGTCCGCAGCAGGCCCCGAAGCTGTTCATCGCCTACAGCGACAACACGTCGCTGCTGTCGTGGCTCACGTGCCAGTGCGGCGTCACCGCGCTCCATGGCCCGATGCTCGAACGGCGCCTCGCGCACGGCGAAACCGGCTACGACCGCATCTCGCTGCTGACGCTGATGCAAGGAGAAGGGGAGGGCCTGGAACTCGAGCCGGTGGGACTGACCGCGGTGCGCAAGGGTGACGCCGCCGGACCGCTCTTTGGCGGGACGATCACGCAACTGGTCGGCTCGCTCGGCACCCCCTTTGCGTTCGATCCGCCGCCTGGGAGCATCCTGTTCCTGGAAGATGTCAACGAACGGCCCTACCGCATCGACCGCATGCTCACGCAGCTCGCGCAGAGCGGCCTCCTGCGGCGCGCGGCGGCGCTCGTGTTCGGCGAGATGCGCGGGTGCGAGGACGACCGGGGAGGGCCTTCGGTGCACGACGTCATTCAGGCGGTGGCCGCCTCGTTCGAGGGCCCGGTGCTGGCCGGGTTTCCCTCGGGCCACACGACCGGTCCCTGCTGGACGCTGCCGCTCGGCGTCCGCGCGCGCGTGCGTGCCGCGCCGCGTCCGGCCGTCGTGATCGAGGAATCGCCCGTGTCGTGATCATCCACTTCATCGGCATTTGCGGGACGGCGATGGCGACGGTGGCTGCGCTGCTCAAGCAGCGGGGCCACGACGTGCGTGGATCCGACCAGCACGTCTATCCGCCGATGAGCGACTTTCTGGCCGCCGAGCACATCCGGATTCTCACGCCGTTCTCCCAGGACCACATCACCACGGACGTCGATCTCGTCGTCGTCGGCAACGCCGTGTCGCGCGGGAACGGGGAGCTCGAAGCGGTGCTCGACGCGAAGATCCGCTACTGCTCGCTTCCCGAGGTGATCCGCGACCAGTTCCTGTGGGGCGCGCGCTCGATCGTCATCGCGGGTACGCACGGCAAGACGACGACCACGGCGCTGACCGGGTGGCTGCTGGCGCACGGCGGCCTCGACCCATCGGTGCTGGTCGGCGGCATCGCGATCAATTTCGGCGAGGCGGGGTCGAGCTACCGGCTCGGGGCGGGCCGCGACTTCGTCATCGAAGGGGACGAGTACGACAGCGCGTTCTTCGACAAGACCGCGAAGTTCCTGAAGTACGTGCCCGAGATCGCTGTCATCAACAACATCGAATTCGACCACGCCGACATTTATCCGGACCTCGATGCCGTGCGGCTGGCGTTCCGGCGGCTGGTGAACCTCGTACCGCGCCGCGGGCTGCTGCTCCTCGGACTCGACAGCCCGCACGCGGCGGCGCTCGGCGACGTGGCGGTCAGCGCGGTCGAAACATTTGGACTGTCGGACGGGGCCACATGGCAGGCATCCGAGGTCGAGCATGCCGACGGGATCACGGCGTTCACCGTGCGTCGAGCCGGTCAGCACGTCGGCCGCTTCGAGTCGCCGCTGCTCGGCGTGCACAACGTGCGGAACGCGCTCGCCGCGATTGCCGTCGGCAGCCGCGCCGGGATCGCGCCCGAGGCGCTCACCGCCGGCCTGCGGGCGTTCCGCGGCGTCAAACGGCGGCTGGAGACGGTCGGTACGCGGCGCGGCGTGACGGTGCTGGACGACTTCGCGCATCACCCGACGGCGGTGCATGAAACGCTCGCGGCGATCCGCAGGGGGTATCCCTTGCGGCGGATCTGGGTGGTCTTCGAGCCGCGGTCGGCCTCCTCGTGCCGCCGGGTGTTTCAGGACGACTTCGCGCGCGCCTTCGACGGGGCCGACGAAGTCGTCATTGCGGCGGTGTTCCGGTCGTCGCTGCCGGAGTCCGAGCGCCTGTCGGCCGAGCAGCTCGTCGCCGACCTGCAGGCGCAGGGCCGGCGCGCTCGGTACATCCCCGACGTCGACGGGATCGTGCGCGCGATTGCCGCCGAGCAGGCGCCTGGCGACGTCGTCGTGCTGATGTCGAACGGCGGCTTTGGCGGCATCCATCAGAAGCTGCTCGACGCGATCGGCAGGGCATGAGCGGCGTGGCGATTCGGGAGGCGGGGGAGTCTGCGGTCGTGGCCGACCTGGGGGCGGTGATCGATCCCGCAGTCAATGCGCGTGCGATCGGCATTGCCGCGGCGGTGCGCGCGCAGGCGATCCCGGGCGTTCGCGACGTGGTCTCGACCGTCCACTCGGTTGCCGTGTACTTCGATCCGCTGGCGACCAGCCCTTCGGCGGTGCAGGCGGCGCTCAGCACGGCAGCCGAACGGCTGTCTTCACCGTCCGCCGGCCGCACGATCGAGGTGCCGGTGACGTACGGCGGAGCATTCGGGCCCGACCTGGCCGACGTCGCCGCGTTTGCGCGATGCTCGCCGGCGGAGGTCGTCGAGCGCCATACGTCGCGTTCGTACCGCGTCTACATGCTGGGGTTCCTTCCGGGTTACCCGTACATGGGCATCGTGGACGACACGATTGCCGCGCCGCGCCGCCCGACGCCTCGCGTGCGCGTGCCGGCCGGCTCGGTCGGCATCGCCGGGCGGCAGACCGGCATCTATCCGCGCGAGTCGCCGGGCGGGTGGCAGATCATCGGACGGACCTCGCTTACGCTCTTCGATCCGGACGCGACGCCGCCGGCGCTCTTCGCGCCGGGCGACGAGGTGCGGTTCGTTCCGACAGCGCACGGGGATGTAGAGCGCGGATTTACGCCGCGTCCGGCGGGCCGTGAAGGCCCGCCCTACGGCCCCGGGGAAGTCGCGAGCGTTGCGACTCGTTTCATCACCGTCCTCCAACCCGGACTGCTGACGACGGTCCAGGACGAGGGGCGCTGGGGGTATCAGCACCTTGGCGTACCCGTGGGGGGGCCGATGGACCTCTTCGCACAGCGGCTCGCCAACGCGGTGCTCGGCAACCCGCCGAGCGCGGCGACGCTCGAGGCCACACTCGTCGGTCCCGAGCTGCGCGTCGAAGACGAGGCGTGGATCGCGCTGACCGGCGCCGACCTGCAGGCGACCGTCGACGGCCGTGATGCGCCGATGGGTATGCCCGTGAAATGCCGCGCCGGAAGCGTGCTGCGCTTCGGGGCGCGCCGTTCCGGGACCCGCGTCTACATTGCCGTCGACGGCGGCCTTGACGTCCCGGTGGTCCTGGGCAGCCGCGCCACGCACGTGCTCAGCGGCCTCGGTGGTGTCGCAGGACGTGCCGTGCGCGCGGACGATCGGCTGCGGCTGGGTAATCCCTCGGCGGACCTGAAGGTCCGCCGCTACGAAGACGGTGGGAAGATTGTAGAGGCGGACCTTCATGTCCGCCTGCCGGCCGGCGGCGGACGGCTGCGCATCCTGCCTGGTCCACAGATCGACTATTTCGATTCGTCCGCGTTCGACGCGCTGCAGGGCGGGCGCTATACCGTCTCGCCACAGTCCGACCGCATGGGATACCGTCTGAGCGGCGCGCGTGTGCCGGCGCCGGCGGGTGAGATGATTTCGGATGCCGTCTTCACGGGCAGCCTGCAGGTGCCGCCGTCAGGTCAGCCGATTCTGCTGATGGCGGATCGACAGACGACGGGCGGCTATCCGCAGCTCGCGATGGTGATTACCGCCGATCTGCCGCTCGCCGCGCAGCTCGTCCCCGGTGACTGGGTGGAGTTTCGGGCGTGCACCCGTTCGGACGCCGTGGCGGCGCTTCGCGCGCAGGAAGGAGCGCTCGGTGCGTTCCGTTGAGCCGTCGATCCGGCCGCAGGCCGGCGTCCCGCTGGCACCCCTGACGACGCTCGGCGTCGGCGGCGCGGCGCGTTGGTTCGTCCGCTCGACGAGGGCCGAGGAGGTTGCGGCTGCGCATCGGTGGGCACGAGAGGAACAGCTGTCGCTCTTCGTGCTGGGCGGCGGCAGCAATCTTGTCATTGCCGACGCGGGCTTCGACGGCCTCGTCGTGCAGATCGCGATTGACGGCATCGACGTCAGCCGAGACGGCTTCGACACGGTGTTCCGTGCCGGCGCAGGCGAGCCATGGGATCGCCTCGTCGCGGCGGCGGTCGGGCGCGGCCTGGCGGGCGTCGAATGCCTCTCGGGCATTCCTGGGAGCGTCGGGGGGACGCCCGTGCAGAACGTGGGCGCGTACGGGCAGGACGTGTCGGCCACGATCCGCGAGCTGACGGCGTTCGACCGGACGGCGGGACGGCTGATGACGCTGGCCGGCGGCGACTGCGGATTCGCGTATCGAACCAGCCGGTTCAAGCGGGAAGACGCAGGACGGTTCGTGATCTGCGACGTGCAGTTTGCGCTGCGGCCCGGGCCGCCGACCGTGACGTATCCCGATGTGGTGCGTGTCTTTGCCGATCGCGCGTCCGACTCGGTGACGCTCGACGAGGTGCGACAGGCGGTGTTGGCGATTCGGCGTCGCAAGGGCATGGTGATCGACGAGTCGGATCCCGACACGCGCAGCGTCGGATCGTTCTTCATGAACCCCGTGGTCGCTGCCGACGTGCGCGAACGGCTGGCGGTGGAGTCGGGCAGCGAGGTGCCCGGGTTTCCCGTCCCCGGCGGGCGGGTCAAAATACCGGCCGGCTGGTTGATCGAGCGCGCGGGGTTCGCGCGCGGGCACCGGTGTGGGCGTGTGGGTGTGTCGTCGAAGCACCCGCTCGCGCTCGTCACTCTCGGCGGCGCGACCGCCCGCGACGTCGTCGGACTGGCCACCGAGATCAAGCAGCGGGTCGCCGACCGGTTCGGCATCGGCCTGCGGCCGGAGCCGGCGTTCGTCGGCTTCGGCGACGATCCGGCCGTCGCGTATCTCTTGGACGAACGAAAGCCGGGGCCCGAGGCCTGAGGCCCAGGGCCTGACAGAATCGCATCATGTCGACACTGCTCATCGAAGGCGGGCACCGGCTCCAGGGACGCGTGGCGGTCGACGGCAACAAGAATGCCGCGCTGCCGCTGCTGGCGGCGTGCCTGCTCACCGAGGACGAGTGCGTCCTGACGAACGTTCCGCGGATCGGCGACGTCGAGGTGATGGCGCGCCTGCTCCTCGATCTCGGCGCGGCCGTCGACGGCATCGGCAGCACGACGCTGCGCGTCCGCACCCCGCGGCTCGCCAGCGACGCGCCCGATCGGGCGCTCGTCGGCCGGCTGCGTGGATCGGTGCTGCTGCTCGGGCCGCTGCTCGCGCGCCTCGGACGGGCGCGGCTGACGTCGCCCGGGGGTGACTTCCCCGCGCGGCGGTCGATCTCGACGCACCTCGACGCGCTGCGCACGATGGGTGTCCGCCAGCTCGACGACCCCGACTTCGTGCTCGAAGCCCCCGACGGCCTCACCGGTGCGTCGATGTACCTCTACGAGGCGTCGGTCACCGGCACCGAGACCGCGCTGCTCGCGGCGGCCGCCGCCAGCGGGGTCACCGAAATCCGCCATGCGGCGACCGAGCCGCACGTGGTGGAGCTCTGCGAGTTCCTGCAGAAGATGGGCGCCGGCGTCACCGGCATCGGCAGCTCGACGATCCGCGTCGAGGGCGCGCGCCGGCTCCGTGGCGCCGAGCACCGGCTCGCCGGCGATTACATCGAGGCGGGCAGCTGGGCCGTCGTGGGGGCCATCACGGGCGGCGAGATCGACATCGAGGGCGCGCGCGAAGCGGAGATCGAAGTCGTCGCCGCCGTGCTGCAGCGGATGAACGTCCGCTGCGGCATGCGGAACGGCGTGTTCGAGGTCAAGCCGTCGACGCCGAAAGCGGTGCGGCGGATTACGACCGGCCTCTGGCCGGCGTTTCCCAGTGATCTGGTGAGCCTCGTCACGGTGCTGGCGACGCAGGCCGACGGACGGACGCTCGTCCACGACTGGATGTACGAGCTGCGGCTGTTCGCGCTGGAGCAGTTGAGCGGGATGGGCGCGGATCTCTTTCTGGCCGACGCCCACCGGATCATCGTCACCGGACCGACGCGGCTGCGCGGCGGCCGCGTGCTCGACAGCCGCGATCTGCGGTCGGGGATGTCGCTCATCGCGGCCGGCCTCGCGGCGGATGGGCAGACGCGGGTGCACCCGCTCGAGACCGTCGAGCGCGGATACAGCCAGCTGCTCGAGCGGCTACAGAGCCTCGGGGCACGCGTGGCACGGGTGGAGTAAACGATGTATTACACTTGTCTTACATGTCGGGCTATACTGGAGGTATGGAGCGAACGCTGACCATTCGTCTCGGCAAAGGTCAGGACGAGGCGCTCGCCGTGCGTGCGCGGGCGCTCGGAAAATCGAAGTCCGAACTGGTGCGGGATCTCATCGATCAGACGGTCACAGACGAGCCGGTCGGCCACCGTGCGCGCCGCGTCAGAGGGCGTCTGCAGCTTCCGCGCGTGGCGTCCGGATGGCGCAGGACGCTGCGTGACCGTAACTGGCGGTGAGGACTTGGCTCGTCGACACGGGCCCTCTCGTCGCCTATCTCGACCGTGCCGACTCGCGGCACGACGAGGTTTCCGAGGCGCTCGACGGCTTCTCTGGACGTCTGGTCAGCACCGGCGCGGTCATCACGGAGGCGATGCACCTGCTCGCCGAAGCGCGCGAGGGTCCTGAGTCGCTCGCCGACTTCATCGAAGCAACCGACCTGCACCTCACGGAGATGATCTCGTCGGCTGCGATTCGGCGTGCGGCCGTGCTGATGCGCAAGTACTCCGATACGCCCATGGACTTCGCCGATGCCACGCTCGTGTTGCTGGCCGACGACCTCGGCGTGGTGGAGATTCTTACACTCGATCGCCGTGGTTTTTCCACGTACCGGACGGCGAAGAGGAAGCGTTTTCACGTGATCCCGTGACGGGCGGGTGGCGCCACGCGTTTCCATGACCAACGAGCAGATCCAGGCCATTCTCGATCAACACGCCGATGCGCGCCGCGCCTTCCGTCACGCGAGCAGGGCGTTTGATCACGTGATTGGCGGGATGCGCGACGTGCTGACGGCGATTGCCGAGGCGAACCATCAGCAGGGGGTAGCGATCGATGCGGTTATCGCAGCCAATCAAGCCGCGCTGCGTATGCTGCGCGGTCTGTGAGGATGAGACGGTCACGACGCCTGCTCGCCGCCCACACGGTCGGCTGGAGCGTCGTCCGACGCCGCGTCGCACGTGTCGTCCTGCTGGGCACTGTCGGCACTCTCGCCTGTCGGCCAGGTCGGTTCTTCGGACTTCGCATCAGGCCTTCGAGGCGACCGTGTACTCGAACCGAAGGACAAGTCGGCTTCCCCCTCGGGGATCCGAAATCGAGACGTCCGTGTCGGCCGCTCCCTGAACGGGAACAGGTCGACGGCGCCGGCCAGGTGCTCCAGGCAGCGCATGGCGAGCGCTGACAGGTGCGTGTTGAAGCGGTAGACCGTCTGGGTGCCCACGACGCCCATCAGCGGATGGACCGCCACGAGGCGCATTTCCACATCCCCGCGCTGAGTGACGCTCAGGATCTGCGCCCGCTGGAACTGGAAGATCATCCGGTGGCCGTCATCGAAGATCTGGAGCAGAAATACTTCTTGACGTCTGCTCGGAGCCTCTCGAAAATCGCAGGACGGGTTCCCAAAGACAGGCGCTTGCGACCGGTTTCGCGCTGCAACCGGCGTCGTTGTAGGCCTCGGTGAAGGCAGCTCGTTGCGCGAAGCGAATCTGTGCGCGCTGAAGTGGCTGCAGGTGCTGGGATTTGCCGTCGCCAAATACAGACCCCGGCGATCGTCGTGCGATGTGAGATTTTCGACGAGCGGGATTCAGCCGTGAAAGCCGCGAGTGCATTGGAAAGAGTAGCGGAATGACAAAGCGTCGCGTAACTGCCTTATGTCCTCCTCCTGACGCACGGGAACGGGAATCCACTCCCGGAACCAACGTCAT
>CAZGLC010000079.1:0-18437 GCA_964526235.1 uncultured Bifidobacteriaceae bacterium
CGGCTCCTCGACGTGATGGTCGGTTACGACCCCGAGGATCCGGTGACGGCACGCGGCGTCGGGCACGTGCCGGGGAGCTACACGAAGTTCCTCGAAAGAGGCGGGCTGAAGGGCGCGCGGCTCGGCATCCTCCGCGAGTCGATCGGATTCGAGTCCGATCCGTCCTCGCCCGATTTCGCCAAGGTCACGGCCGTCTTCGATCGCGCGCTCGGCGAGCTCGAGGCAGGCGGGGCGACGCTCGTCGATCCGATCGTCATTCCGAAGCTGAAGGAGCTGCTCGCCACGCGCGCCAACAGTCCGTCGGAGACCGACGAGGCCTTCCGGCTGTATCTCAGCCGCAGCGCGAAGGCGCCGTTCCGGACGCGCCAGGAGATGCTGGCCTCGCCGGACTTCGAGAAGGTGTCGCCGATCTCGCGGGCGCGGCTTCGGCGCACGATGACGCTGGACGCCGAGAGCCACCATCGATATCTGATCGCGCGCGAGGAGCTGGCCACGCAGGTGCTGAAGGTGATGGCGGACAACCGCCTCGACGCGATCGTGTTCAAGGGGGTCGAGCACCAGCCGACGCCCATCCGCGACGGCGTCAACCCGCCCTACCGCAATCAGTGGGGCGTGCCCGACATCAACACGTTCCTCGTCTACGTGCCGGCGATCGTGGTACCGGCGGGATTCACCTCGGACAACCTGCCCGCATCGCTGACATTTCTCGGACGGCCCTACGACGACGGCCGCGTGATCGGGCTGGCGTACGCGTACGAGCAGGCGACCCGCCACCGCCGGCCGCCGAGCACGACGCCGTGAGTTTCACGACCTGGTTGTTCTTCTCGGGTACGGAGGCATTGCTGTGCCTCACGCCCGGGCCCGCCGTGCTGTTCGTCCTCTCGCACGGGCTCGCGCAGGGGGGCCGCGCGTCGCTCTGGGCGAATGCCGGAATCCTCACCGGCAACGCGTTCTACTTTCTGCTGTCGGCGCTCGGGCTCGGCGCCGTGCTCCTCGCCTCGCACGAGGTCTTCACCGCGATCAAGCTGCTCGGCGCGGGATACCTGGTGTATCTCGGCGTTCGGACCATTCTCGGCATCGGCCTCGGGCTTCGGGCAGACGGGGGCGTCCGCGCCGCCACTCGCGACTGGGCGACGCTCGGCCGCGGCTTCGCGCTGCAGGCGGCCAATCCGAAAGCGCTCATGTTCTTCGTCGCGCTGCTGCCGCAGTTCATCGATCCCGCTCGTCCGATCGTGCTGCAGATCCTCATCCTCGGCGTCACCTCGGTCGTCATCGAATTCTTCGTGCTGGCGGGCTACGGCTATCTCGCCGCGCGGGCGGCGGCGATCGCGCATGAACCGAGATTCGTGGCGCTGAGCAATCGCGTCAGCGGCGGCATGCTGGTCGCCGCCGGTGCCGGCCTCGCGCTCGACGAACGCTGAGAAGAGATTTGAGAGGCCGGGAGGGCGCGATGGTACGCCGATCGCCTGCGAGTCACTGGTGTCGCGCGGTCCTCGCGCTCGCAGTGGCTTGGCTGGCTGCGGATTCGCCCGCCCAGTCCGTACGCGGACCGGCGGCCGCGCCCGGCGTCGCCTTTGCCAATCTCACGGTCGTCGACGTTCGAACGGGCATGCTTCGCCCCGGATTCACCGTCGTGATCGCGGCCACTCGCGTCACGGCCGTCGGGCCGGCGTCGCGTGTGCGAATCCCGGCAGGAACGCCCGTCGTGGACGCGACGGGGAAATACGCCATCCCTGGCCTGATCGATACCCATTTCCATTTCACCGACGACTGGACGAATTCGCCGATCGAGCCGTCCGCCTATTTCGAGTGGATCCTCGCCGGAGGCGTCACGACCCTCCGCGAAATGTCCCAGGACGGTGCGGCGCGTGCGCTCCGACTCGGTGCAGACGCGCGCGCCGGCCGCCTGGTGTCCCCTCGCATCTATGTCTCGGCGGCGCTGGATCCCTCATCGGCGAACCCGTGGTCGGCACTCCTGCAGCGAACAGGGCAACGGGACCTGGGAGCTGCGCTCCGAGGGTTCCGTGCGATGGGAATCGACGGCCTCAAGCTCCACAACTTTCCACGCGACACGATGCTCAGCGCGATCGCAGCGGCCCGCGCTGCGGGCGTGCCGGTCTACGGACACACGGTCTTCGGTTCACCAGACCGTCCGCCGACGTACGAAAACTTCACGCTGGATCTGGTGCGTGCGGGCCTCAACGGTGTCGTGCATGCGCTCGGCACGACGAGACCTGCTGGCGTGGACGATCGCTCGTCGCCGGCCGTGTCACGAGCCACGGCGGAGGGACGCCGGGCCTGGCGCCTTCACAACCTCTCAGCCTGGAGGCGCGTCACGCCCGCGGAGACGCAGGCGCTGATCGACGCCATGGTGGCGCGGCGCGTGTGGTACGAGCCGACGCGGCTGGCCGACTATTACTGGAACCACCAGGATCTATACGACACGGCATCACTGCCGGCGGTGCACGTGTATCGAACCCGGGCGCGGTCCGATGGCGATGCGGAGATGCGCGCGGTCGTCCGGGAATCGGAGGCCGCGGAGGCGACGTTTATCAGGAGGTTCTACGAGGCCGGCGGGATCGTCCTCGCCGGCACGGACGAGGTGCCGTTCCCGCCTTTTGGTGTCACCGAGGAGATGCGACTCCTCGTGGAAGCGGGTCTGCCTTTGCTCGGCGCACTCCAGGCCGCCACGATCAACGCTGCGCGTGCGCTGCGCTGGGACGACAGGATCGGGACGATCGATGTCGGCAAGCGTGCGGATCTCGTGCTGCTGGACGCGAATCCGCTCGAGAACATTACCAACGTCAAGAAGATCCACGCCGTCGTCGCCGACGGACGAGTCTTCGACCGGGCCGCGCTCGACCGATTCGTCCCGTGAGCCATCAGTCGCGTGGCGGAGACGCCGATCCGAGAAAGCCGCCGATCACCGCCGCAATCGGCTTCAACTGCTGGGTCGTAGAATCAGCGTGGACGCCGAAGTTCTCCAGGGCAGTCGCGCCGAGGAGGTACAGCGAACCCGGCGGCGCGAACACGACCGGGCAGGTCAGTGACTCGTCCAATTGAGGAATCGTCAGCACAGCCTCTCCGAGCAGTCGGCGGTCGCGCCGGCCATCCGCCAGGATCAGTTCACGAGTACGCAACGGAGCGATCCCGATCTGCTGGAGCCGATCCTCGGGGACGAACGTGTAGAGCGCGCCCGTATCGACCCAGAACTTCTCCTCGAAGACGCGTGAGGCGTCATGCGGATTGGCCACGCGCACGATGACCTGGAACATCCCCATACGCGCATTGTAGAACGAGTCGTGCGATAGTATTGGGCGGCGTGAATCGACGCGTTTTCTTCGTCGTCGTCGCCGCCTGCGTTGGTGTCGCAGCGATCGCTCTTCTCATCTTTGTCTGGCTATCTTCTAAACAGCCAGAAACGGTGGTCGTCGAGCGCCGCGCGCCCGCCGCGGCCGGCCGTCCGCGCTCGACGCCGCCGCCGGCGGCGAGGACGCCCGCCGAGGAACCGCGCGTAGAGGACGCACCTGACGCTGGACCCGCGGCGCCCGCGGAACCGGCCACGCCGGCGCCTGCGCCCGAACCCTCGTCCGATCTGGGAGTGCTCCGCATCGAGACCGACGTGCCCGGCGCGCAGGTCTTCATCGATCGCGAGTTCGTCGGCGCGGCGCCGATCACGGCCGACAACATCCGGCCTGGCATCCATCAGCTGAACGTCTCGGCCGAGGGGTACGACGGCATCGCGATGCCCATCGAGGTCACGCCGGGCCGCCGCGAGCTGTTCCTGCGCTTCCGCGAGGTGAGGCTGAATTCGACCATCGACGTCGTGCACCGGCACGGCGTCGGGTCGTGCCGCGGCCGCCTGATTGCGACGCCTGGCGGGATCGCGTACGAGACCTCGAACAAGAACGATGCGTTCAGCGCAACGCTGCTGGATCTCGAGGCCTTTCAGGTCGATTACCTCGCCAAGAACCTCCGCGTGCGGCTGCCGAAGGGACGCCAGTTCAACTTCACCGATCCCGACGGCAACGCCGACCGGCTCTTCGTCTTCCACCGCGACGTCGAACGGGTGCGCGAACGGCTCAGGAAGGGCGACGCGCCCGCCGGCAACTGACCGCCGCGCCGGTCCCGGGAGTCAGACGGCCATGCCGCCGGCGGACATTTCGACGCGATCGCGTCCACCCTGCTTCGCGGCGTAGAGCGCCGCATCTGCCGCCCGCAGCAGGTCCTCCGCGTGCTCGCCGTGGCTGGGATATGCGGCGATCCCGACCGACGCGCTGATGGCGCCGACATCGACGCCGTTGAAACTGAGGGCAGGCCCCTGACGCGCGCGATCAGTTGCTCCGCTTTCCGGAGGGCGTCGTCCGCCGAGGTGTCCAGCAGCAAGATGGTGAATTCCTCGCCTCCATAGCGCGATGCGACGTCGGCGCCCCGAATCCCATCGGCGAGCAGCGCGCTGAATTCCCGCAGCACGATGTCGCCCGCCGCATGGCCATGGCGGTCGTTGAACAGCTTGAAGTGGTCGATGTCCAGCATGAGCACGCAGAGGGTGGTGCGCTTGCGCTGGGCGCGGCGAATCTCTCGCGTGAGCGTCTCCTCCATGAAGCGCCGATTGAAGAGCGCGGTGAGCGGGTCGCGAATCGACTGCTGCTGCAGCGCGGTGCGCAGCCGCAGGTTGACGAGCGCCAGGCCGAGATATTCGGCTGCGGTGACCGCAAGGTGCTCACGCTCCTCCCACAGCGCGGAGACACACAGCCCCACACTGCTCGATCGCGTGCGCGGCGCCATCCGGGCGCGGCATTACAGCCGCCGGACCGAGGAGGCGTACGTCTATCGGATCCGGCGCTATATCGTGTTCCACGGGAAGGCGCATCCGTCGACGCTGGGCGCCCAGGAGATTTCCGCGTTTCTGACCTGGCTGGCGGTACGGCAGCACGTCAGCGCGTCGACGCAGAACCAGGCGTTGAGTGCGCTCCTGTATCTCTACCGCCACGTTCTGGGGATTGACATTGGCGCGATCGAGCACGTTCCGCGAGCCCGCACGCCTGAGCGTCTGCCGCTGCGTCACGACGGTGGCCACCTCCTCGCGGCTCATATCGCGGCGAAATCGTCGTTCGACAGGGCAAGGGACACAAGGATCGGGTGACGATGTTGCCGTCGGCGGCGAAGGTGCCCCTGTCGATGCATCTGGATGTCGTCCGGCGCCAGCATGACGACGATCTGGCACACGGGTGTGGCCGCGTCGTCCTGCCGTTCGCGATTGGACGCAAGTATGTCAACGCGGCCGCCGACTGGCGGTGGCAGTTTGTGTTTCCCGCCGCGCGGATCTGTCGCGATCCGCGGTTCGGCCCGCCCTCTCGATATCACGTTCACGAATCCGTCGTGCAGCGCGCGGTCGCGGACGCGGTTCGGCGCGCCGGCGTCACCAAGCGTGTGAGCTGCCATACGTTTTACGGTCACCCGAGATGCCGACAAATAGTTGGGCCGACCACGGGCAACTCACCAACGGAAAGAATGGTGAAGGGGTAGAATCAAACAGTATGGCAAATCGCATTACCCGGGATCGCATGGTTGAAGTGATCCGCGAACTTCCCGCCGATGCGACGGTCGACGACGCGATTGAGCGCCTGGTGTTCCTCGCGAAAACCGAGGAAGGCCTGGCACAGCTAGATCGTGGCGAGGGCGTCCGGCACGAAGAGGTCAAGCGGCGCCTTGGCCTGTGATCGAGCTCGTTTGGTCTCCAAGAGCTATCGCTGACCTCGAAGAGATTCGCACCTACATCGCGACCGACTCGCCTGCCTGGGCGGACCTTACCGTGCGGCGCCTTGTGGCCTCAGTGGAGCGACTTCGGCAATACCCCGACTCAGGTCGCATAGTGCCGGAGCGCCAGTCCGTCGAGTTGCGTGAAGTCGTTTCGGGGAAGTTCCGAATCGTGTATCGCCGAAAACCCGACCTCGTCGAAATTGCAACGGTGTTCCGAGGGTCACGAGGTTTTCCAGTCACCGAGGCATAGCGCGGCCCAACATGCGCTGCACCCGGCGGCCGCCGCGCGATCATGAGCGGCCGCGGGTGAGCGCTGACGTTGGATCTGAGCGATATCGGCGATGACTGGACACTTGGTGGATGGTTTGCGTCAGAGCACGAGTGGCGTCCGGTCGACGCGACGAAGATACCGTCAGGATGCGCCGCGTTGCGGAAGAACAGCTCGACCTGATCCGTCGATTCTCCGCGAAGCGCCCGTGCGAGCGGCAGATCGTGCGGCGGAAACGGCGTCACGCGATCGGGCAGGAAGATGCCGTACGTCTCCGCCCAGCGCTCGACGGATTCGTCGAGTGAGTCACGACCGTAAATGCGGCGCGCCGCGGAGTTGATGAGGAGAAACTTCCCGTACTCGTCGACGACGGCGACGCCGTCGCCCATGCTTTCGAGGGCCGACTCGAGGATGCGGATCCGCTCCTCGAGGCCGTGGGTACGTCCGCCGAGATGCTCCTGCACCGAATTGGCCGGCGGGTCCATGGTCGGCCCCTCCACTCCATGCATGAAAGCCGGGCCGGGTGTCGATAGATCCTGTATTCCCTCTATCGGCACGGGACGGCCGGACATCATCGCGGAGCCGTGACGATAACATAGGCCCCTCGTGCCGGCCCTGTCAGCCCGCTCCCGCATCCGCAGCCTCGAGCTGCCGCCGTTCGATCCGCTGAACGTACGCGCGGCGGAGCTCCGCGCCGCGGGTCATCCGGTGATCTCCCTCGGGCAGGCGGTGCCGTTCTTTCCGCCGCCCGAGTCCGCGCTCGCCGCCGCGCGCGCGGCGCTCGACCGGCCCGAGGTGCATCGCTACGTGACGGATTTTCGCGGAAACGTAACCTTGGACGCCACGTACTCCCGACTCAGGTATGCTGTGCAGCCATGACCATGACCATGACCAGAGTGGTGGTGCTGACACTGATCGTGCTGGGCGGGATGTCGGCGGCCTGGAGCCAGACGCCGGAGCCGACCACGGTCGGGGCGACGAACCCCGATCCCGTCAACTTCACCGGACGGGTCACGGGGTACACGACGGCCGACATCCGGACCAACCGCTACAGCTTTGCCGCGGGCGCGCGCAGCAACTGGCACACGCACGAGCGCGGGCAGACACTCATCATCGAAGAAGGCATGGCCCTGACGCAGGTGGACGGCGGACCCGTTCGCGAGTACCGGCCGAACGAGGTGTTCTACACGCCGCCCGGCGTGCGGCACTGGCACGGCGCGGCGCCAAGCCAGGCGATGCGGCAGGTGTCGGTCAGCTTCGGCGTGACGACCTGGCAGGGGCCGGTGAGTGACGCCCAGTACCGCGCCGGCCGCTGACGCCGGCCACGGCATGACGCGCGGGCGGCTCGACGCGATCTGGATCAAGCGGGCGCACGGCGGCCCGATGGATCCCGTGGAGCGCGCGACGCTCCGCGCCGGCAGTGGCCTCGCCGGCAACGCCGACCAGGGCGGCCGCCGGCAGGTGACGCTGATCGATCGGAGCGCGTGGGACGCCATCACCGGCGAGCTCGCGGACGACGTCGACCCGGCGTCGCGCCGGGCGAACCTGCTCGTGAGCGGCGTGTCGCTGGAGGGGAGCCGCGGGCGCGTGCTGCGGATCGGGGACTGCCGGCTGCGGATCAACGGCGAGACGCGGCCCTGCCATCACATGGACGAGGCGCACGACGGGCTGCGCCGCGCGCTCGCCCCGCCGTGGCGCGGCGGCGCGTTTGCGGAAGTCCTGGACGAGGCAGACATCGAGGTTGGCGCCCCGGTCGAGTGGGTAGAGGAGGAGACATCATGAGACGGATGTGGCTCGGCGCGCTCGTCACGCTCCTGGCGGTTGCCGCGTCGCCGGCCGCGCCCGGCTCCGCGCAGACCGGCGCGCCGCGGACGATCTCGAAAGCGGAGTACGAGCGCTGGAAGACCGAGCTGTCGAACTGGGGGCGCTGGGGGAAGGACGACCAGATCGGCGCGATGAACCTCATCACGCCGGCCAAACGCCGGCAGGCCGCCGGTCTCGTGAAGGACGGGTTCTCGGTGTCGCTCGCCCGCGACGCCGACACGGAGAAGGCGGTCGACAATCCCCAGCCGTACGAGCGGCAGATGCTGGCCATCGGCTCCGATCGGTTTGGCGTGGCGTTTCACGGCGTCGCGCACACCCACCTCGATTCGCTCGCGCACATCCACGACGACGGCGTGTTCTACAACGGGTACAGGCCGGACGAGGCGGCGGTCATGAAGGCCAACGGCCATGCCCGCAATTCGATTGCGAACCTCAAGAATGGCATCTTCACGCGCGGCGTGCTGATCGATATTCCGCGGATGAAGGGCGTGCCGTATCTCGAGCCGGGCACGATCATCACGCGGCAGGATGTCGAGGCATTCGAGAAATTCGCGGGCATCACGGTCACGGCGGGCGATGCGGTGTTCATCCGCACGGGACGGTGGGCGCGCCGCGCCGCACGCGGGCCGTGGGATCTGGGCCGAACCGCCGGCATGCGGCCGGGGCCCGGCGCATCGGTCATCCCGTGGCTGAAGGCGCGCGACGTGGCGTTGCTCGGGAGCGACGTGCCCCCGAGCACCTCGCCCTCGGACGTCGAGGGCGAGGCGGGGCCGGTGCACGATTTCGCGCTCGTGACCCTCGGCATTCATCTGTTCGACAACTGCGATCTCGAGGCGCTGGCGGAGGCGGCGGCCGCCCGCAAGCGCTGGGATTTCCTGCTGACGGTCGCGCCGCTGCCGATCCGCGGCGGCACCGGCTCGCCGGTCAACCCGATTGGCACATTCTGAGAGGAGCAGCGACATGAACCTGAACGTGAAGCGACTGATCGTGGCGGCGGTGCCGCTCGTGGCCATCGCGATGGTGGGGCTCGCAGCGCAGGAGAGCGGCCCGCAGCCGAGCTGCAAGATGTGTCCCGGCACGTACGTGTCGAACGAGGAGATCCAGGCGTACGTCAAGCGCGCCGTCGCCAACGATCTGACGGACCAGCAGGTCCGCAACGTCGACATTGGCAAGTCAAACGTCGCGGCGGCGGTGGTGCATCGCAAGCCCATCAACAACCCGAACGCCGTGGTCGCCGAGCACGATCTGGTCAGCGAGGTGTACCACGTGATCTCCGGGTCGGCGACGCTCGTGCTCGGCGCGGATCTCGTCGGCAAGGAGCGGCGCCCCGCGAACCTGACGACGGTGCGGCTGCTGAACGGCCCGGGCAACAATGCCAAGGCGATTCGCAACGGCGTCGCGCACCAGATCAAGGCGGGCGACGTGGTGTTCATCCCGGCGGGCACCGGCCATCAGTTCACGCGCATCGACGATCACGTCACCTACCTGATGATCCGCATCGATCCCGACAAGATTACGCCGGTCAAGACGGAAGCCGATTCGAAGAAAGACCTGCAGACCGACGGACGGGGGACCGCCGGCGGCGGGCGCGGGGCCGCCACCGATCCGCGGCGCTAGCTGGTTGGTAGGCGGAACGCCAGGAAATAGGCTCTGGACTTTGGGCTTCAGGCCTTGGGCCGGGTCAGTGCGTCAGCGCGTACAAGACGGCGTTGATGCCGAAGGCGTAGCCGCGCGGGCTGAACGCATAGAAGTACGAGGGATCCTCGCCCTCGCGCTCCCACGAGTCGGCGATGTCGGTGTTGTGCGTCATCAGCACCATCAGCCGCCCCTTGCGGTCGGCGATCGCCTTGACCTGCGGGACCGCGCTGTCGGCCCCCTGCTCGGAGGTGCGGCCGCCCGAGCGCAGGAAGAAGCCGATGTTCGGGATCTGCGGGATCTCCGTCACCTCGAACTGCGTCTTGAACAGCTCATGGTCGAGCGGCAGATCGAAAATGGGATATTCGTCGCCGGGCAGCACCTTGCGCAGCTCGCGCACCCAGTGCTGCCACTGATAGGTGCCCCACGAGTCGTCGGTCCAGAGGAACCCGCCCTTGTCGAGGTACTCGCGCAGGCGCTTCGCCTCGGCATCGTCGAGGAAGGCGCCGCCAGGCGCCGACATGATGACGAGCGGGCACTGGAAGAGCTCCTCGCCGCCGGGGCGTACGAGCAGATGGTTCGGCGCACCCGCGCCGTTTTTGCTCACCCCGATTTTCGTCAATTCCGACAGCCGGATTGAGAGGTTGATGTCGGCGTTGGGATAGTCGGTCCGCCAGCTGCCGCCCCAGCCGTTCATGGCCGGACGGTACAGCATGCGGCAATAGTGAAAACGCCCGTCGTAGTCGCGGTCAGTGGCGACGCGGGATCCGAAGAACCCGCGTCCGAACTGGGCGTGCGCCGCAGCGGCGCACGCCACCGCCAGCACCGCCGCCAGGCCGAGATGGCGCATGGCGACAGTCTAGCGCGATTGGCCTTACCAGCGTGCGTCGCGCTTGGGGGCGCGCCCGTAGCCGCCGCCGCCGCCGCCGTTGCTGCGCCCGCCGCCGAAGCCGCCGGTGCGCCGCTCCTGCGGCCGCGCCTCGTTCACCGTGAGACGGCGTCCCTCGAACTCTTTCTGATCGAGCGCCTCGCACGCCGCCTTCCCCTGCTGGTCGTCCGTCATCTCGACGAACCCGAACCCGCGCGACCGTCCGGTGTCGCGATCGCGGACCAGGTGGACCGACTCCACCGGACCGATCGGCGCAAACAGCTGCTCGAGCTGCGATTCATCGGTATTGAACGACAGATTGCCTACGTAGATTCTCATTGCACGTTCCTTGTGAAAAGGTTGGAAGCAGTCGGGCTAGGAAAGTCTGGACGCGTGCAGGCACTCGAACTGACGCAGGCAGAACCAACACTCGGCGGGATCCAACACTGACTCGCTCAATATAGCACGTTTTCGTTTAGGATAGAGGACCTTTGGCTACTGCATCCACATACAGCGAACCCGCCGTCGAGGCGCGATCGGGACTCGATCCCTGGACCCGCGCCGAACTGCCGATCCCGCCGTCGCCGCAGGGGCTGGGGTGGTTCAAGGCGGTCGGGCCGGGCATTATCGTCCTCGGCGTCTCGATCGGCAGCGGCGAGTTTCTGCTCGGCCCCGCGGCGTTCGTGCGGCATGGCCTCTCGCTGCTGTGGGTCGTCGGCATCGCCGTGTACTTCCAGACGATCTTCAATACCGAGCTCATGCGCTACACGCTGGCGACGGGCGAGCCGGTCTTCACCGGCTTCATGCGCACGCGCCCCTCGTCGACGTTCTGGGCCTGGGTGTACTCGATTCTGTACTTCCTGCACGTCGGATGGCCCGGGTGGGCGGGCGCCGCGGCGGGCGCGATCTTCTTCATGTTCACGCGACGGCTCGCCGTGGCGGCGGACGTGAACACCGTCTATCTGATTGGCGTCGCCGCCTTCCTCGTCTGCGCGGCCATCCTGACGTTCGGACGGCGCATCGAGCGGACGCTGGAGCTGCTCAACTGGATTCTCGTCGCCGCCATCCTGTCGAGCTTTCTCGTGCTCGCGCTGCTGTTCGTGCCCGGCGGGACATGGGCCGCCGCCGGGCTGGGCCTGACCGGCTTCGACCTGACGCGCGGGACGTTCGACTTCTTCCCGGCCGGCGTGGACCTGTTTCTCCTCGGCGCGCTCGTCGCCTACTCGGGCGCCGGCGGCGTCACCAACATCGTGCTGGCGAACTGGGCGCGCGATCGCGGATACGGGATGGGCGAGCGCGCCGGCTACATTCCGTGCGCGGTCGGCGGGCAGAAGGTGAATCTCGCCCACAACGGCTTCATGTTCGAGGAGAGCCCCGAGGCGATGCGCCGGTGGCGCGGCTGGTGGCGGATCATCAGTGCCGATCAGTGGGGCGTGTTCTTTGCCGGCGCAATCCTCGGAATGGTTCTCCCGGCGATGCTCTACGTGACGTTCCTCCCGCGCGGCACCGACATCCAGGGCCTCGGCATTGCCGCGGCGCTGGCGCAGGCGATCAGCGGCACCGGCGGCGCACTGCTCGGCGCTGCCATCGCGTTCCTCGGCGCGTGGGTGCTGTTCAAGACGCAGCTCGACCAGCTCGAGGGCATGGTGCGCGCCATCACCGACATCCTGTGGACCGGCAACAGCCGCCTGCGCAACTGGCGCGGCGGCGACGTGCGCGTGGTCTACTACGGCGTCCTCGCCGTCGTCGTGCTCTGGGGCATCATCGCGCTCCGGCTCGCGCAGCCGTTCTTCCTCATCCAGGTCGGCGCGAACGTGGCCGGCTTCGTGCTGGTGGTCGGCGCGATCCACCTGCTGTATCTGAATACCCGGCTCCTGCCGCCGCACATCCGCCCGCCGATGTGGCGGCGCGTCATGCTGGTCGCGATGGCCATCTTCTACGGCTTCTTCGTCGTTCGATCCTTTGCGACATTCCTGACCTGACCGCGTACATCCTCGCGATTAGCTCGGCGGTGCTCTATGGGGCCGCGGATTTTCTGGGCGGCCTCGCCTCGCGCCGCGCGAGCACCATCGTCATTCTCGTCGTGGTGCAGGCGGCCGGCCTGCTGCCGCTCGTCCTGCTGCTGCCGCTGCTGCCCGGTACGTTGTCGAGGGCGGATCTGCTCTGGGGCGTCGCCGCGGGCTTCGCCGGCAGCGCCGGCGTGGGTCTCCTGTACCGCGCGCTCGCGATCGGGACGATGTCGGTCGTGGCGCCGACGACGGCGGTGTGTGCGGTGGTGCTGCCGGTGGCGATGGAGGCGGCTGGAGGGGAAGGGCTGGCGACGATCACATGGGCCGGAATCGCGCTGGCGCTCGTCGCCATCGTGCTGGTCAGCCGACACGACGCCGCCGGCTCGTCGCCTCATGCGGGCGCTCCGTCGCGATTTCCGCCCGGATTGGCCCTCGCGTTCGTCTCGGGCGTCGCCATCGGCCTGTTCTTCATTTCGCTGGCGCGCACCAGCGCAGCCGCCGGCCTCTGGCCGCTGCTCGTGTCGCGCACCACATCGTTCATCGTGTTCTCGGCGGCGGCCCTCGGCCGGCGTCAGGGGATCCGGCTGCCGCGCGACGTGATGCGCATTGCGCTGGCGTGCGGAGTCCTCGACATGCTCGCCAACGCGCTCTACATCTTCGCGGCGCGGGGCGGACCGCTCAGCGTGGTCGTGACGCTCGCCTCGCTCTACCCGGCGAGCACGGTGCTGCTCGCGCGCGTCGTGATTGGCGAGCGTCTGAGCCGCGCACAGACAGCGGGCGTCGTCTGCGCGCTCGTGGCGGTGGTGCTGATCGTCGGCGACTGGACCTGATCGACGTGGCGCGTTACGCGTCGACGGTGCGGACGGTGCCGACGTCGCGGGCCGCACCGACATCCCGTGCATCGCCCATCGTGCGACCCGCGCTCGACCGCGGCGCGTCACCGATCTTCAGGAATGCACCGGCCTCTCGGGCCGCCTGCTCGCGCGCGTTCGAATCCTGATGACCCCAGTAGTGCCCGTGCTTGGCACCGGCGATCTTCGCGTCCGACACCATGCCGCCGCGGCCGATCATGTCGGCGGGGGGACCGGTCAGGCCGAGCGCGTCAATAGAGGGCTCGCCCGCGAGCGTTTGCCCGGGCGGGAACGCAAATTTCAGCACCGGGTCCCTGTTCGAGTGCATGACGTGGATCTTCACGTTGGCGGCGCTCAGTTGTGTGAGGAGATCGTCGAAGCGGCCGCCGGGTTCCACCATGCTGGACGGCACCGCGGCCGCCATGAGGCAGATCCGGCCTATGGCTGGCGAGCCGGCGGCCAGGAGGTGGACGGCCGTTTCGAGAATCAGGCGGCATCCGAGCGAATGGCCGATGAAATCGACCCGCTCGACGTTGGGCATGCGCCGAATGGCGTTCGCGAGGATCGGCGCCCCATTTCGCGCGAGGCCCACGGCGAACGGATAGAAGAGGGCGTCGAGCCAGTCGAGCGGGCCCGGCCAGTCCGCATCACCAGGCCAGAATGAATCCGCGAGTCGGCGCTCCAATGCGCCGGCCGGCAGCTCCGGATAGAGCAGCGACTGCTGTGTGCGGAATCCGAAGTATGCCGTGGCTGCTTCGCCCGCATGGTTGTTGTAGCCGTGGACGAGCACCAGGCATTCGCGCCGAGCGTCCGGCGCGGGCCGCAGATCGGCCGGGTCGATCAGATCGCCGCCCTCCAGCGCGTCGCGAAGCCAGATCAGAAGCGCCGGGTCGTACCCGACGGGCCTCCATCGCGCCGGGTTCTTTAGTCTAGACACTCTGGCGAACCTTCTTCAGTGCAATCACGACATCCTTCGCGATTGGCGAGAGCACACCGCCGAACAGCGAGAGGATGACGTATTGCGGCCAGTTGATCGGCGTCGTCGCCGGCGTCGCGCGAACGAGCGCGGCGAACAGGATCGCTACGCCGAGCAGGTTCGCCCAGAACTGCACCTTGTTGGTCCAGTTGTGTGCAGCGAGGAGCTGGAACACGTCGAGCTTGCGCCTGGCGAGCTGGTTCAGCCGCGCGTAGGTGTCGGCGCGCTTCTTGACCTCTTCGCGGTCGGTCGTCGGGACCGTCGCCGGCCTTGGCCCTTGTTCGAGCCAGAACGACTGGTCGTCCCCGTCGGAGCCTCCGGTCATGAACTGATACAGGTTTCTGTATCTGTCGGGAAAGTTGAGCGCCAGGTCGGTGGCATCCTGGAGATGGCCCATCATGCGTTCCAGTTCGAGCGCGAAGGGAGCGTATTCCGGTCGAGGCCCGATCCAGAGGTATCGCAGGCGGCCGTGCACGTGACCTTTAGACTTAATCAACGCCTTTGCTGTGTCCAAAGCCTTCGGCAGCGGTAACCCCGTGCTCAAGTGGAGCAGGTCGGCGTACGGCGTCTCTGCGCCTCTGAGCGAGACGCTCCCATCGATCATCCACTTCGTCACGGCGGTGATGTGAAAGCGGGTGCGCCAGTCGAAGACCTTCTTCGCGAGCTCGACGAGCGCCATGGCGAGTGCACCGACCGCGGCCAGAACGACGAAATACTTCAGCAGGAAATCCGCGAATGCAAAGACAGCACTCTGGACGGCATCCGGCATCGCAGCGCTCCTTGTTGAAAGGAAGGCCTGGAGGCTACCACGGCGTCCGCGATGCGGCGGCCGCGTTGCACACTTTCTTTCAGCGCTCGCCGCGGAGTTTCATGAAGAGGAGGTACGACGCGAAGCTCAGAGCGAAGGTGACGAACCAGGCGTACGTGTAGAGGACATCCAGGAAGATGGGATTCGCCACCTGCCCACCGGGCGTCGTCGCCGCACGCAGAAATCCCGGCAGCACCGGCAGCACCGCCATGACGAGCGCCAGCATCGCCCGGTAGTTGACGCCGTTCGTGTACGTGTATCGGCCATCGAGCTTGAAGAGATCCGCCGGCGCCAGCTCGCGCCGGCGCAGCACCCAGTAGTCGGCGATCAGAATGCCGCCGATCGCCCCCATCAGGCTCGAGTAGCCGATGAGCCACGTGAAGATGTACGCGGCGGCGTCGGCGTAGAGGCGCCACGGCATCATCAGGATGCCGAGGGCGGCCGTGATGAGGCCGCCGGCCACGTAGCTGATCCGGCGGGGCGCGAGGCTCGAGAAGTCATTGGCCGGCGAGACGACGTTGGCGGCCATGTTGGTCGTCAGCTGCGCGATGAGCACGATGAACGCGCCGAGCATGATGACGGCGGGGCTGCCGATGCGCGCGATGAGGACGACTGGATCCCAGATCGCCTCGCCGAACAGCACGATCGTCGCGCTTGTCACCGCGACGCCGATGAAGGCAAAGCCGGTCATCGTCGGCGGCAGGCCGATCGCCTGGCCGAGCGCCTGCGACCGCTGGCTGCGCGCGTAGCGGGTGAAGTCGGGAATGTTCAGGCTCAGCGTCGCCCAGTAGCCGACATTCGCCGTGAGCGCGGCAGGGAAGAGCTGCCAGAACGGCGTCTGCGCCTGCTGCAGCCGCGCCGACTCGGCGAGGATCCGTCCGAGGCCGCCGCCGTTGTCAATCGCCCACCAGAGCAGCAGCAGCCCGCCGCTGAGCAGCAGCGGGGCCGACCAGCTCTCGAGCATTTTGATGCCCTCGAGGCCGCGCAGGATGATGGCGACCTGCACCAGCCAGAAGATCGCGAACGCGACCCACAGATTGCCCGGGAGCGTCCCCCAGGCCGGCAGCGCGGCCGTCAGCATGGCGTGCAGCGCAAGCCCCCCGATCCACGTCTGGATGCCGAACCAGCCGCACGCGACGAGCGCGCGCAGGAGTGCCGGCACGTTCGCGCCCTTCACGCCGAAGCTGGCGCGGCAGAGGATCGGAAACGACACGCCGTACTTCGTGCCGGCGTGCGCGTTGAGGATCATCGGCACGAGCACGATCGCATTGCCGAGAAGGATCGTGAGGAGCGCCTGCCACCACGTCATGCCCTGCTGCATCAGTCCGGACGCGAGCGTATAGGTCGTGATCACCACGCTCATGCCGATCCAGAGCGCGGCGATGTGATAGGTCGACCACGTCCGCCGCGCCAGCGGCGTCGGCGCGAGATCGGGGTTCCAGAGCGGGCTGTGCGACAGGTCTTCGGTGAGCTCGACGAAGTCGTGTGTCGCCGCGGGCACCCTCAGTGCTCCGTGACCGTGGCATACCCCTCGGCGTCGTACCCGCCGTGGTACGCCTTTGCACCGGGTCGCCGGATCTTCGAGTGCTGGACCACGCGATCGCGACGGGTGCCGCGGAAATCCTCGAGCGTCGTCCACCCGTGGCGCTCCATCGCCTCGCGCATGCCGGTGACGAGCGCCGTGATCACGTTCGGCCCGATCGCATGGTCGAGCATGGCCGCGGTGCAGACCTGCACGGTGCCGCAGCCGAGAAGCAAGTAGTTGAGCGCGTGCGCGAACGACGCGATCCCGCCGATGCCCGAGAACGACTTGTCGGGGAACGCCTGCGTCAGCTGCGCCATCTTCGCGAGCGACTGCGGCAGGATCGCCGGTCCGCCGAGGCCGCCGCTCGAGACGTACCCATCGACGTTCATCTCGAACTCGAGCGTCGCCGGATCGACGAGCGGAAGCGACGGAAACGTGTTCGAGGAACTGACGGCCGCGGCCCCGCCGAGAAAGGCGCCGCCCGCCTCGAGCACGATATCCGTGGTCGAGGGCGTGAGCTTCGCCCAGATCGGCACGCGCGCCACGTCGGCGACCGCCTGCGTGACGATCGAGATGAGCCCCTGATCCTTGCCGATGTTCGACCCCATGTCCTTGCGGTCCATGTGGGGGCAGGAGAGGTTCAGCTCGAGCGCATCGGCGCCCTGCTCCTGGCAGGCGGTGGCGAGCGTCTGCCAGTTGCGAAGCTCCTCGTCGGTGCCGGAGCCGGCCATGATCGACGCCACGAGCATGCGCGTCGGGTGGGCCTGTTTGATGCGCGCGAGGCGCGGCAGCCACCAGTCGAGCGGCTTGTCCGAGATGAGCTCCCAGTTCCAGGACGAGTGGAGCGCGGTGCCCGCCCGCTTCTGCATCGAGAGCTGCGGCGACTCGGGCATGGCACGCAGGAATTTGGTTTTCGGGCCGTCGACGTTGACCACCGGATGCAGGCCGATCGTCTTGGTGACCACGCCGCCCCAGCCCGCCTCGAAGGCGCGGAGGATGTTGCTCTCGGACTCGGTGGGCGGGGCCGACGACAGCAGGAACGGGTTCTCGAACCGCAGGCCGGTGAACGTGGTGGCAAGCTGCACAGCCATGGGCGGAATATACCTTACCGTCGGGGCCGCTTCGCGGGGACGCAACCTACTTATAATGACGCGCATGGCGAACGACGGCCTCACGCGGCGGCGGGTCCTGCAAACAGCGGGCGGCCTGGTGGCAGCGGCCGGCCTGCCGGTGTCCGCGGCGGCCGGTCAGAGCGAGACGCGCCCGGGTCCGGGTGACATCACCGGCCGGCTGGCGCGCTACATGGTGGCCGCGCGCGACCGCGACCTGCCGCCAGAGGTGGTCCGCGAGGCCAAGCATCGCATTCTCGACACGCTGGGCGCGATCGTGTCAGGGGCACGGATGAAGCCCGGCGAGGCGGCCACTGCGTTCGTCCGCACACAAGGCGGCACGCCGGAAGCGTCCGTGATGACGACCAACATCCGGACGACCGCGATCCATGCGGCGCTCGCGAACGGGATGTTCGGCCACGCCGACGAAACCGACGACTTCGAGCCGATCACCAAAGCGCACCCCGGCTGCGCCGTCGTCCCCGCCGCGTTCGCGGTCGCCGAGCGCGAGGGACGATCGGGGACGGAGCTGCTGCGCGCGGTCGTGCTCGGCTACGACCTGTGCTGCCGGTTTCTCATGGCGCTCGGCCCCGACCACGTCCGCGCGACCCACCGCAGCGCCGAGGGGACGAGCGCGACGTTCGGCGCGGTCGGCGCCGCCGCGTCGCTCGCCCGGCTGAACGACGAACAGACGCGGTACGCGCTCTCCTACGCGGCGCAGCAGGTGTCGGGGCTCTGGAGCTGGGTACGCGACAACGAGCACATCGAGAAGGCGTTCGACTTCGGCGGCATGGGCGCGCG